>VSPO01000016.1 GCA_009775375.1 Muribaculaceae bacterium | reverse complement strand
ATAACTGTATCTTACCTTGGTATTATGCAAAAACCGTGCCAACATATGTACATTAATTTTTAGTAGATACTTAATAAGTAAGTGTTCAGATTATTCCTATACCTGTCTTATCCAATCTGAGCGCTGGATTTCAATCCGTGATTCAGTTATGATGGAACCCCATCACGCCATCATCCCAAATCGAAATCCCGACCCTCATATTGGCAATCAAAGTATAGGAATAATCTGAACACTTACTTAGGAGACGAATGCTGTGATTAGCATTTATCCCCTATTTTCTCTTTGACCGATACTTCTATATATAAGGGTAAAGCATGGAAAGTGAAGAGGTTTTCAGAAGCGGAATTGGATCGAGGCGAGGATAGAGCGTTGTCTTATCCGGAATGAATGCTCGGAGCGGGAAAGGGTGCCGTAGTTGACGTATTCGTATCTCTGTCGGTTAAGCAAGTTGTTGGCAGTCAACGACAGCCTGACTTTGCTACTCACCCTCCATACGGCTGATGCGTCAAGGAGCACGAGATTTGTGGTGTTTCCCTCAGGGAAGCGAGTCAGGAAATGCTCGGCCCCTACCGTGAATTGCAGGTCATCATTCGGGATGATTGTGGCAAAAATGTTTTGCCTGAAGGTATGGCTATCGTTAGTCCGGCCGTCGATTTTAAGTTTTGAAAACGCGTAGCTTGCTTCATAGTTGGCTGACAGCCATTTCAAAAGGCTACCTTTGAAATAGGGTTTCACTCCGGCGGTGGTCTGGCTGTAGGGTATCACGGCGTTATCGCGCATAGAGGATGCGGAAGAAATAGAAGCGTTGATATCGCAGCCCACCACCATCTTGCTATGGCCAAGACCTTTGCTGAATCCGCCATTGACATACCATGAATCGCTGTGATGAAGCCGGTCGACATAAGTTGAGACTATGAAATCGCCTATGAACAGCTGGTTTGACATAATCGCGTCGCGGCTATGGTTATAAGTGGAAGAGAGGTTGAAAAACAGAGATTTCAACGGATTGCGGTAGCGATAGGAGATTGTTGCCGCCACTCTCTGCGAATATTTGTCGGGATTCTCAGCGATGAAAAGATTGCGATAGTCGGAAAGCACCGGAGCCGTAATGTTAAGATAGGGTTGGGGAGAGCCCAGGCTATAAGCCACCGAGCCGGAAATATCAGATTTAGCGGTCAGTTGTAGCCTGACGTATAGACGGGGCGAGGCATTGACGTAATCATGCTGGCCTGCGACAGAATAATGCAGCCATTTCAGAGACATACTGAGAGATGCGCGCCAGCCGTTGCGTTCGTAGTCTATCTGAGGCAAGGCATACAGATTTGAGAGGAATGCCTCATGGATTCCCTCATTGTCAAAATCGCCAAGTCCGGAAAGAGAACTGTTCATGCGATGCCAATCAAGGTCGATTCCTGCGGAGACATAATACTTCCAGAAACGTGTCATCCTTCCGAATTTAGTTTCCGTCGTGCTACGGAAATCCGACGTCGCAATACTCTGCACCGCATCTTCTTCACCTGCCACGAGCAAACGGTCGGGCCGATGCTCGAATGCGTTGCGAGAGATGAGGGTAAACAGTTTTTTGTCGTTGCGCTTAACGAGTTTCAAATCATTGTTGGCAGAGAAACTCTTGCGGTTTACGCGCTGTGCAAGGTCAAACGAACCGGTAACTGCGGAGTTTGAGGTACTCCATATTCCCGCCACATTTAATTTTTCCTTAAGAAAATATCCACGCTTGTTTGTCTGGCTGTAAAACTGCGCCGACAAGTCGTGAGTCTGAGTACGTTGCGAATTATTCTGCACAAACGGAGGAATCTGCGAACTGAAATAATCTGTCGTCATGCCCGAATTATAGTCAAGACGGTCGCCCATATAATTGATTTTAAGACGCATCGAGGTGTCTCCCCTCTTCCATGCGGTAATCCCGTTTGCCAGCCAAGAGAGGTTGTCGCGTGTGCGCTTCTCTGTCAGCGGGGCACTCACGATGTCGGCAGAAATATACTCAGGCCAAAGAGAGGAAACGTAATCCGAAGAGAACATATCGTCGAAATCATGTTCTTGAATCTCATTTGCCGGATTCCATCCTGTGTTATCGGCCTTGAGGGTGATGATATTCTGCGTCTTAGGGCCGATTCGCATCGTATAGAGCGAACCATCGTAGAGAAAAGGCTGCACACCGGCGGCAGCCTGCGCCACTCCAACCCATCGGCTTCGGGCATCTTCTTTCAGCTTGAGGTTGATACCGGCCTCCTCAGGGAATTCAATCCCTTCAAGAGCCTTTACGGGCTGATGGTTTTCCATCACCTCTACCGATGCCACATCCTTGTGGGATATGTTATTGGTGGCAAGGCCGTACTGGCCGCCGATAAAATCGTTGCCGTCGAGATAGAACTTGTTGATTGGCTTTCCCTGATATTTTATCGTTCCGTCATCTTCGACCTTGATGCCCGGCAGGCGTTTGATAACGTCGATAATGGCATTGTCTTTGGCATTGGCATACTTAGCCACGTTGAATACAAGCGTGTCGCCTTTTGCATATATGTCGGGAGCCTCAACTATCACGTCGTTAAGACGAGTGTCTTTCTGATTAAGACGGACACAGGAGAAGTCGGCGGAGACGGGCAGCGAGAGGGATTCGTAGCCCATGAAGCGAAATGATACGGAGTCAGCTCCGGCTTTGGGTATTATTTTGAAGCGACCTTCTTTATCGGTTGATGTAAACGCACCCTTGCATTTCACGATACACCCGATTATCGGTTCATCGGTTTCGGCATCGACGACTTTGCCACGCAGTTCTACTTGGTCTGCTGCCGAAGCCGACAGCAGACCGAGGAGAACGCAAAGTATGAAAAAGCTGTGTCTGTTCATTTCTTCCAGTCAAGTTCAAGATAATCGTATGGAAGCTCTATCGGATCGTATGCGTCGAGCGAAGGATTTCCGGCTTGATCGGTGACCGTGATATGGCCTCCTGTTGTCGCCTCATAATAGGCATACGGATTTATTTCATAACGATGTTTGGCGTCATAATATCCTTTACGGTCGGTTTTGTTGAACGGCACCTTGTATATGGTGATGGGGCGGTCGGCTTTCGACTTAATGCCGATGCATTCGAACGTGTAGTGTCCGTTTTCATCCGAGGCTTTCATGATGAGACCCGGGAGACCGTGGAGTTTCCACGGCCCGTCCATCAGCGGAATATCCTCGGTGTAGAACACCGTCCACTCGCGTCCGCGGAATTTGCATCGTGCACTCAGACATTCGTAGCCGAGCACGTTTGCGACCGAATCGGTCAGTTCCCAGTCAAGCCGGGGCATCTCCTCATCGTAGCGGAACCAGTCCTGACAGATTTTCTCGGTGTGGGTAAGGCGTCCGGCGGGATAGTTCTTGTAGATTGTCATGAACTCACCATTGCTTAGTTTGTCTTCCATTGCAGCGTCCATAATCTGTTCATCAGTCAGACTCATCAGGAGGGAATCAACAGTGAGATTCTTGTAGCTTGAGAACTTCGAGAGGCCGTCCGGCCCGATCTGTAGAAGCATGTTGTCGCCGGATATATTATTTTCAAGAGAGCCGGTGGTATCGACGCAGCAGCGATAGTCGTATACGAACTCCATGTTCTCGGGGGCGAGAGTTTCAGTCTCCGGCACAGAAGACTGAAAAATGTTGAGCTGACGACGCATGACTTTACCGGAGGAGATTGATGCCATTATGGCTACAATGGCGAGAATCATAAATGTTTTCTTCATATCCTTTGGAATTTTAGTTGTTTTTGATTGACGCTGCAAAGTTAGCACGGCTTCATCCATGACGACGAAAATAATCATTACTCAAACATTAAGGAATTATTACTAAATTATTACTGCCCGGGAAATGATATGGCCTGCGGACATGATAACTGACGATAATTTCGTAAATTTGCACCATGGAAAAGCGAATAAAGACATTATATACCGTCACCATCATTGCCATCATCGCCTTTCTTGGGATGCAGATATATTGGCTGTATAACCGATATGAATTTTCACTCAAGGAATATGAGCGAAATCTGAGTGAGCGGATCGGAAAGAGCGTGGACCTCTATAATGCAATCAGGGAAAAAAGCTACGATCCCAGGGCTGATTCTGTAAGGATAAACGGAAAAGATGCCAGTGTTTTCTCCATTCCTACGTTTTCATTAAAACAGGAATATGGAGATACCGTAAAGACCACGCGCACTTCCAAGATTTACACTTATCTTTTTTCTGCTTATGAACTTCTCGGACTTGAACCTGGAACGACACTCACAGAAGAGCAGAAAGACCGGGCGATGAAACTTGCGGAAATCCAGATGGCGGAGCCTGTCGATTCGATGGTGTTCGATGCGTCGGGAGCAAAGGATGAGAGTGAGGCATGGCTTGCCACGACCGACGTGCTGACAGAGCGGAAATGTCCCTTCAGAGTAGAGGGAATTGATTCAGTGTTAAACAAGGCCGGAATAAAAGCAGAGACAAGTCTGGCTCGTGCCGACAGCATGATATGGCGGACGAAGGTGGAGTATCACTCATCTGTGTTTACCCCGGGTCTGACTATGACAATCCCTTACTCACAGCTCCAGGGGAAAACCGTCAGTATAGTTTGCCCGATAAATCCTCTTGACGTTTTGCCGGGGATGTGGCAGGCTCTCGTCGTGACTCTTCTGGTTTCATGTCTGCTGATAGCCTGCCTTTTGCTGCAGTTCTCGACAGTCTTGAAGCTATCCCGGCTTGACAAGATGCGCAACAGCTTCATCTCCACAATGATCCATGAGCTTAAACGCCCCATATCGACATTGAAAATGTGCGTCTCAGGCTTGGACAACCAACGAATGCTGGATAATAAGGAGATGAGGAAAGAGCTACTGTCGGAAACACGGAATGCACTCGACAATCTGTCGGCATATTTTTCCAAGCTAAGGGATATAACGTTTAACAATGTTGAACAAATACCGCTTAATATACAGAATATCAACCTCCATGACCTGCTGGAGGATGTGTCATCAACGGTGGTAAATCCTTCAAGTAAATTTGTGGACATCATCAACAATATCGATTCAGCCGCTGAAATTTCCGCCGACCGCACTCATCTTTTCAACATTTTCAACAATCTCATAGAAAATGCGATAAAGTATTCAGGCAATAACGTAGAGATCAAAATCTCATCGACTCAAAATGGCGACTCAACCGAGATTCTTGTCAGCGATAACGGCAACGGCATATCATCTGCCGATTTGAAGCATATCTTCCAGCGGTTTTATCGCGGAAAAGCTTCCGCCGGAGAACAGCCGGGAATGGGTCTCGGTCTGGCGTACGTCAAACTGCTTGTCGATGCCCACGGAGGCGAGATAAATGTCGAAAGCGTGGAGAGACGCGGCACAAGATTCACAATAAGGTTACCACAATGATGAAAACTTTAAAGATACTCTTAGTCGATGACGACCTCAAAAACTCGATGCTCCTAAAAAGATTCATTGAGACTGAAGGATACGAGGTCATTTACGCCAATAATGGGAAAGTAGGGCTGGAAATGTATCGGGAAGTACACCCCGACCTGATTCTACTCGACATCAATATGCCGGAGCTCGACGGTTTTGAAATGGCAAAAATCATACGTCAGAACGACAAGAGGGTGATAATATTCTTCCTCACCGACCGCACTGACAAGGTGGACCGTCTCCATGGATTTTCACTGAAAGGGAACGACTATATTCCAAAGCCGTTTTATCCCGAAGAACTGATTGCTAAGATCAACGAGCGATTTGAGAGTATGACCGTTAACCAGGATGTAGAATATCAGTTGGGTAATACGGTATTCCGTCCCAATCTATCCTCGCTGACCTACAAAGGAGAGACCCACACTCTGTCGGTGCGTCAGACGGAAATCCTCCAGATGCTTGCCGAGAATATCGGCCGTCCCGTGGAACGCGATGCCATACTCGACAAAATATGGGGAGATTCGAGCTATTCCAATTCATTAGCCTTGAACGTACAGATCACGTACATCCGACGACTCCTCGCCGACCCTGCCATTTCAATTATCTCGATAAAAAAGAAAGGCTATATCCTGTCGGTAGAATCCTAAAGGTTTCATTAGTGGATTCCAAAAGAGTTTACCCGAAAAGAAAGGACATCCAAGCGGATGCCCTTTTTAATTTGATAAAAATTGTTTTCTGTAAAAATCGTGGAAACATATGTCTCCGCGATCGGAAATGGAACCTGAATTGTTTATACTTCGTGGTTGTATACCATCGACGCTGCTTCACAATACCATTTCACGAATTTTGTAATCATATGTATCATAACACTTAATCATTTAGGTCATCTTTCAAATTTATGTCTGTTTCCGACGGTCTCTCTTGACTCTCCCCGAAATAAACATGAAATTGAAGTCAAAACCATGTTGTTTAATTATGTTTTACAACATATAAAACCACTAAAATCGAAATTTGTTGCATCTTGTTGCTATTATTTTTTTGTCTGAGCATCAATCCGGCATTAAAATATTCTTTAATCTTCTGTTTTTCAGACTATTCATTGTTGATTTAAAAAAATATTGCCGTGTATGTTTTAAGTAAGTGTTCAGATTATTAGAAGGCAAGAATTAGGAATCATAAGAAATAAGCCAGAAACACATTAATTGGAACTTGATTGAATCAGCCTTCAATGGCATATAATAAATTCAGACCCTCCTTCGTTATAAAATAACAAAAGTATTTGCACTGTATTTTATTCATGGTATTAGAATTTAATGCTGTTAAAGAGCGTGATTGTGAAATTCCGCTCTTTTTTTTATTTTTTATTGGATTTCTTACCCAATTATTTGCTAACTTCGCGTCATGATTGCAAAACGCCTTTTTATAATATGCGCTGTCGCGTATTTTGCCTGTCTTGCTTTTCCTCAAGAAAGGCTGTCGCGCAATTCAGGACGCGACATTGAAAATACAGATAAAGCCGAGCCTGATACGGTGCGCCCCGGGAGTGCCTGGACCCTGACGTTTCCTCTCGGAAACCACGTTGAATCCACGATTGACACCCTGACCTATAATTTTCAGCGACGTTCGATACCGTCGATGGTGTCTGATGCATACGCCACGACCGGCACACTCGGAGCCGAAGGTATCAACCTTATTTATCTGGACAGACCCTACCGGGCCACTTTCTTCTTTGAAGATGCCCTCGACCATTGGATTCCAACATTTAACAAGCAAAAATTCTACAACGTATATATCCCGACAACAATACTTTCCTATACGTTCGGAGGGAACAAGCTTAACCATCAGGACAGGCTATGGGCGGATTTTGCCGGGAACGTCAACAGGAGAATCGGGATAGGCGCAACTATCGACTATATCTACTCGAAAGGATCGTATGAGAATCAGGCCCTGAAAAATCTTTCCTTCAGCCTTTCTACATATTATCTCGGCGACCGCTATGAACTTCAAGCATTCTACAACCACTTCAACTCCCTTAACAAAGAGAACGGCGGCATCACCGACGACCTTTACATCACCGACCCCGCAGAGCTTCAGGGAGGAGTCAACAAGATCGAACCCAAAAGCATCCCTACAAAACTTTCGGGAGCCCACAACCGCCTGAACGGGGATGAGCTGTTCATGACTCACGCTTATAAGGTAGGATTCTGGAAAAGTGAACAGGTCAACGACACTCTTACCCGTGAAATTTACGTCCCGATGACACGTTTCATCTATTCGTTTGACCTACAGCACCGCCACCACACTTTCCTTAACTCCAATGCCTCACAGGCGCGTGAGTTTTGGAAAAACACGTATCTCGACCCTACACAATCGAGGGAAGAAGCATATCTCACGCAAATGACCAATTCCTTCGGCATCGAGCTCATCGAGGGATTTAGGAAATGGGCAAAATTCGGTCTTTCGGCTTACATATCCTACCAGACCCAGAAATACAAGCAACCCACATATTTCCGGATCCCGGAGCTTACGGAGGATGAGGCAGCTTCCCTTACGCCCCTTCCCGACAATTTCCACATTCCCGCGTCGACTACTCGCAACATGCTATGGGTGGGAGGCCGTCTGCAAAAAGATAAAGGATCAATACTCAGATATGCGGCAAGCGCCAGATTCGGTCTCGTCGGAGACGTGGTAGGCGACCTCGACCTCAAAGGCAACGTGACCACCCGATTCAAGCTTTTCGGAGATTCCGTGAAAATCGCAGCCAATGCCAATTTCCGGAACATCGCCCAGCCCTATCTTCTTCAGAACTATATCTCAAATCATTTCGCCTGGAACAACGATTTCGGGAAAACACGCACCTACAAAATAGGAGGAGAACTGACAATCCCCTGGACAAAAACCACCCTCAGGGCAGGCGTGGAGAATATCCAAAACCTCGTCTATTTCAATTCCAATTCGCTTCCGGAACAATATGGGGGAAACGTGCAGGTTTTCTCTGCCCGTCTGGAGCAACTGTTCAAGGTTGGAATCCTCAATTGGAACAACACCATAACTTATCAAAAAAGTTCCACGGAAAGCGTGCTGCCCCTTCCGCAGCTTGCCATATACAGCAATCTTTACCTCGGGTTCACGGCGTTTAAAGTGCTAAAACTCCAAATCGGCCTTGACTGCGACTATTATACGAAATACAACGGACTCAACTATCAGCCGGCCACGATGTCTTTCCACGTGCAAGGCGACGACCCGATCAGGATTGGCAACTATCCTTTCGTCAACCTTTACGTGACAGCAAGACTCTACCGAACCCGTTTCTACGTGCAATGGAGCCATGCCAATCAAGGTCTGTTCTCAAAAGACAGTTTTGTGCTCCCCCATTATCCCCTAAATCCAAGGAAGCTGGAGTTTGGTCTTGCAGTGGATTTCGCCAATTGACAGATTCTTAGCATCCTCCCCCCCCCACTAATATAATCTCATGCCATGAAACCGTTGAAAGTCAAGAATGCTCAGCTTTTGCTATATTTCGCCTTGTTGGTAGTGGTCGTCATCATTATGGCCGGTACGAAAAAATGCAATTCCGGCTCCAATCTCCCTCTATTGACAAACGGCGACTCCACGGGTGACACAATTGACGTGGCGGTCGTGTATGGTCCGCTCAGTTATTATGTCTACGACGACACACTCGGCGGACTTAACTACGACATGCTCAGAATCATGGAATCGCAAACAAAGATGCCTCTGAAACTTTGGCCTGTCGTCAGTCTTCATGATGCACTCAGGAAACTGGAAAAAGGTTCGTATGACATGCTCGCATCCCTTCCTTCTGACAACTCTATAAAAAAGAGATTCCTGACTTCGGAAAGCGTATTCCTCGACCATCTTGTGCTCGTGCAGCTCTCCGACTCAGCAAATGGCAACAAAGTCAATTCAGCTCTCGATCTCGGTCCGGACACCGTCTTCATCCCGAAAGATTCCCCCGCCATGTCGCGCCTGGCGAATCTTTCTAATGAGATAGGGACAGCCGTGCCGGTGAAAACGATGAATGACGTTTCTGAGGAACATCTTTGCATGCTTGTAGCTACAGGCAAGATTCCCCTTGCCGTGGTCAATGAGAAGACCGCCAGAGCAATGCAAAAGACCTATCCCCGACTTTCTTTTGACAATCCAATAAGTTTCACACAATTCCAAGTATGGATAATATCTCCTTCAGACACAGCTCTTCATAGGAAAGTTGAGGAATGGCTACTGCAATTTAAAGCATCGGAATCCTATCGAGGATTGCTCAAAAGCTATTGACTCATCATAAAATTTCCCAATGCGCTTTATCTGATAGTTTCAGGACACGAAACTATTAAACCACATATAATTTAATTCGCAAAAAACTTATAATCATGAAAATACCAAAAATCAACCTGCTCTTCAAAATCCTCATCGCAATTGCCCTCGGCATTTTGGCGGGACAATTCTTTCCCGTCTGGCTCGGAAGGATTTTCGCGACTTTCAACTCCATTTTCAGCCAATTCTTAGGATTTCTCATTCCTCTCATCATTGTCGGATTTGTGGCCCCGGCTATTGCCGACATCGGCCACAAGGCAGGGAAAATGCTCCTCGCTACAGCAGCGCTCGCCTACGCAGCCACTACCCTTTCCGGATTCCTAAGCTTCTCGGTAGGCGACACGTTTTTCCCGGAAATGATATCTCCCCGCACTCTCGGCGAAGTGGAGGAAGGGCATGACCTTTCCCCATTTTTCACGGTTGAGATTCCGGCATTGATGACGGTTATGACTGCGCTCGTGCTCGCCTTCACCCTCGGCATATGCCTCGCATATATGAAGGGAGAAACGTTTAAAAACCTCCTGACGGAGTTTCGTGAGATAGTGTCCCGAACAATTGCAAAAGTCATAATCCCCCTCCTGCCCCTCTACATTTTCGGAATTTTTCTCAACATGACGGTATCCGGCCAAGTAGCGACAGTTCTCGCCGCCTTTGCCAAAATAATTCTTGTCATTTTCGGCATGCACATCTTCCTGCTGGTTTTCCAATATGCCATAGCGGCAATCGTTGTGAAGAGAAATCCATTCAAACTACTGTATACCATGCTTCCGGCCTATTTCACGGCTCTTGGCACACAGTCGTCGGCAGCCACGATTCCCGTCACTTTGCGTCAGGCTATCAAAATGGGGGTCAGCGAAGACGTGGCCGGGTTTGTCATTCCTCTTTGTGCAACGATCCATATGTCGGGAAGCGCGATGAAGATGGTGGCATGCGCAATAGCGATTATGATCATGGAAGGCATACCCTACGACGCAAGCATGTTCTCGGGATTCATCTTGATGCTTGGCATTACCATAATTGCCGCTCCCGGAGTGCCCGGCGGGGCTATTATGGCGTCGCTCGGGCTGCTCGCAAGCATGCTTGGTTTCACAGAGGCCGACCAGGCACTCATGATAGCTCTCTACATTGCCATGGACAGCTTCGGCACCGCCTGCAACGTCACCGGCGACGGCTTCATAGCCTTAATAATCGACAAGTGCTTCCCTTCCCATTCTCCCGAGGCCAACCATGATTCACAAACAATAATCAACGACTGACTCTCTTTCTTCATTTCCTTAAAAGTCGATAAAAGAGATATTTCTTTACGCAAAAAAAATCCTTTGCCCTTGAAAGCAAAGGATTTTTTGCGTATGTTAGATCGTTCCAATAGTAGTCTGTCATTTTATGACTCCGAGCTTCATTCCGACCTTGATGAAAGCCGCGATCGCCCTGTCGAGATGCTCACGCTCATGAGCCGCCGATAATTGCACACGGATTCGGGCCTGGTCTTTAGGCACTACGGGATAGTAGAACCCTGTCACGAATATACCCTCTTTCTGCATCTCGGCTGCAAAATCTTGCGAAAGCTTCGCGTCATAAAGCATTACAGCACATATCGCGCTCTGAGTAGGCTTGATGTCGAACCCGGCCTCAATCATCTTGTCGCGGAAATAATTTACGTTCTCCACAAGCTTGTCATGAAGGTCATTGCTCTCTTTAAGCATCTTCATCATCTCTATGCTCGCCCCGACGATAGAGGGAGCAACAGAATTAGAGAAAAGATATGGGCGCGAACGCTGGCGAAGCATGTCGATAATCTCCTTCGGGCCAGTCGTGAATCCACCCATGGCACCACCGAATGCCTTGCCAAGCGTACCGGTGAAAATATCGATCTTGCCGTAGCAATCAAATTGCTCGGCAACGCCATGACCCGTCTTCCCGACTACACCTGCGGAATGGCTCTCGTCGACCATCACGAGGGCATCATATTTTTCTGCAAGCTCGCAAATCTTATCCATGGGTGCCACGTTGCCGTCCATAGAGAATACGCCGTCTGTGGCAATGATGCGGAACCTGCAATCCTGAGCCTCCTTAAGACAACGCTCCAGATCTTCCATATCGGCGTTCTTGTAGCGGAACCTCTTGGCCTTGCAAAGACGCACGCCGTCGATAATCGAAGCATGGTTGAGCGAATCGCTGATAATGGCATCCTCCTCAGTGAAAAGCGGTTCGAAAAGACCGCCGTTGGCATCGAAACAAGCAGCGTATAGAATCGTGTCCTCGGTCTTGAAATACTCGCTTATAGCCTTCTCCAGCTCCTTATGAAGGTCTTGCGTACCGCAGATGAACCTGACCGACGACATTCCATAGCCTCTGTCGTCCATCGCCTTCTTCGCGGCCTCTATCAGTCGGGAATTGTCGGCAAGGCCCAGATAGTTGTTGGCGCAGAAATTCAAGACATCGCCTTTCGTGTTCTCCACCTCTATGTCGGCTCCCTGAGGGGTCACGATCACTCTCTCTCTTTTGTAAAGTCCGGCTTCTTCAATTTGCTGAAGTTCTTTCTCAAGATGAGACTTAAAATTCTGATACATGATTAAAAAGTTATGTTATGAAAATAAATTTATAGCATTTGTCAAGTCGCACATGCTCCTTTCGGGGATGCCACCTTAAAATTTTTAGCCAAAGTTAATTCTTTTTTTCAAAAAACATGTTAATTTTGCAGAAAAATCAAACAACCTGTCGGCATTATCCTTTTTCTTCGGAAACACAAGGGCTGCCCGACTTAAAATGACGATTGAACGTATGAAGAATATCCTCATCATCGGAGCCACCGGGCAAATAGGCTCCGAATTGACAATGAAGCTCCGTGGAATCTACACGGGAGGCAATGTAGTGGCCGGTTATATCCCCGGGGCAGAACCCAAAGGGATACTTCTCGAGAGCGGTCCGTCTCACATCGTGGACATCACCAACCCCACAATGATAGCTGAGGCTGTCGACAAATACAACATCGACACCATCTACAATCTTGCTGCATTGTTGAGCGCGGTGGCTGAGGCAAGACCTCAACTTGCATGGAAAATCGGAGTCGGAGGACTTTACAATACCCTGGAAGTGGCACGCGAAAAGAAATGCGCGGTCTTCACTCCAAGTTCAATCGGCTCTTTCGGACCCACAACCCCTCACGACAAAACCCCACAAGACACGATACAGCGTCCCAAGACCATCTACGGAGTCACAAAGGTCACAGGCGAGCTTCTGTCGGACTATTATGCAAGCCGATTCAGTGTGGACACACGTTCGGTGAGATTCCCGGGACTTATTTCCTACGTCACCCCTCCCGGTGGAGGCACCACAGACTATGCCGTCGATATCTATTATGCCGCAGTGAAGGGAGAGACTTTCAAATGCCCCTTGAAGCAAGGGACATTCATGGACATGATGTATATGCCCGACGCCCTGAGGGCCGCCATTGAAATCATGGAAGCCGACCCGTCGCGACTGATCCACAGGAATTCATTCAACATCGCCTCCATGAGCTTCGATCCTGAAATCATTTACGCGAAAATAAAGGAATACGTCCCCGACTTCAAAATGATTTACGAACTCGATCCGCTGCGTCAGGCAATCGCCGACTCATGGCCCGACAGCCTTGACGATGAGTGCGCAAGGAATGAATGGGACTGGAAGCCGGAGTTCGACCTCGACAACATGACCAAGGACATGCTTGCAAATCTCAAACTCAAGCTTAACGCCTGACAATAGGCTCAATCCTTCCCCCCCATTTAGTCTCGGCAATGTTGCCTTGTGGTCCCTGCCAACAGACTTCATAATCTTTCAGCTTATTTATAAAAGGAAATATCGCTTGCAACGATGTTTCCTTTTTTCTTTAGGGGCGCGTTGTTTATGTTTATTTAACATTCCAAAATCTACAAAAATAGAAAACCACTTTCTAATTTTAGGTTTTTTATCTTACCTTTGCACTGCAATTGCGATTCACGACATCCATATCTAAAATCATTTCAATTGCAAATCCCCTACCCTCCTATTAACCAAGCATGATACGTCAACTTAAACACTCCATGCAATGACACGCGACGGAATGACAAAAGAGGCTTTCGACTCCCTGCTCGAAGACATCATGAATATCCTCCTCGACAACGGGCTTAAGGCTACCACCATGGGCTCGATAGCCAAATCCTTGAAAATGTCGAAGCGCACGCTCTACGAGATTTTTTCAAGCAAAAGCCAGATGGTGGAAGAGGCGATAATCGCTTCCCACACAAAGATGATGGAAAACAACAGGAAAATCTTTCAATCCTCCGGAAATGTCATGGAAAGCATGCTTAAATGCTTCATGGCCCAAAGAGATTTCATGAGCAGGGTCAACGTCAATTTCTTCCGCGACACCGACACGCTTTTCGCAAAGGAACGAAAAAAATCAGACTTCAAGAAGATGTCATACTTCGAAGACTTTGTCAAGGCAATGCAACGTGGGGTGGAAGAGGGTTATTTCAGGAAAGATGTCAATTTCTTAGTGCAGTGCCGCATGATCTCCATCCAAATGGAGTCGTTAAAAAGGATGGAGGAGCTGTTTCCGCCCGACATAACCCTGCTCGAAGCATACGACTCGATATATCTCGCTTTTCTTAGAGGGATAGCCACTCCCAAGGGAATGGAGGAGCTCGACAAACTAATCGCCAATTACCGGACAAAAAAAACATCGCACAACAATAATAAACCTATATTTTATGAAAATCAATCTTAATTTTATCTGCGCCTCCCTGTTGGCAGTTGCAGGCATTACGTTTGCAAGGGCCGAACAGCTTACGCTTTCCAGGCAGCAATGCGTGGAAATTGCATTGCGCGATAACCCTACCGTGAAGGTTGCGGACATGGAGGTCAAAAAGATGGACTATTCCAAGAAGGAGGTAATCGCCGGTCTGTTTCCGACAATTGACTTTTCCGCCAACTATCAGCGTTCCATCGAACTCCAGACTATCAGGATGAACATGGGGGGAGAAAGCCAAAACCTCAAAATGGGTTCCGACAACACCTGGAACATGGGCTTTTCCGCTACCCTGCCGATAATAGCACCTACTCTCTGGAAAACCATCTCCATTTCCAACACCCAGATTCTTGCGAACCTTGAGAGCTCAAGGGCATCAAAACTGGATCTGGTCAACAACGTCAACAAAGCATATTATGCCTTGCTTCTTGCAATCGCTTCCCACCAGGTTGTGAAAGAGAACTACGACGTGGCAGTCATGAATGCCTCTATCTACGAAAAGCAATTCAAGGCAGGGACAGCCTCCGAATACGACGTGCTGCGATCATCCGTGCAAGTGAAGAATATCGAGCCGGAACTTCTTCAGGCAGACATAGCAATCAAGCAATGCAAACTCCAGCTTAAGGTGCTGATGGGAATAGATTCCGAGGTGGACATAGTCCCTGATTCCTCTCTTCCCGATTATCAGAAAGAGATGTTAGCCCATTCTCCCGGGGCCGACACTTCCATCGATGGCAACACATCGCTGCGTTCGCTCGATATCCAGAAGAAAATCCTTGACAAGAACGTCGACCTGAAGAAGCTGGCATGGGTCCCCACCATCGGAGCCTCTTTCAACCTATCGTGGCTTGCGCTGAGCAACGGCTCCCCTTTCAAAAATCAGGAATTCAACCCCTTCAGCAATGTGGGCATAGCAGTCTCCGTCCCCATCTTCTCTGGAGGATCAAAATACTACGGACTGAAACAAGCCAAAATCCAACGCAAAGAGCTTGACCTTCAGCGTGAGGATCTCGTTAATTCCCTCAATATGCAGGTGGAACTCGCTATTGACAATATCAACCGAGAGGCCCGACAGATAGCCACTTCCGAAGAGGGCGTGCGCCAAGCAAAAAAAGCCCACGAAATCATGCAGAAAAGCTTTGAAATCGGAGCGGCTTCCTATCTTGACCTCCGCGACAGCGAGCTTGCCGACACCCAGGCACAACTCGCCTACCTTCAAGCCATTTATAATTACCTCGTATCCACATCCGAACTCGACAATCTTCTTGGGAAAGGCATCGACTGATACTGAAGTTGTTTAAACTTTTTACGCAAATGAAATACATTTATCTCGCATCTATCCTCGTCTCATTGGGAGCCCTTTCCGCTTGCTCCGGAGCCGACAAGAGCAACGAAAAGAAAACGGAAGAAGAAACCAAATCTCTCGTTAAAATCGAGACAGTAAACGAACGGGAAGTTATCCAGGAGGGCAACTACACAGCCACCGTTGAGCCCGACCTCATCAACAATATCTCCGCCTCATCCCCCAACCGCATCAAGCAGATCTTTGTCGACGAGGGAATGAGGGTCAGCAAAGGGCAGAAGCTCGCTGTGCTCGACGATGTCAACACGACTTCCTATGAAATGCAAGTGGCCAACGCTAAAGCCAGCCTTGAGAATGTGAAGCTCAACTACGATCGTGCCGTGGAGCTTCTTAAGATAGGAGGTGGCACCCAGCAGAATGTCGACCAAATGCAGCTTCAGCTTACCAACGCTCAAAACACGTTGGCCAATGCAGAACGAACCTTGCAAAACGTCAGGGAAAACACAGTGCTCGTATCTCCGATTACAGGGGTGGTCACTGCCCGCAATTATGATCCGGGAGACATGACAGGCACTCTGCCAATCCTCACCGTGGCTCGCGTGCAACCCGTCAAAATCGTCATCAACGTTTCTGAAAACGAGCTTTCAAAGGTCAACAAAGGGATGCCGGCAGTAGTGACCTTTGATACGTATCCCGGAGAAACATTTGAAGGAACCGTATCCATGGTCTCTCCGACAGTAGATGTCAACAGCCGCACATTCGGAGCTGAAGTGACCGTACAAAACCCCGGCGACCGGATTCTCCCCGGAATGTTCGGACGCGTAAAACTCAACCTTGGAGTTGCCAACCATGTCGTTGTTCCGGACAGGGCCGTGGTTAAACAACCCGGCTCCGGAAATCATTACGTCTATGTCTACTCCGACGGGAAAGTCAGCTACAATAAGGTGGAACTCGGGCAACGCCTCGGAGATTCCTACGTACTTATTTCCGGCGTGGAACCCGGTTCACAGGTTGTGGTCTCCGGGCAGACCAAACTTGCCGACGGAGCAGAAGTGACAACTTTCAAATAATCCCTCTCCCTTCATTCTTTCACTTTTAAACACCCTACTATGGCATTATATGGAGCGGCCGTAAAACGACCTATCATGACCACCCTTTGCTTCATCACGGTGATCATTCTCGGTCTGTTCTCTTTGGCCAAACTTCCAATCGACCTTTACCCGGACATCGACACCAACACGCTTATGGTCATCACGATGTATCCCGGAGCTTCGGCAGAAGATATCGAGCAAAACGTCACGAAACCTCTCGAAAACACTCTGAACTCTGTCGAACACCTGAAGCATATCACGTCTGATTCCCGCGAGAACACATCTGTCATTACCATTGAATTTGAATATGGCTACGACATCGATGTGCTGACAAACGACGTCAGAGACAAGCTCGACATGGTGAAATCCTCGCTCCCCGACGACAGCGAAAACCCTATCATCTTCAAATTCTCCACAGACATGATTCCGATCTGTCTTCTCTCGGTAGAAGCCAAAGAGAGTATGGCGGGTCTGTATAAGATTCTTGATGACCAGGTGGCGAATCCCCTTGCTCGAATTGACGGGGTCGGAACGGTCTCCATATCGGGAGCGCCCAAACGGGAAATTCATGTTTATTGCGACCCCAACCGGCTTGAGTCTTACAATCTTTCGGTAGAGACAATCGCAAACATTATCGGGGCAGAAAACAAAAACGTCCCCGGAGGAGCATTCGACATTGGATCAAACACGTATTCCCTCCGTGTGCAGGGTGAGTTTGACGAGACCCGGCAGATGGCCAACATTCCCGTCGGTACGTATCAGGGCAAGGTCGTCTATCTAAAGGATGTGGCAAAAATCGACGATTCTCTTGAAGAACGCACCCAGCAGAGTTTTATCGGAGGTAAAGAGGGAGCCACAATCATCATACAGAAACAAAGCGGCGCCAACTCCGTGCAGATTTCTGAGAAAGTCATGCAGATGTTGCCTCGTCTTCAAAAAAATCTTCCCTCCGACGTCAAACTCGGAGTAATCGTTGACACCTCCGACAACATCCGCAACACCATAGCCTCGCTTGAGGAGACAGTGCTTTATGCGCTTCTGTTCGTAATGATTGTGGTCTTCGTGTTCCTCGGAAGATGGAGAGCCACCATGATTATTATCATCACGATTCCCGTCTCCCTTATTGCTTCGTTCATATATTTGTTTGCGACAGGCAACACCCTCAATATCGTCTCGCTGTCAGCATTGTCGATATCCATTGGCATGGTGGTCGACGATGCTATCGTAGTGCTTGAAAACGTCACGACCCATATCGAACGCGGAGCGGATCCAAAACAGGCCGCCGTACATGGCACGAACGAGGTGGCAATTTCCGTAATAGCTTCCACATTGACCCTTATTGCCGTATTCTTCCCGCTGACCCTCGTGACGGGCATGACCGGCGTATTGTTCCGCCAGCTTGGTTGGATGGTCACCATCATGATGATTATCTCCACTACCTGCGCACTCTCGCTGACGCCTATGCTTTGCTCTCAGTGGCTCCGTCTCAACAACCATCACTCTAAGCTTTACACCCTTCTCTTCACTCCCATCGAAAAAGGCCTTGACGCTTTCGACAACGGATATGCAAAGCTGCTTCAATGGGTTGTCGGGCACAGAACTGTGACGATTGTCATCTGTCTCGCCACCTTCGTAGGATCGATATTCCTGATGAAACAGGTCGGCACGGAGTTTTTCCCGATGCAGGACAACGCCCGAATCGGAGTCAATCTTGAGACTCCGATAGGCACGAGAGTGGAAATAACCCAAGACGCCACCCGCCGTCTCGATTCCCTATGGAGAGCCAAATACCCGGAAATTCTCGTATCGAGCTACACTGTCGGCCCGGCAAGCTCCGACAATACTTTTGCTTCCCTCTCCGACAATGGTTCGCACATCGTCTCCATGAATATCCGTCTCTCCGATCCCGGCGACCGCGACCGTGGCATCAAGGATATAGCCGACGATATGCGAAAGGATATAGAGACCGGATTCCCGGAATTCAATAAAGCCCAGGTCAATGTCGGAGGCGGACGCGGTCAGGGCATGGGCGGACAGTCGACAGTAGACTTTGAAATCTACGGCTACGACTTTACGGAGACCGATTCTGTGGCCCAGCAATTGAAACGCATCCTACAGGGCATACCGGGCACGGCCGACATCACCATCTCCAGATCCGATTACCAACCGGAATACCAAGTCGACTTCGACCGTGAGAAGCTCGCTCTCTACGGACTTAACCTTCAGACTGCTGCCTACTACCTGCGCAACCGCATCAATGGCTCGGTGGCATCCCGGTTCAGGGAAGACGGTGAGGAATATGACATTAAGGTGATGTACGACAAAGCCCACCGCACATCTATTTCCGACATCGAGAATATCATGGTATATACTCCGACTGGCGCGGGCGTCAGAATAAAGGAGCTCGGCAAGGTCGTGGAACGCTTCACCCCGCCGACCATCGAACGCAAGAACCGTGAACGTGTAATTACGGTCTCAGCCGTAGTTGACGGAGTGCCGATGAGCCAGATAGTCACTGAAGCCGAACTTAAGATCGACGAGATGCACATACCTTCAGGTATAAATATCAGCCTCTCCGGTTCGTATGAAGACCAGCAGGATTCCTTCTCCGACCTTCTCATGCTTGGCGTCCTCATTATCCTGCTTGTCTACATCGTGATGGCGGCCCAGTTTGAGAGCCTCACCTATCCCGGCATCATCATGACCTCCCTGCTGTTTGCATTCTCCGGAGTATTCCTTATCCTTTGGCTCACGGGACACACGCTCAACGTCATGAGTATGATCGGAGCCATCATGCTTATCGGTATTGTAGTGAAGAACGGCATCGTATTGATCGACTACATCACCCTGAACAGGGAAAGAGGTATGTCAATTCGCAACGCGGTAGTCCTTGGTGGCAAATCCCGTCTGCGCCCCGTCGTCATGACAACGCTGACTACGATTCTAGGCATGGTCCCGATGGCTGTAGGAAGCGGACAGGGAGCCGAAATGTGGCGACCGATGGGTACGGCCGTAATCGGAGGTCTGACATTCTCGACGATTCTGACTCTCTTGTTCGTGCCCGTGCTTTATTGCGTGTTTGCCGGAAATGGAGTTAAAAACACACGCCGAAAGATACGCAAGTCATTAACTTTGAAAAAACAATAAGATATGCAAGCGATATTCATAGCCTACGACCAGGCCCACCACGAGGCTATCCTCGACCTTCTCGAAAGAAACTCCTGCCGAGGATTCACCTCTTTCGGAGAAGTTCAGGGCCGTGGATCCCACAAGGGGGAGCCTCATTATGGCTCCCATGCATGGCCCTCACTTGGGGGAGCTATCTTGACAATGGTGGAGGATTCCAGACTCGATTCAGTGCTAAAGAAACTTAAGGAGCTTGATGAGTCGAAGCCCCGCCTCGGGCTTAGGGCTTTTGTCTGGCCGATCACCCATACAATCTGACAATCCCGGGGACGGATCGTTGACCGTCACTGTAAGGACCGCAAAAAAAATGTCCGCCAAAAGGATTTTCCCTTTGGCGGACATTTTTTTGCGACTCTACAATATAGGAGTCTGCGCTTAGCACGCTCCTTAAAATTTCGTCAGTATGTAATCTTATCCCAGGCAGGAGGCTCTACCCCCATCAGGTGTTTCACGAAGAAATCATAGCGTTTGTGGTCGCCATAAGCTTCCCCCATCGTGTGATGCGCACCGGGAATGACCACAAGCTCGAATGGTTTGTTGGCCTTAATCAAGGCATTTGCCACCTGCATGGTAGACGCGGGATCCACATTGTCGTCAATTTCCCCTACCACCAGCATCAACGGACGTTTCAGCAAATGAGCGTTAGCCACGTTTGAACATTCCTCATAGCTCTTGTCTACAGGATAACCCATCCACAGTTCGTTCCACCATATCTTGTCCATACGGTTGTCATGGCAGCCGCACGCTGAATAAGCAGCTTTATAGAAGTCAGGATAAAGCAGAACTGCATTTGTCGATTCCTGTCCTCCGGCAGAGCATCCATAAATCCCGACATTGTCTATGTCTATCTCCGGATATTTCTCTGCGGCGGCCTTCAGCCAAGCTATATGGTCGGGAATACCTGCATCCTTAAGATTCTTATAGCATACATTCTCGAAATCCCTGCCTCTGAACGACGTGCTCATGCCATCCACCATCACTACGATAAAGCCAAGCTCGGCTATAGGCTTCATCCAATAGTGGCAGGAATAGAACGTCTTTGGCACATATTGATCGCCGGGTCCTTGATAAATATACTCGATAACAGGGTATTTTTTATTAGGGTCGAAATTCGACGGACGCTCTATGAGTCCCCACATCATGGTCTTGCCATCCCTGCCCGGAGCGGCAAAAACTTCAGGTGCTTTCCATCCGTTCTCAATCAATTTGGATATATCCGCCTTTTCAATCTGCATGAGTTCCTTTCCGTCAACCCCACTTCTCAACGAAGCGACAGGAGCCTGTGTGGGCGATGAGACAACATCCACAAGATAATCCATTTCGGGGGAGAATGTGGCCGAATGATATCCTTTCTCCGGCGTAAGGTCTGTCATCCCTGTGCCGTCGATGTTTATACTGTAAAAATGGATGTTGTAGGGGTCCTCATCCTTATTGACGCCGTTGGCCGAGAAGTAGATCTTGCCTTTCTCCTCATCAACCCGCACAACGTCTCTGACGACCCAATCTCCTTTCGTAATCTGATATGTCGGGGTCCCAGTGTTTCTGTCATACATATATAGATGGTTCCAATTGTCGCGCTCGCTTGCCCATATCATCCGCTTGCCGTCGTTCATCTTATGTTTGAACACCCTTGGATAATTCACGTATTTATCATGGGTCTCCTCTACCAACGGACGGACTGTCCCATCCGTAGCAGACATTTCCAGCACTCGATAGGTCTTATGTCCACGCTCATTGTAGTCGAAAACTATAGCTTCGCTGTCTGAATTCCATTCCGGCCCATAGATGTCGTATTGCGAGTCAAAAAGCTCTGTATTTGGGATCAAGGCTGCTCCCGTCTCCACATTGAATATACATGGCATCTTGAAACGCAACTCATCCCCGGGCTTTGCATACTCCTGCTTGTGGAGCTTAGGTTGATCCTGATCGGAAGGGGATGATTCCACATAATATACGTAGCGCTTTTCTGCGGGACGTATCTTGTTTACCGCCACTTTCTTGCTGTCGGGGCTCCAATATATCCACGAGGAATAATAATTGCCCAAAGTTCCGTCGTTGCTCAACGCAGTCTCCTTGCCGGTGGCCTTATCTCTGACATAGACGTTATCGTTCTTTATGAATGCCTCCTTGGTCCCATCGGGCGACATGACCGGGCCATTACCTTTCTCTTCATCGACTACCATCCAATGCGGCTGTTCAGGACGAGTCGGGATAACTCCTTTTTCTGTCAGCTTTCCGTTTTTTTCGGCAAACTGCCACATCTTCCCGCTATAATTGAAATTTATAGTGTCGGCATTGGTGGAGGTCCATAGATGCTGAAGATAAAGGCTATCCGGGCTCACTCTGTTTCCGGTCTTGGAAGACAACGCTCCCGCAAGTTTAGCATGATTGAATAGGTCGGTGCGCTTTTTCGATTTGGCATCTACAATCACGTATTTTCTCCCTTGCGGAGTCTCTCTGACATACCAGAAAGCGGGCTTCCCTTTTAGCCAAGATGGTCTGACATTGGAATAATAGACATTTTTAGCTCCAAATCTTTTCGGGGCGTCAAATGCCCGGTTGAAGTCTTCCAGCGTTCCTTGTCCGGACATTGGCAATGCCGCAAGGATCGCCAACATCGGCAGTAGACCTCGTTTCACGAATTTTTTCATTTCTCTCGTATTGTTTAGGTTTGTGATTATATAGATCAGTAAGTGTTCAGATTATTCCTATACTTGGATTGCCAATATGAGGGTCGGGATTTCGATTTGGGATGATGGCGTGATGGGGTTCCATCATAACTGAATCTCGAATTGAAATCCAGCGCTCAGATTGGAAAAGACATGTATAGGAATAATCTGAACTCTTACTTAAGTAAGGACACTATATCATTACATGAGGTTGCATTCCTTTCTTTTTGCGAAATTAATAAAAAAAGACGTTACATAAAGTAGTTTTATCCCAAAATAATGCCTCCTATATTCAACATTCTTTTTATATAATATTTTTATACAACTAATGCGGGAGACTCATCATCGAGCCTCCCGCAAAACAATCTTATTTTTACCATTTGACCTCTCACATTAAGAGGTATGATTTTTTCTCCTTCTGCTTAGTTTGCCGCGAATGCTACCTTATCCCGCCTCAGAGACTGACGTCCGGAATAATCGTTGTCGCGCATTTTTGCGAATGAACGGAGATACTTTCGAATTCCCGACACCATCTCCTGTGTCTCCTGAAGCATATTTAGATACACGTAGAGCACGGCCATCGACGATGTGTCTCCTTCACGAAGATGATCATAAAGTCCATGATAAGTATCGGAAAGCAAATCTTTAATCTCGTCGCAGTGTCGGCGGAGAAGATTGACCGCTTCAATCTCTGAATTCGCCATCATCGCCAACGTATCGTTGAATAGAGTCGTGACCCTGGTGCGTATGAGTTCAAAATCTTCCCGATACTGCTGTGGAAGCGAATTGAAATTATTCCCGACATGCTCCTTACATACTTCATTGATGCGCACAAGGTTATATAAAATCGACATGCAGCTGTTGTTGCCGAGATAAAACCATGCGCTCTTCTCTATTGCCGTCTTGCGACTTAGTTGCCGGAAGCACAAGGTTTCTTTACGTCGTGCATTCTTAAGATTCATCTTTTCAATCCGCAGAGCCTTTTCTGCCTTGTCGAGAGTGCGGATATCATCTGCCACGAAAGCCTGGGTCATTCCCCGGTAGCAGTCTTCGGCAAAGACAAGGAATTTTTCCTGCTGTCCGGTCAGATACATCAGAAACATCGGCCAAACCTCTTTTTCGTCTTTTGTGGAAATGATCGTCTGGAAAAGAGTGTCGCCCTTTTCCTCGTTTTGTTTTTTACGGAAGCGACGGTTGCTGTTGATAATCAGCAGCACCGTGACAATTGCGACTGCAAACATGACCCACTGTCCTCCGAAGTGCATGGCAAGTACGATTATGCCTGCGCCGAAGAAGGCTACAGCTGCTGTTATAAACCATCCACCTATAACTGAGATAACACCCGTGATACGGAATACGGCGCTCTCACGTCCCCAGGCACGGTCGGCAAGCGACGTACCCATAGCAACCATGAAGGTCACGAATGTCGTGGAGAGAGGGAGTTTCAAAGATGTGCCAAGAGCAATCAAGGCACCGGCAAGTACGAGGTTGACTGATCCGCGAACAAGGTCGAACGCTGCTCCCTGATCCATGATTGTCTCATCGACATTAAACCGTCGGTTGAACCATGCCCTTACTTTAAGCGGAGTGTGGCTTCTGATCCACCCTAAGAATGACAGCGACCATCTGACAAGGCTGCGTGCTATCTTCGATGAGCCAAACATCTCGTCGCCCCCACCTTGGCTTCCAAGTCCGATTTCAGTCTGAGCCACTCGGCGCGCCTTCTTGGAGGTGGCAAGCGACACAACCATTATGACGCCGGCTCCGATAAGAAACCACACTGAAGTATTGGCAGGGCCGTTGAGCGAGCCCATCATGAATCCCGTGGAGTCGCCCGCGCCATTGGCTATATAGTCTTGATATGAAGCAAGTCCGGTAAGAGGAATGCCGATAAAGTTCACAAGGTCGTTGCCGGCAAAAGCCATGGCAAGGGAGAACGTTCCGAAAAGCACAATCACTTTCAGCACATTGACCTTCAAAACATGAAGCAATTGCATCAGAAGAGTGAACCCTACGAACGAACAGCCTATGATCAGCCAAGTATTGGATTTAATCCAGCCTTTTACGTCCGACGTCATGAATGAAAGGTCCTTGGCCCCTTTAATCAGAAGGAAATAGACAATGGCTGTGGCACAGATGCCTCCGAAAATGCCTATGCTCCATTTAAGTTTGCGTTTATAGTTGAACGTGAATATCAGTCGCGTCAGGAATTGCACCACTGTCCCGAAAAAGAACGCTATCGCGACCGACAGGAAAATACCCAATATGACAGACAATGCTTTCTCCGTGTTGAGAAGGTCGTTGAATCCGAGCCCCGTCTCATCAGAAGCCATCTTTATGAGAGAGACTACGAAGGTGGCTCCCAACAATTCAAACACCATTGAGACCGTGGTCGATGTCGGCATCCCAAGCGAATTGAAGATATCGAGAAGGATAATGTCGGTCACCATGACCGCCATAAAAATGCAGATGAGGTCGTAGAATGAGAATTGCTCGGGACGGAATATGCCATGGCGGGCTATATCCATCATGCCGTTGCTCATCGCGGCCCCAACGAACACGCCTATCGAGGCCACTATAAGCACCCGCTTGAAGGAAGCGGCTTTCGACCCCAACGAGGAATTAAGAAAATTGACGGCATCATTGCTGACTCCCACCGAAAGATCGAAAATCGCAAGGAGAAACAGAAAGATGACAACACAGAGAAATAAAATTTCCATTAGTCTTATTTTTGGTTATACAATATCAACAAAGGATTCTCTTAATCGTTGACCGCAATGACGATTTTTGCTCTGTTGCCTGATTATTAATGTTAGGCCGATTATTGAATTTGAAGTTGTCAATGTGGCGATAAAGAAAAATCATTAGTCTGTTTTATCGATGCAAAATAAGCGGATTTTTATTTCAAAAATGTTTCATAAAGTTTAAACCCCCGTTAAATCATCCCCCTCCGGACGGTTCTCTGTATTTCCTGGAAGAGAGAACGTGAAGACAAGCCCTCCATCCCTTCCGTTTTCGGCTTTTATGTGTCCGCCATGCCATGCCACGGCGTTCTTCACGATCGACAAGCCAAGTCCGGTCCCTCCGACCTTCCTGCGTCGGCCACTGTCGATCCGGTAGAATCGCTCGAAGATCCGGTCGAGATGCTCCTCTCCTACGCCTTGCCCGTTATCCGAAACGGAATAGGTAGCCACGCCGTTTATCTTCGTCTCCTTTATATCTATTCTTGTGCCTCCCGAATATGCAAGCGCATTGGCAATAAGATTCCGGAATATGGAGGCGATCAGCTGCGAGTTGCCGTCTATCTCCTCTTTTCCGGCTATATGGCAGACTATCTCAATGCCCTTTTGGCTTGCTTCCATCTTAAATTCATCCACGACCTCCTCAATTATTTCCGTGACCACCACTTTCTCTCGTGTCACGTATTGTCCGCCGTCCTCAAGCCTGGCTATGACCGAGACGTCTGCAAGCAGCCTGCGCAGTCTTTCGTTGGCCGCATAACATCTGACCAGAAATTCCTCCCGTTTCTCCTCCGTCAGGTCCTTATGGCTCAATAAGGTCTCAAGACAGACCTGCATCGATGCCACCGGGGTTTTAAGTTCATGGTTGATGTTATTGGTCAGCCTGCGTTTGATTTTGATTTTCTCCTGCTCTTCGCGCATTGCCGCACGATGTTCCCTGTCTCGATCGGCCAATGCCTGCTGAAGTCGGGCGTAGAGCCTGACTATATGGTTTGATATCTCTCCAAGCTCATCGTGGGGAAAAGGCTCTTCATCGATGATTCTCTCTCCGCGTTCAGCCTTTTCGGCAAACCGGTTGAGCCTTTCGATCAATACTCCGACCCGTTTTGTGGAAAAATATCCGATAACACACATGACGCCTGTAATCAGAGCCATTATCCATATAAATCCATAGTCGGCGGAGAGGAGTTCATTGAGAGTCATATCATATGGCACGGCCGTCCTTACGACGTAGTCTCCCACGTTTTTAGCGGAATAGAAATACGACGTCCCGGTGCTTTCACTATGGCGGCGCACCGTGTAACCCTGTCCGTATTTTATTGCGTCGGCAATTTCCAGCCGCAATAAGTGATTATCCCTGGGGAGGGTGTCCAGGGAGTTGTCGTAGATGACCTTGCCATGCTTGTCGATCACGCTTATACGCATCTCATTGAATACGGATGGTTTCTCAAATTGTCCTACGGGTTGCCCATTGGCCAGTTCCAGGCCAATCCTGTCGTTGACGACCTGCAACTGCGCGTCCAGCAACGACACCTGGAATTCCTTTTCGCGAAAGTACTGATAGCAGACAAAACATCCCACCAAAATTATGGAATAGACCACGAGCCCGATAAACAGGCGGCGATTGTAGGTAGGTTTATTCCATAAATCCATAACCGTAGCCTGAGCGTGTCACGATGTTTTTCCCATATTCTCCGAGCTTCGACCTTAGCCGGGTGATATTGACGTCAACTACCCTGTCGAGCACAACCACCTCCTCTGGCCATATCTTCTTCAGCAATTCTTCCCGGGAGAAAATCCTTCCTCTGTTGGCAAGGAAAAGCGACAATATTTCGAATTCCTTTCTCGGCATTTTCAATTCTTTCCCGTCGAGGGTGCATGTCTTTTGCTCCGAAGATATGCTGAGACCCTTATAGGTCAACGTGTTGACGGGATGAGCATCTGTATGCCATGTCCTGCGCAACACGCTTCTTACTCTTGCCAGTACGTTGCGTATGGAATATGGTTTGGTGATATAATCGTCGGCACCCGAATCAAGGCCTTTTATCATATCATCCTCAGAATCCTTTGCCGTGCAAAAAATGATTGGTATGTGGGAAGTGGTCTCTCTTTTCCGGAGAATGGATGCGAGTTGCAACCCACTGATATCTCCCATCATTATGTCGAGCAAAATTAGGGAATAGCCCGACAACTCATATGTAAGAGCCTCCTCGGCACTCAATGCGGTGTCTACGATATAACCCTCTTTTTCAAGGTTAAACCGAAGAGCCTCACACAAGGTCTCCTCATCATCCACTACAAGGATCTTAGGCATTTCTTTCATTTTGAATTTGATTTTACCGCAAAATTAAGATAAAAACAGACTTCTCAGTCATCGTCACCGGAATTTTTAATAAAAATTTATCAATTACACCCAGTGCCGACTTTGATCATTATTCCGATAATAAAAGTGGACGAATAATCAGATTCTCCCTTTATATTGTGGTATGTTACATTCAGAAACGATTTTGAATCACTTTATATCGCATATCTTCTTTTTTTTACCCAATTTTGCATTGCAAATTTATTCGCGAGTCTTCATTATGACGGCTCCCTGAATTTGTCGAATGGCACGCATGGCAACCATAAACTCAAAACCAATCTGAAATGAAATTCCACAACATCCTCTTGGCGGCTTTCCTCGCAGCCTCTCCTTCTATAAAAGCTCTCGACCATCATGGAATCACGCATCCCGATTCCGATTCTTCCCGATTCATTCTCATTAAAAATAATGTCCCGGCAAAAATCTTGATTGACGACAGCGAAGACTCTGCCGTCAGAATCGCCGCTGCCAATTTGTCAAAGGATTTTGGACGGGTATGCGGAATTGACGCGATAATAACTCCTGTTTCCCCCAATGTCGGGCGTCCTATCATAGCTGCGACTTTCGGAAGCAAGACAGCCTCCTCCATTATCAAAAACTGCAAGCTCGATGAAAAAGACTTGAAAGGGAAGAAGGAGAAATACGTTATGACGACTCTCTCCAATCCTCTTCCGGGAGTGGATGAAGCTCTCGTAATTCTCGGTAGCGACCGCAGAGGAACAGTCTACGGCATATACGAACTTTCCGAGCAAATCGGCGTTTCCCCATGGTATGACTGGGCCGATGTCCCTGTCGTTCCCCAAAAGAATCTGTCAATAGAGAAAGGATGCTACACGGCCGGCTCTCCGGCCGTGGAATATCGTGGAATATTCCTCAATGACGAGGCGCCATGTCTGACAAGCTGGGTAAAAAACACCTACGGCACTGATTACGGAGATCATAGATTTTATTCCCGCGTCTTCGAACTGATTCTGCGTCTTAGAGGCAATTTCATGTGGCCGGCTATGTGGGGATGGGCATTCTATGCCGACGATCCCCTGAACAGCAAAACGGCTCAGGAGATGGGAATAATCATGGGGACCTCTCACCATGAGCCAATGGCCCGCAACCATCAGGAATGGGCTCGTAAACGCAAAGATTACGGAAAATGGAACTACTCCTCAAATAAAGACGTGATCAACCGTTTTTTCACCGAGGGAATTAAACGAATGAATGGGTCGGAAGACGTTGTGACCATCGGAATGCGTGGCGACGGAGATGAAGCGATGAGCGACAAGACCGACACTCAACTTCTTTCCGAGATAATCGACAGCCAAAGGAAAATCATAAAAAAAGTCACGGGCAAAAAGCCTGAAGAGACACCGCAGGTTTGGGCTCTTTATAAAGAGGTGCTTGATTATTACGACGACGGACTACGTGCGCCCGACGACGTGACCTATCTCCTTTGCGACGACAACTGGGGCAACATACGCCGTCTTCCCGACGAGAAAGAACGCAAGCACCCCGGAGGTTGGGGAATGTACTATCATGTTGACTATGTGGGCGCTCCCCGCAACAGCAAATGGATCAACAACTCCCCTATCCAAAATATGTGGGAACAGATGAACCTTACGTATGACTACGGAGTCGACAAACTTTGGGTGCTGAACGTCGGCGACCTCAAGCCTATGGAATATCCCATCTCCCAGTTCCTCGACCTTGCATGGAATCCCAAACGTTATGACGCCTCAAATATCCTTGACCACACCAGGGCTTTCTGTGCCCAGCAATTTGGGAAGGAGCAAGCCGACGAAGCCGCGAGAATCCTCAATCTTTATACGAAATACAATGGAAGAGTGACGGCTGAGATGCTCGACCGAAACACCTACAACCTTAACAGCGGGGAATGGAAACAGGTGGCCGACGAATACGCAAGACTCGAAGCGGAGGCCCTGCGACAGTTTATCGATTTGAAGCCCGAATATCGGGATGCCTACCGCCAGATTATTCTCTATCCCGTGCAGGCAATGGCGAATCTCTACGAAATGTACTACGCACAGGCCATGAATCATATGCTTCACGCAAACCACGACCCGGAAGCCAACAAGTGGGCAGATGTAGTGGAAAGGTGTTTTGCTCGCGATCGTAGGCTCCAACACAAATATAATAAGGAGATGTCCAACGGGAAATGGGACGGCATGATGACTCAAAAGCATATTGGCTACACGGAATGGCACGACAATTTTCCTGCCGACACGATGCCCGAAATTAGAAGAATCGATGAAACCTCCCCAGGTGGATATATATTCACTGCTGATAATGGCATGGTGATAATGGATGCGGAACATTTTTTCCGTAAGTCCGAAGGGGATAAAACATCCTGGACCATATATCCATTTATGGGCAGAACCAGAAGTGGACTGGCTCTGACCCCATATGCCGAGCAGCCTGCAGGTGAGAAAATCTCATATAGATTCTCTGGGAAAGAGATACCCGACAGCGTAAATGTGCATGTGATCGTGAAGTCTACGTTGGCTTTCAGCAATCCTGACGGCCATCGCTATATTGTGGCTATAGGCGATGGCGGGAATAAGACTGTCAACTTCAACAAAGACCTCAATGAAAAGCCCGAAAATATATATAGCGTGTTTTATCCGACTGTCGCACGCAGAGTTGTTGAAAACACTGTCGCGCTAAAAACCCCCTCTTCCCGGAATGATGGCGAAATCGAGCTTTCGCTGATCCCTCTCGACCCCGGAATTGTCTTCGAGAAGATAATCGTCGACTGGGGAGGCTACAAGCCCTCATATCTTTTCGGAAAAGAGTCAAAACATGTCAAAACCGGGAAAATATCACATTAATGAACGTAAATGTTACGCCAATGTAACATTTCATGCTACAATATGAGATTATTGGAAAATCCCTCTACCGGATTTTTACCTAAATTTGCAAATAAAAAAATCACAATATCATGAATAGCGAACTTTCCATTCCTATCAACGAGAAAGCAGAAAACGCCAATGGATTCTGCCGTCTTTCATGGCTCCAGCGGATCGGATTCGGCTCCGGCGACCTCGCCCAAAATCTGATCTACCAGACCATAAGCATGTACCTGCTCTTTTTCTACACCAACGTCTACGGACTTGCTCCGGAAGTGGCAGCCATAATGTTCCTTATCGTCCGCATAGTCGATGTCATATGGGATCCTCTCGTCGGGACATTCGTTGACAAGCATAATCCTCGGTGGGGCAAATACCGCGCTTATCTTCTTTTAGGAGGGGTACCGCTTACCGGTTTTGCAATTTTGTGTTTTTGGAATGGATTCTCGGGGTCTCTTCTCTATGCCTATATCACGTATGTCGGGCTGTCGATGTGCTATACGCTGGTAAATGTTCCTTACGGCGCCCTCAATGCTTCCCTGACTCGCGACACCGACGAGATAACGATTCTGACTTCTGTCAGAATGTTTATGGCCAATGTCGGCGGTCTTGCCGTCGGGATGGGAATTCCTATTGTTGTCAAGCTGTTTGACCCTGCTGAGACAACCGACCTCTCTACTTCCGACAATGCCTGGTTTTCCACTATGGCCCTATATGGAATCATAGGGCTCGCTTTGCTGTATTTTTGTTTTACTCAGTGCCGCGAACGTGTTGTAATGGACAAGAGCCAGACGGAAAACGTAAGGGTGTCCGACCTTTGGATGGAATTCGTGCGCAACAAGCCGTTGCGCGTTGTGGCGTTCTTCTTCATCACCGCGTTTGCAATGATGGCCATAGGCAACTCTGCCGGAGCATACTATATCAACTATAATTTGCACGGCTCAGCAGGTGAACTCTCAATTTTCATGGGCCTTGGCTCTATTCCGGCATTCATCTTCATGCCTATGGTGCCCGCCATTAAGCGTGCAATCGGCAAGAAAGGAATGTTCTATCTTTTCCTGATTGTGGCAATCGTAGGGATGGCGATGCTTTATGCTGTCTCCATGATTGATTCCCTTAAAAGCCAAATGTGGATCGTATACGTGGCACAATTCATAAAATCCACCGGTATCATCGTGGCTACTGGATATATGTGGGCCCTTATTCCTGAAGTCATCAGCTATGGGGAATACACCCACGGAAAGCGCATCGCCGGAATCGTCAACGCTCTGACGGGAATCTTCTATAAGGCGGGAATGGCTCTTGGTGGCGTTGTGCCCGGATTGGTATTGTATTATGTCGGATTCAACGGAAGCGACGCCACCACTCAAACCCCGTTTGCAGAACAAGGCATCCTGTGGCTCGTGGCTGTAATTCCTGCCATCCTGCTCGTCATGGCCATGCTCATAATATCCAAATATGACCTAAGCGATGAAAAGATAGATCGCATAAATCGGGAAATAGAAAAACGTAATAATCAAACAAAGTAATACATGAAACCAAGATATTTAGTTCCTGCCGATTATATGGCAGACCCTTCCGTCCATGTCTTCAATGGCAAAGTCTATATCTATCCCTCCCACGACCGCCAAAGCATATATGAAGAAAACGACAACGGCGACCATTTCGACATGAAAGACTATCATGTCTTCTCCACCGACGACATTATGAATGGAGAAATCGCCGACCATGGTGTCGTGCTCGATGTCGAAGACATTCCTTGGCATGGCCGTCAGCTCTGGGACTGCGACGTGGCGGAAAAGAATGGAAAATTCTACATGTATTTTCCTCTGAAGGATAGAAATGACATTTTCCGGATTGGAGTGGCGGTGGCCGACCGGCCGGAAGGTCCCTTCAAAGCCCTGCCTGACCCCATGTGGGGAAGCTATTCGATCGACCCCGCCGTGTTCAAAGAGGGCAACGACTATTTCATGTATTTTGGAGGATTGTGGGGCGGCCAGCTTCAACGCTACCGCGACAACAAGGCCATCGAGAATCCCCATCTTGAGCCGGATGACGCTGTGGCCCTGCCGTCACGCGTCGCAAAACTATCAGACGATATGTTGCAATTCGCGGAAGAACCCCGCCCTGTTGTCATTCTTGACCCCGCGACAGGCAAACCTCTTACTGCGGGCGACAACGAACGTCGTTTCTTTGAAGCATCCTGGATGCATAAGTACAACGGCAAGTATTATTTCTCCTACTCTACGGGAGATACGCATCGTCTGTGCTATGCCATCGGAGACAACCCTTACGGTCCGTTCACCTATGCCGGATGCCTGTTGACTCCCGTTGTAGGATGGACCACTCATCATTCCATTATCGAATACAAGGGGGAATGGTATCTGTTCTATCACGATTGCAAGCCTTCCGACGGCACAACCTGGCTTCGCAGCCTTAAAGTCAGGAAGCTGACGTATAACCCAGACGGCACAATCCTGACAATGGACGGAATGGATTGACATTCTATTGAAGCATTCATGGAAATGCTCTCGTAATTGTCTATCCTGAAATCGCATAATACACTGACATACATGTATAAATTTTCAAAGATATTAAAGGCTGCGGCATTGTTCGGAATTCTTTTGGTTTCGGGCAATGCCGTAGGCAAAATCACCCTTCCGGGGATGTTAGCCAACAAAATGGTGATCCAACGCGATGCTCCTGTCAAGATTTGGGGCTGGAGCTCCCCCGGAGAAAAAGTCTCTGTCCGTTTCCGCGATTCTATTTACACTACTCAAGGCAACCGCGACGGAGAATGGCAGATAGCCATAAAGCCGCAATCGCCCGGAGGTCCGTTTCTGATGGAAATCAACGACATCACTCTCCGCGACGTGCTTATTGGCGACCTTTGGCTTATGTCCGGACAATCCAATCAGGAACTCGATATTAAACGGGTGGTCGGTCTCTTCCCGGAAGTCAACGTAAGCGACAACAACAAGATTCGGCATTTCAAAGTGCCAAAAGCCACATCTCCTTATCCTCAGAAAGACATTCCCGAAGGGGGAGTCTGGAAATCGGGAGTGGCCTCCGAAGTGACCGATTGGACTGCCCTTGCTTTTTTCTTGGCTCAAAAGGCCTACGAGCAGACCGGAGTTCCGCAGGGAATGCTTGTCTCATGCCTCGGAGGCAGCTCCATAGAGACCTGGATAGAACCGGAATTGCTATCTCGCCTTCAGCCCGACAAGACTTCGCTTAAGGAGCTTGTCGAAGCTGCATATGAAAAGGGCGACGGCGTGTATCCCGCTATCGATTTCGATGATTCGGAATGGGAATCGACAATCGTTCCCGGATATTGGAGGCCCACCCCTGATCAGGATGACTCCGGATGGAAGAAAATGCTTGAGACTGAATACGGCAAAAGCTACGGCATCAACCACAAGGGCACGGTGTGGTATCGCAAGAAATTCGATATTCCTGCCGACCTTGCCGGACGTCATGCCGTCATCGACCTTGGCACTCTCGTAGACAGCGACCAGACATTCGTCAACGGAGTGCTCGTCGGATCCACAGGCTATCAGTATCCTCCCCGCCATTATCAGATTCCGGCAGGCGTGCTTCGTGAAGGTGAAAACGTAGTGACGGTAAAGCTGACCGATAATTCCGGAAATGGAGCCTTTATCCCCGACAAGACCTACCGCATTGTGTGCGACGGCGTGGAAATAGACCTGAAAGGAATATGGAAAACGTGCAAAGGGCGGCAAGCCGGAGCTCTTGAGAGACTCAATCGCGAGTATTCCAACCAAATGGAGGCTCGAAGCGGACTCTACAACACAATGCTTCTTCCGTTGGCCAATTGCTCATTTAAAGGAGTGGTATGGTATCAGGGAGAAAGCAATGCAAGCCGCTGGAATGAGTATCAGGCTCTGCTGTCGGGAATGATAGGCAATTGGAGAGAGACTTTCAATATGCCCGAACTTCCTTTTATAATAGTGCAGTTGCCGAATTTCATGGCATCCCGGCCCGATCCTTCCGATGGATGGTGGGCCAGGCTTCGGGAGGCGCAGATGAAGGCAGCGCAGAATACGCCGCACACCTACTACACTGTCAATTACGACCTTGGAGAATGGAACGATATCCATCCCTTGAATAAAAAGGACGTGGCTGAAAGAATCTGGAGGTCGGCCGCTAATAACATCTACGGCAGAAAGGTTGAGGGTCATTCTCCACAATTTGAGAAAATGGAGATTAAAGACAACAAAGTCATTCTGACTTTCAGCCATGTCGGGAAAGGGCTGAAATGTCGAGACGGAAAGCTGAAGCATTTCGCCATTGCCGGAGAAGACCGGAAATTTGTATGGGCAGATGCCGTGGTAAAGGGCGACAAAGTTATAGTAAGCTCTAAGGATGTCATGACCCCTGTAGCGGTTCGCTACGCTTGGGCCGACAATCCGGAAGGAGCTAACCTCATAAGCTCCGAAGGACTGTCTGCTGCCCCTTTCCGCACTGACGACTGGTAGGATTTCTATCCTCCCTCCCCTTCTATAATAGAAGCAAAAGTAAAATCCATAAAGGTATGGCAGGAAGTCTCCCTGCCATACCTTATTTTTTGCCATCATCTACAAAATATTAGACAGTCATAATTTACTGATTTACTAATCTTCTGATGTATTGATCCACCAATTTAAAGATGGCGTACAAATTAGTTAGAAAAACCGAAAATAGAAGACTCTATTTTGGGATTTTTAGGGGTGTAGTTATAATTTAATGCAACTCTTTCCCTTATTTATTATCGTTGCAGGGAACTATTCCGAGAAAATTGCTACTAACTTTGTAAAGAGAAACAGATGATGAGCAACTCTGATTATAATAATTCCTTTACCGCAATGGTCGGACGACATGAAAAGATAATTTTCAGTGTCTGCTTCTTTTATGCCTCAAGCGGAGTGTCATTTGATGACATCAGGCAGGAGGTCTTGATTTCGTTGTTCAAGGGGTATCGCAATTATCGGAAAGAATGTTCAGAATCGACTTGGGTATACAGAGTATGTATCAACACCTGTCTGTTTTCTCTTAGGAAATTCACCCCTAAATTGAAAACTATTTCTTTTGATGAATTGCCTGAAGTCCATTTTCAAGATGAGAACGCTAATGAAGCAAAGGAAAAACTTGAATGGCTTTACTCTATAATAGCGCAGCTCAATCCTATGGATAAGGCCTTGATATTAATGTGGCTTGATGAGTTGAGCTATGAAGAAATTGCCTTGAATATGGGTATTCCGAGAAATACTGTCGCTTCTCGACTTCATCGAATAAAAGAAAAGATTTCATCAAGAAAGGAGGTTTAATTATGGAACTTGAAGAATTAAAGAATATGTGGCAATCAGTTAAGCCTCATATTAGTTCAAAAATTAGTGACGATGACGCAAACAAGATAGCCGTAAAGAACAACGATATAAAATCAAGGCTTTTGAAAAGAGCCAGGTGGGACGGTGTCTTTTCAATAATTTGCCTCATGCTCATGGCTCTTTCTCCCTTCTGGTCACCAATGAAATTACCTTATTGGTGGCTTACAGTTTTTTGCCTTACTCTATTCATCGCCACTCTCTATGGAATCAAGATATACTGTTCCATTAAGTCTATCAATCTTTGGGATTATACGAATAAGGATATTCTTACGACTGTCGTATCAATTAAAAAATTGTATCGCAATATTGAGCTTGCAACTGCGGCAGTCATAATTCCATTACTAATATGGCTCTCACTTACTCCATCGTTTATTAACACTTGGAGAATGTTTTTCGCATGGGGACTTACACTATTGGGATTTGGCCTTGAATACCTATGGTATCGGAGCTACATAAAACAATTGAATAATCTAATAAATTGGGAACAGAAATAATGAGCATGAAATTTATTCTTTCGCGCACAAACGAATATCCGCGCCGTTTTTCGCCGGATGCGCCATAACATATTATCGCATTAATCTAGGTTTCTGGTGGGGAGTGGGATTACATGTTTTTAACAATCTGCCAGGAATAATCATTCTGATTTCTCAATAAACCTACATAAAATGAAAACAAAACAATTAATTTTTACAATCCTGACAGCAAGCCTTGTCTGCATTCTTGCTGTTGCTTGTAAGGCCAATGCTGATACTCCATCCAAGGTCAATGTGGATAAAGATGTCATAGTTGCAATTTATTCGACTTTCAATAACGAGGGTGTGATGGATACCGTCTCTCCTTGTCTTTTGGAGGAAACGGTACACGTATCAGAGTTGCTTCATTATTCTGGAGATGAGGGTCTGACCATGCCGTTCAATCTTTCAGATACTACCAAGTTTGCAGAAATTACTGCAACCAATCTTGATAAAAGAATTGTCATAGTGATTAATGGTCAGGTTATATCCACACCAGTTGTGAAAATGAGATTAGACAATGGAGCGTGCTCCGTGGTGCTTGACGATGTACAAGTGACAAAACTGTTCCCAAATGTCAATATGGAGATCCTCAAATCTAAAAATCGATAAAAATGCACACGAAATCAACATATTAAACACATTGATTGATATCCGCAAAACTATTTCTTATAAGTATCTGCTCAAATTAAACTAAGTATCTAATTTATACATTAGGTTAATTGCTTTAAGTATGTTTTATTAAAGAATTAATGCAATGAAATCCATTTTCAAACGTTATTGTCTTACATACACTTATCTCTCCAATTATGTCAAGAC
>VSPO01000159.1 GCA_009775375.1 Muribaculaceae bacterium | reverse complement strand
TGTCAAACTCTACGCCTAAAAATTTAACACTTCTAATTGCCCAATTTAACATATGCACCGTGCTTTCGGCTTGACCCCGACTTTCCAGGCCTGCCGTCTTTTTGTTGGGCAGATTCTATAAACGTGTTCAGCCTGACAAACGATTGACGTGCATCCACACCCCTTTGCATCCTTCCGATCATCTCAAGCAAGAAAGCGTTTTCAGCGCATTTCCTGACTGTTGCCATTGTCTGCTCTTTCTCATGCCGGTAGAGCGCAAAAAGATTGCATGAGGCTATGACCACGGCAATTGCCGTGATGCCCATAAACGTTACCATTATCTAGTTAAGTCTTTTCATGATGCAAATATACATCTTTTGCGGTAATAACATTGAAATTACTAAGTAAGTGTTCAGATTATTCCTACACATGGATTGCCAATATGAGGGACGGGATTTCGACTCGGGATGATGACGTGATGGGGTTCCATCATAACTGAATCACGGGTTGAAATCCGGCGCTCAGATTGGATAAGACAGGTATAGGAATAATCTGAACACTTACTTAAGACTAACTAAGACTAAAGGAGGCTCCACTAAGACTATTGGGCCGAATCATGCCCTAACTTTGCATCATTAATCTGAACTTACATATAAAACCCAGTAAATATGAACCGGAAAAATTTTATCAAAAACTCCTTGACCATAGCATTGATGATTATGCTCTTTGCAAGCTGTTCGTCACCAAAAGGTCTCGTTTTCGCAAACCGTGAATGGCACGTAAGTGACTATTACGGTCAAATAATCGACAATGACACAACTTACCGCATGACTTTCGGAAATGTACTTATTCCCGACCCGCTGACGATTGTGTCATCCTCGGATTCTGTCGCCAAATATCCCGGAATGGACAGATTTCTTGCAGACATACTCCATACGGCACGTCTTGACAGCGCTGAGATACTTTTCTATACTCCTGAAATGAAGACAATGTTCGTCAAGCTGAAAGGCGACATACCCCCTTTACGACCATCGTCGATATCATCACCAATGACTGATGAAAAACCTTATACAATGTGGGTAAACGAAGGGGATATCGAGGATTGGACAAGAGAATCTTCAGAAATGTTTTCTTATACTTACTTTAATAAAGGCAAGAGACAGCTTCTCATAGTTGATTGTTACGACTATGGTGATTCTCCGATAGCACAGATAACAATTTTTCAGTCGAAGAACAAGACTACATCAAAAATGAAAGTACCGATGGGTCTTTATTGGTCCTTCTTTGAAATTCACGATTTGAAAAAGTATATGCGCGATGTTGAATTTTGGGCACACAATGTCGAGAGCCATCGAGCCAATGCTTTTGCAAACTATAAAATCGGGCAAGAACAAAAACTCAGGAAGAGATGAAACGTAATCTTCTTATAACATTGAGCTTGATATTGATCACTGTATTCCCGATTCTGAATCTCAATCCGACATTACAGAAACAGTTTGGCAAGCACTGGTCGGTATCGGTCAGTCTTGAAAACATGCTGCAACGGAAAAGTAAAATCAGAACTGAATCATCAGGATACAACCGTCTTACATCAACTAAAACTTATATGACTGCAAAAATTGGAGTAACTTATAAATTCAACTCAGGAAAAGTATTCAGAGCCCCGAAAATTGAAAAGAATACCGACAATTCAAGATTCAGCATGGAGTGAAACTGATATTGAGCATCAAATTCTATGGGCGTTCAAAACAGACGAAATGCAAAGAAATGCAAAATTCTTTCACTGTGGCTCAACCTTATTGACAATTTGGATGTTAAGAATATACGAATCATACTTTTTTCCTCTATGATTTCGCGATATTTGATGTATCAACTTTAATAACTCCTCCCTATGAATCTATATAATGTCTTATCAGTCGACCCCTCTCGCCTTACGCTTGGTGCCCTTCACCCTGAAGCAGCAAAGAGAATCCTACGAAGCAACGTAATATCCCGCAGTCGCGAAAAGTGCGGCAAACTTTCCCTTTTGAATATGTTTTTCGCATGTCTCGCGCCCGGAATAGGACGATTCGGAGGCTACATGCTTTTGTTCCGCGTGCTTTTTGCGTCATTGTTGGCCGTTGCCGGAGCTCTCATACTAACCGGCGACTACGAAGTCTCACATATTATATTCCCGGTCAAAGAATTTGCTGTCTTCCTGTTGACTGTTTCTGCAATGATTGCAATCGGCTTTCTGACAAGGATAGCTTCAGCTACTTCAACTGCTGTTTTCGCAATAATATCCATTGGAACTGCCGCCACCGGAGCATTCGACATGCAAGCTTGGCTCTCGCTATTTGGCTGTATGCTATTTCTCTTTCTTGGTGCAGGACGGTATTCCGTCGATTTCATTATCAGAAAGACTCTCATCACCTCTGCAATAATAAAAAAACAGAAAAACAAGAAGCAACGCCTCAGCTATAAAGCCTACCACGTTGCCTCAAAATGTTGATACATAGTAAATCGGTTGCTATTTTGCAAATTCCTTAATGGACGGGAAACGATTCCATCCGAATGCCTCTTTATATTAATCAAGAGAACCCTAAGCCACGTATAATATCCCTCCTTCCTTAACCGTCGGAGGGACTCGCAATGCAGGAGGAATGCATTCTTTGTCATCAACATCCTTGTTGCACGCCACAAGCATGAAGCATAAAGTCAAGAGATATACTAATTTGTTCATAATCATTTAGGTTCAGCGTGGATATAATAGAACTCCTTCTCATATTCAGTAGCCGGAGAGTGCATGACGATTGCGCGGGTGGTCTCATTTTCATAGAGCAGCCCCGGAGTGTGATCTGTAGGGAGCATTCTGAAGAGCTCCCCTATCGTTGATTTGTCGTATTCCACCCAATGGCCGAGATGCTTCCACATGAGATTCTGAAGTCGATGCATCTGCCAATTGAGCAAGGTTTGCTGATTCCATCCACCATTTATATGGAGTTGAATGTCGACTGATTTGACACCGTCGGCACTTTTTTCGGCACTGACCTGATATTCATTTTGGCTATCAAGTCGGCAATAAACCTTCTGAGCTGTCCCCTGCTCCGTCAGAAAATCGAATTTATCCCAGTCGAAGCATAGGAAATCGCGGTCTTTTAATTCAAAGGACAAGGAATCCGAGTAAATTGCCTTTCCGTTTTTGTAGCCGGACAATACTGTCGTATAAGATCCAGGCAAGAAGAAATAACTTCCCCATTGCGACGTGAGATGTTCTGACGTGCCGTTTTCAAAATACCTATTATCATATATTCTGTAGGTCTCCGGGAAATCGGGAGAGTTCCACACAATTGAATCATAGTACTGATAGCGGGATGAAGGAAACTCATATTCACCATCAGGACTAACGATCCTGAATCCGAGGAAATCAAACGGCGCAGGCACTTTGTAGTCTTCCTCATCGGGATAATCCTTGCCATTGAATGCGAAATTGGAATATCGAGAAAGCTTGAAACGACAATTGTCAAGAACTGCCTTGTTGTCAAACACTATTGGCGTATCAGTTTGGGCCGTAACCGACACCTCCCTTGAATCGCATACTTCCCAAAGACTGTTGGCGGCGTATATTGAGATTTCATTGGTTTCATCCACAGCGTATGGAATCAGTGCATTCCCATTGCCTTCCGCATCAAGAATGAGCGGCCTGTCTATGGATTCTTTGTAGGCGCCATAGCGTATGGTATTTCTAAATTGTAGTCTTTTATCAGCCACAAAGTTTTTTAGCTCAGTGCTCAATTCCTTCTTTCTTGGGAAGAAAAGATTGATTTCAATATTTTCTTTCTCCTGAAAGATCTTATAAACGCTATATGAATAGGTCGTCTTATTATCCTCCCTTAAATCAGATGGCAATATATAATCGGCAGAGGGAAGTCCGCCCAAGTCAGCACGAAGGAGATAGACTTGAAGTGGCTTTTCATTAAGATCTGACTTGTCGGGTTCAGGCTCAAAGAACAGTCGGTAACGCCCGTTGCTGTCCGTAACGCCTTTTGCCTTGTGGATTAAAGTCTGGTTCATAAAATTATATGCCTCATGGTAGTCTATGGACACCGGCAGATTGGCAATTGGTTTACCATAGGATGTGGTGACCACTCCTGTAATCGTAACGCTTGTGGCAGTTGGCTCGGGAATGAAGTCATCCTTCTCACAGCCTGTCAACCCAATCACCAGAAACAACAACAACAATAGCGTTGCTTTGAATTTTATCGATCTTTCCATCATAGTCCTCGTTTTGTTTGAATAAGCACTTTTCCTTTGAAGATAGCAATCCATATTTTCGTATGGAATCATCCCCAAAAGATGATAATCATATCTAAATTGCAAATTTAAGCAATATAATATTAAATTTCCTCAACCTTGTTTGAGAAAATAGACATAAACATCCTCAAAAATATGATTTTCCACGAATACCGATTCTTTTTGTGCTTTTAGGGTACGTGAAACCTCATAGAAGAAGAGAAATAGCGGGGAGGAAAACAAATTTGTTTTCCTCCCCGCTATTTCTCTTCTTCTATGCCTAATCAGTTCTGATGAGGCTGAACATTGATGAACTTGCGTCCCTCTTTGCCTGTGGAAAACACCACAACGCCATCGATGAGGGCGAACAAAGTATGATCTTTTCCGATACCTACGTTAAGGCCGGGATGATGCTGAGTGCCACGCTGACGCTTCAGGATATTGCCTGCCTTGCAGTTTGACCCACCGTAGATTTTCACACCAAGTCGTTTGCTTTCTGATTCGCGGCCGTTCTTCGAACTGCCGACACCTTTTTTATGTGCCATATCTGATGAGTTGTTTTACTTTTCGATTGATTTAACCAAAACTTTTGAAAATTGCTGACGATGACCGTTTTTGCGGCGATAGCCTTTGCGACGTTTCTTCTTGAAAACGATCACTTTCTCACCCTTTACGAGCGGCTCAAGCACCTCGCAATTTACTTTTGCCCCTTCAACGGCAGGGACACCGACCTTAACGTCGCCGTCGGCATCAAGAAGAAGCACTTTGTCGAATGCGATGGCATCGCCTTGCTTCACGTCGTCGCCGAGATGGTGGACATAGAGGAATTTCCCTTCCTCTGCTTTGAACTGTTGTCCTTTGATTTCTACGATAGCGTACATTTGCTGTTTGTTATTGAAATTCAAATTATCCGTTGGGCGGAAGGACTCGCCTTCTCTTTTCAAGCCTTGGCGGAATAAGCGACTGCAAAATTACAATTTTTTTTTCGTCCGGGCAAATTTCAACGCAATTATTTTTGAGTGTAGAGTCAAGTGGCAAGTGCAAAATTAGCAAATCATTCGGAAGAACTCAATTTTCGGTGTTGAAAAACCTAATT
>VSPO01000158.1 GCA_009775375.1 Muribaculaceae bacterium | reverse complement strand
ATGAGCGACAGATTCCGTTCGGGGAGTCGTTTAATCGGCTTAGAAAGCAATTGATTGAAATTTTCATAGAGCAGGGAAATCTGGAAATCATAGATGACCATGATCTTAAGGTGGTTCTTAACGATTGCATGGTATCAACCATAAACAAACTTTTGAAAAGTGAGAAAAACAGAAGGCAATGAATGAACGGCCGCCGCCTTTTGGCGGCCGAAATTTTTGGCAAAATGAAGGTGACGGAGGTTTGATGCTCCGCCACCTTCATCGCTGATATGGCATTGGCTCGGTCAAGCCTCGCCGAGCTATAGGTTGGCTATGCTCTCTTGCGCTCGGCAATCATCTTTTTGTTGGCGTTGATGATACCTGCTATCTGCTCGGTGTACTCGCATATTCCGTTGGCGAAAGCCCGGCATTGGATTATGTGGTAGTCGTCAAGCGAGATTTCTATGGTGGCTATCTGCTTGTTGCCGATGTGGGCGGTTAGGGTCAGTGTACCTTCTTTGAGAAAATATTTGGCTGTACCGCAACAGATAGATTGACTTTCTCCGATTTTATAGTAGTCGTCGATGGTGTCGATTGAGTGGATTTCAATCTCTCCGTCAGTCATTTCCATTCCGAAATAGCGGGATTTGAGTTCCTCAAACTTTGCTTTGTCCTCAATGGCTTGCTGACGTTCTTTCTCTCTCTGCTCCTTGATGCGCTGGCGGTTGACCTTTGCCACATATATGTCGTGGGCGGTTTTGAGGTCTTGGGGTGCTATCAGCGAGGGTGAATTGATGTCTCTGCCCAGACGCTCCAACATCTTGATGTAGTCAAACCACATTCCCACATCCTTGAACTGGTATCCGTTGTGCTTTGCTATCTTGATGGTGTTCCAATACTTGTCAACATCTGCGGGGTGGTGGCAAAGGTGACGAAGCAACTCTATTTCATTGGATTTCATCAGCGTCTCGGCTTTCGGATTGGAGAGCAACTCTTGGAAGAGTGTCACGGGGTGGATATGATACGTTGAGTTCTTGAACCCGTTGCGCTTGATTGTGTCTGTGACCTTGATGCGTGGATAGACCCATTCATCTGCTATACGCCAGAATGCTTCGTTGTCACGCCTTATCTCGAATGGAGAGCAAAAGGCGAAGGTGTCAAAGTAGTAACCGCCCAATGTGCGTTGCAATCCAATGACGATTTTCCTGCCCTGCGGGTCTATCCAGTATTGACCGATTTCAAGATAGGCTGGCTTCGCTTTCGCTCCCTTGCGCATTTCGGAGAGCAACATCCACATCCTGACCACCTGATACTCTTCCTTCGTTGTGATTACCACAAAGTAGGATTTCTGCTTGATGACACGCTCCTTTGTGTCCTTGATTTCAAGTTGTGTGCCACACTCGGGGCAGAAACATCTGCCGTCACGGGTCTCGATAAACTCAGCACCGCAGTCCATACAAGTGCATTTACCGCCTTTGAGCCTGTAAGCGAAATGCTCGTGGGTATTTCTGAACGCCCATTCCATCTGGGGAGTGGTGAGCGGGCGAAGTTGCCCACTCAGTTCCACTATATGCTTCTCTCTTAAAGTTCTTGGTCTCATAATCTTGGGTGTTTAGAGTTCATCAAATAGGTTGGGGATTGAGTCAATCTCTGCTCCGGCTTTGGGAGCGGTGGCGGTCGACTTGGGTTGAGCCTTCGGCTGGGATTGTCTGCGGAGTTCTCGGAGTTGTTCCTGCTTGAACTGCTCCATAGCCTGCTCTTTGAGAGTCTCCTTATCCTCATCGGTGAGTTCCGGCTTGGATACCACGATGTTGCAGTTGATGGGAGTTCCGCCATCCACGATGCTGTCCTCATCATAGAAATGCAGGAGGATTGATAGCACGGTCTGGTCATCTACGACACACATCCCGCTTTTCTGTATCTCGTGGCAGAGATAGTTGATAGCACTTTCAAGTGATTTCTTCGGATTGGCAAGTTTGATAGCCAATGCGGGTTCAGCGATAATACGCTCTTGGAGCATCTGCTGCATTGCTGTGATTGCAGCGTTGTTTGATTTCATTGTAGTAGCCATATCAGTTGAGTTTTTATAAAGTGAGTAACCAATAGATTATCATTAGGGCAGATATAAGGCTGATACCCCAGCCTACGCCTCGGAATATCGGTCGGAGAAACACCCACAACACCAATCCGAGTATTGCACCGATTATCCCCACCAGCCAAAGGAGAACCCTTTTTATGCGGTTGAGACTGGAGATGGATGCTCTGCCTCGTCTGTTTGATATGTTGTTGTTCGTTTTCATCGTGCGACATTTTTTTTATGCGTCTTATCGACTATCGAAGTTTTGCTTGCTCGTTGACACGGTAGCGTGCGGAGGCAAAGAAGGGCTGTTCGCCCTTTGGTGGAAAAATACGAGCTGACCATCGGGAGGTCTGGAGATTTTTCAGCCAAAAGGCAAAAGAATAGCCCAGCTCCGCACGTTTATAATTCCGAGCAAGCGACACTTCCTGAGTTGATATTACCGCATAATCTGGAGCTAAGACTCCGTGACGGTGAAAACGAATGACAGCATATAGGCACTGAAAACTCGCTGAAAAAGACTAAATTTGTGTCATGGAAATCAAGAAAGACAAGAAGCTTATAATCACAGGGAAAACTATATGCCTTGTAACTGGCATTCTCTCATTGATAGTAGGAGTATATTGGTTGATCAGAGCATTGTTTTATGACGACACCAATCTCATCGCCATACTATCGAGCATCTGTATTGCACTATATCTGATAACCTACGCTGGTAAGCGTTCATGAACGAATGACACTGCCCAGTCCCGGAAAGACGAGTCTGTGATATGTCGGCGACGCAGGAAGGCGGCACATCACTGTCTCGGCTCGTGGACTGCTGTCAAGCGGTAAGTGAGGGAGCGGTCGTAAAAGCCCTTACAAGCAATAGCGACAAGAACACGGATGAACGGCAATTAGTCTTAGAGGTTGCATCAGCGAAGCCGATGTTTCCTCAAAGGCGTTGCCGGTTATCGGTGTTGCGCCGGTGCCCATAGGCGTGATGCGGTCGGGAGGTGTCAGTGCCTGCACCGTCACCTTTTGACGGCATCACGCCGCCAACCATGAAGACCGCTCCCTCTCTTGACGCTTTCATGTTGATATAACCTAAAGGGTATAATTTTGCACTGATCGGATTATTTTATACCCTTTATGGTGTAGTTTGAGATTTATTTATTATCTTTGCACCCAAAAGGGTATATTTATGACTCAACTGGCAAAATATGTGAAGGAGATGCGTAAGCAGTTCGGACTTACGCAGGTTGATCTGTCCCAGAAATCAGGGGTAGGTCTGCGGTTTGTGCGTGAACTTGAACAGGGTAAGGAAACTCTCCGTCTTGATAAGGTCAATCAGGTGCTGGCTCTGTTCGGAGCTGTTATGACACCGGGTAAAATTTCCGAATCATGAAACAGGCACAGATTTATGTAGGAATGAATCTTGCCGGAGTGCTGACTGAGGACGACATGGGCTATGAGTTCAAATATGATTCCGAGTATCTGCAATCCGACAAGGCTGAGGCTGTCAGCTTGACAATGCCGTTGAGTGAAAAGTCATATCGGAGCAATGTATTGTTCCCGTTCTTCGATGGGCTGATACCGGAAGGCTGGCTTCTTGACATTGCAGAGCAGAGTTGGAAAATCTCTGCCCGTGACAGATTTTCATTGCTCCTTGCATGTTGCAAGGATTGCATAGGAAACGCAAGTGTGATACCACTTGAAGGGAAGGAGGTTGAAAATGTGTAAGTGTCTTTATTGCTATAAACCGCTCGCTGATGGCGAGGTGGATTATCATAAGTCGTGTGCCCGCAAAATATTTGAATCGACAACGGTGCCGGTGCTTCCATATACCAGAGCCAACATCAAGGAACTGGCACGGGAGATTGTTACAGCAAGCACCACCGTGACCGGGGTGCAGGCAAAACTGTCGCTTGATATTACAAGGGGACATGCCGGAGAACCGCAACGCTTCACTATTGTCGGACTGTGGGGACGCTTTATCCTCAAACCTCAGACCGACCGCTTTGCCAATCTTCCGGAGAATGAAGACCTGACCATGCACTTGGCGGAAGCGGCTGGAATCAAGACTGTGCCGCATTCTCTGATTCGCTTTGCCGATGGCGAACTCTGCTACATTACCCGCCGCGTTGACCGAACCAGAAAGGGCGACAAGATTGCAATGGAAGATATGTGCCAGTTGTCGGGCCGACTGACTGAGGATAAATATAAAGGCTCATACGAACGCATAGCGAAACTGATAAAGCAATACTCGGCGGCTCCGCTATTGGATGTTGTCAACTTATGGGAAGTCGTGGTTTTCTCATGGCTGACCGGCAATGCAGATATGCACTTGAAAAACTTCTCGCTTTACCGTCCGGCGGACAACTATATGCTGACTCCAGCGTATGACCTACTTTCGACCTCAATAGTGATGCATGATGATGACGAGGAGTTAGCCCTGACGCTTAACGGCAAGAAAAAACGTATAAAGAGAACCGATTTTGAGAAGGCAATGCGAGACAGCGGCATGGATGATAAGGCTATTACAAACCTCTTCGGCAGATTTTACAAAGCGATTCCGAGATGGAATGATTTGATTGAACACTCTTTCCTTCCCGATGAAATGAGGCAAGCATATTGGACGCAGATTGAGTCGATGGCTGCTCGACTTTGAGGGGTAAAAATCCGTGGCTTTGCAACGCTTTGCCGTTGCAGCACCCCGAGAATACTGTTGCAAAAACCGTTGCATTTACAATTTTTAACTATTTTCATGGTACTGATGTCGCAGATAATAATTAACTTTGCAACTACGACAAAACACCCTCGGAGGAGGGTGCGAAGGATTGTGTCCTTTTACTGTTGCAAAACTGTTGCACTTTAAGCCGCACGAAAGTGTAACTCAATGATATTTACCGGCTTAGATGGGTCAAAAAGGGTACCTGTCTTTCCGCAACCTGCGGACCATAAAATGGTTCGCAAAACCTTAAAACCTCAGACTGTCAGACAGTTCTGAGGTTTTTTAATGCTCTCCCGGCAGTGTCTCTTGCCAGCCATTTGCCATTGAAAAGCACGACTTATACCCCGGAAAAGTTACTTAACAGTTACGGGTCAAGCCGAAATGGCGGTGCATGGATTTAGCGGAAAGTGTTAAATTTGTGGCATGAAAACCTCAGATGCAATATGGATGTGCCTGCCCGAGGGCATGGACGAACTATTTGAGATGGTGCGCTTCGAGCGCACGGAACAGTCCTATGACATATGGCTTGACGAAAAGAAGAAACTATGGGTCAAGCCGAAAGCACGGTGCATATGTTAAATTGGGCAATTAGAAGTGTTAAATTTTTAGGCGTAGAGTTTG
>VSPO01000157.1 GCA_009775375.1 Muribaculaceae bacterium | reverse complement strand
TTAAATATCAACGGAATCCCCGGTTTCCTTATTTGTTATGCCGACACCATGCCATCACTCCATTTTTCGGATGAACCTTCATTATTTGGTTGTGATTCTGATTTCCCGGCTTTCTTTTGCAGCGGCTTTTCAAGCTGCTCGCAGATGGCGACGCGCATTCCGGCGCGGACGAGTCTGGGAAGATAGGTGTCGAGGGCATGGTGGGGAAAGGACGTTGCCTTGACCTCCCTGCTGTCAACCAGCTTGTCTTTAGCCTCTATACCGAGTATGGCCGTGGCCTTGACGGCATCCTCCTTGAAAGACTGGTAGGTGTTGCCGACACGGAACAGCAGAATCGCGTCGGGGTGTCGCTCCTTCATGGCCTCGAACTGGCCGAGTATGCCGGTGATGCTTTCGGACTCTTTCTTCTGTTGTCTTATCGTCATGTGTTCTTTCATCATCTTCACGGTGTCCTGCGCACTGGCTATGAAAGGCTCGATGCCGTCGTAGCCGGGGAAGCCTCTGATGCGGTCCTCCTCCTTGGTGATCCATTTTTCGATTTCGGCCATATGCTTGGCGACATCGCCTTTAAGCAGGGCGGCCTGTTCTCGGAAGGTGTCGGCTATCGGGTCGTAGAATGCGGTTCCTTCCCAGACCTTGCGGGCAAGCTCAGTGCTTATGCGGAAGAAGGAGGCCGTGTCCCAGACATCCTTTCCGGTAAATTCCTCCATGGTCACATCTTCATGCCGGAGTTGCGGTCACGCTTCCTGTCGCTGTCAAGGTTGATGGCGCGTTCGGATTCGTATCTTTCGACCACCTTACGGTATTCCCATGTGTTCTTGTCGGTCTGTACCAACCCGATATATTCGGGTTGGAGGTCGTCGTAGCGGAGCTTCTGCTGACGCTCCCACTCCTTCATGTCGCCCTTGACGATGCGGAACCCCTGCGGCTCCTTCAGGTCTATGCCGACGGTGACTTTCTCGCCGCCAACGTTGAGTTCGGCCGGCTTGCCGTCGCGCACCTGCTGTTTCTGCTGGGTGCCGAATTCGATGTGGTTGACTTTCTCCATGTCGCGGACGCGCTGCTCGACCTTTATGTCGTTGACCTTGCGCCGGATGATGGATTTGGTCTCGGGGTCGAGCTGGAGGTAGTGCTGTGTCTTCTCTCCGTTGGCGTCGACGGCTTTCTGGATCACGTCGCCCTTGCGAAGTCTTTCGACCTCGTTGGTGGTGAGTCTCAGCTCGCGTGTCTTCTCCTCGTCGAGGGCCTTGCGCACGGGATAGGCTATCAGCACGGTCTGACCTGAATGGTCGAGTGCCATCTGGAGTTTGAGGGGCAACGTTATCACGTTCCCGTTTCGGGCGGTAATCGACACCTGCATCAGTGGCGTCACCTCGCCGTCAGCGAGCCTGCGCTTGAAGTCCTCCGGCAGTCTGTCGGCCTTTTCGCGGTCGATGCCGAGAAGGGCCAGCTTTTCGTAAGGGAGACTGTTCTGACGATTTTTGTTGTCTGTTTCCATTGTTGGTTGTTGGTGGGTTAATTTTGCGGTGCGAAGTGCTTAAACACCGCAAAATTATTCTCACACCAACCCACGGAACGAAATGCACAACACTATTGCGGCCATGCTGGCCATACTTATATTCTGCGGCCATGCCCGGGCGCAGTTCAACACAATCAGCTCACGCGGCAATTTCGGACGCGAAATCACCGCTTCAAATATGCAATTGTCTAATAATAAGAGCATAACAAAACAATCAGCTGCTCCGACAAACATCGTGGCAGCCGAATCAGACACAATCAAGGCCACAGAGCCTCCTGCGCAATCTGCCCAAAAACGGAACGTAAAAAAGTCTGACTTATGGACCGACAGAAAAGACATCTCTCGCACCATATATAATAGGAGTAAGCCGGGTCTTCAAGGAAAGGAGACCCAATCCAAACGAGACTTGCCGGAACTGACCATTCTCAATCTCCTCGCGGAGATTGAGCGCAACGGCATCAGGCATCCGAAGATTGTGCTGACGCAGGCGATACTGGAGACAGGCTGGTTCCGCTCCTCGGTATGCCGCAACAAGCACAATCTGTTCGGCCTGACCAATCCCCGAACCAAGACCTACTATGAGCTCAACCATTGGACAGAATGTGTCCGGGCCTACTATACGAAAGTCCAGCATCGCTATCGCGGTGGCGACTATCTACTCTGGCTGAAGAAAATCGGTTATGCCGAAGACCCCGGCTACATCCGCGCTGTCATCAGCGTCCTGAAACAGTTATGAAAGGACTACACAAAAGTATATTTTTTTATCTGACATCCGGTTTCAGATGAAAAACTACCCTTTTGGGTGATGTTTTGTTTTTGCAAGTGCTGTAACTTTGCAATGTGAAACAAAACCTGTAAGCAATGGATGAAAAAGAAAAAGATATGGAGACAGTTGAAAACGAAGCAAGAACCTATCATAGAATAGGCATATTCCAGAACAGCTTCTCGAAGGTGCTTTTGGAGGGGTTGTCAAGAATAGGACTGCCCGAAGTCCGGATTGTCACTAACGTCAAGGAAATGGATGATTATGGCTGTGATATTGTTCTGGTCGCTGACGATGACACCTCGAAATGGAATGAGATATATGAACAGAGTCGGTATCTGAACATTCCTCTGATGTTCATGTTCAACTTCGGTACGGGTAGCTGTGTGACGGTCACCGACCCAAGAGGAGTAAGGCCGGACTTCCTATCCGACCCACAGGGCAGGGAGCCATGGAAATGGATGTTTGACTATACAAGGGGCCATAACGCATTTTTCAACGTGACGAATCACGAGTGGCTTGACTCGGCTGAAAAATGGATGGAGTATCCGTCAATAAAAAATTCAATCGGTGTATATGCCCAGACTATGGCTGCTATAAACATGATTGCTGTCATGGCGCATGGCTCGGAGGTGTACAACTTTCCCAAGTTTTACCTGCTTTCTATGGTAGGTCAGAATTGAACGGACACAAAAAAGAGGAAAGGCTTCCACATTTTCACATCGCGGGCATAACCCCGTTCATCAAAATATTTCCTTTCCTCTTACCTGTACCGTCTATCAGCCTTTGTACTGTTACCAGTGGCTCTCTATTACATACAGGTGTAGTATTAACGTCTCCGCAGTCAAAAAGTTGTTGTGGAATATCTGCTATTATACTTAACCTTTGACAAGACTGAATTTCCAAATTTATGAAAATCCTCAAATTTTACAGATGCCATATCCTGCTGCGATAGGATTTCAGTTCCTCTTCCGGGAACTCAGCTATCGCTTTGTCAAATTCACGGAGTATTGCGGCTTTGTCGTCGGGCAATGCTCCGGTGATTGGTACCGTATTGGAAATATGGTGCCCGAGCAGGTTGACTCGGATATTCAGTCGGTCTATGAGTGTCCGCATCTCCATAAGCCGCTCAATCTCCGGCTCCTCGGTATATGTGCCGTCCAATATCTCCTGATAAAGCTGTGATTCCGGGAAGATTGTCAGCGACACTATATTGATGATACAAGGATGCAGTTTGTTGAGAACATCGGCAGTCGCTATCGCACTGGCTTCGCCATTTCCCTTGCCTCCGAGTCCGTTAAGATAGAATACGTTGTAACGGATTCCGGCCTCGTCGAGTTTTGTCAGCTGTTCGATAATGTCGGAGGCATGGTATCCTTTGTTCATACGCTCCAGAGTCGGGTCATGGGCTGTCTCTATGCCGATGTTGATGCTGTCGAGTTTGAGGTGATGGAGATTCCTCAGTTCTTCAACTGACTTGGGCGTTATGTCCGTGACGCGGGCGAACATTCCGAACGAAACCATGTGCGGAAGATATTTTCTCAGCAGCAGAGCAACATCCATGAGTTTGTTATAACTCAGCGCAAAAGGATTTGCTCCGGTTAGATAGACTCGCCGTGCGCGCGGCTGCCACTTGCGAATGACTTTAAGGTCTTCCTCTACCTCCGAGAGAGGTGACATTCGGAAGGGTGTGCCGTGGTAGAGGCTGCAAAACTTGCATTTGTGCCATGTGCAGCCGGAGGTCAGTTGCAGGAGTTGGGAGCCGGCCTCGTATGGCGGTCGCCACACCTGCCCGGTGAAATGTAGTTGCGGATATTGCATATCTCGATAAATTTTGTTAATTTTGTACCGCAAAATTAGGTGATTATCAGAGCGGAAGCAACAACTTACCAAGAGGTTTGACCCTTACCGAAAAGTTTGTATTGCTCATAATCAGTCTTTTTTGCAACCCCGGTTATGGCTAAAAAACTTGACTACGAATATTGCAAGGCAGCTCCGATGCTTGAATGGCTCGGCAACAAGTGGGCACTGGTGGTTCTCGTGAAGATTTCCGAGAACGGGCCGGTGCGCTTCAACGAGCTGTACCGCAACATCCCGTCGGTCTCTGAAAAGGTGCTGTCTCAGGTTCTCCGCCAACTGACCACCGATGGCATAATCCGTCGTGAACTGTTCCCGGATGTTCCTCCTCGCACGGAATACTCTGTGACGGACTTCGGCAGAACGCTTCTGCCTCATGTCGAGGCTCTGCTCAACTGGGGACGCGAGAACTTCGATACCATAATATCAAACCGCCAAGAGACTCATAACTAAAGATGCCCTACATATCAATAGAGAGCGGCAAACTGACCGCTGAACAGAAGAAACAGTTGATTGAGCGACTTACTTCAACAGCCTCCGAGATAACCCATATTCCAGAACAGTTCTTTACAGTGACCATTAAGGAATTGCCCGACGAAAACTTCGGTATTGGCGGCAAGTCGATTGACGAGATAAAACAAAATTACAAGCCATGAAGGTAATCGGGATCAACGGAAGTGCCCGCAAAGACGGAAACACAGCCCTGATTATCAGCAAGGTCTTTAATGAATTCAATAAAGAGGGTATCGAGACTGAACTGATACAGTTGGCTGAATATGAAATACAGCCGTGTCGCGGATGTTTTGCCTGTAAAGGTAGAGGCAACTGTGTGTTTGCAAATGATGGATTTGCTGAGATATTCAGCCGTATGGCAGATGCAGACGGCATTATCTTCGGATCACCGGTATATTCCGCTGATGTGTTCGCAAAGATGAAAGCCTTTCTGGAACGTGGTGGAGTTGTCGTTGCAACCAATCTGGGGCTTTTTCGCCATAAGGTTGGGGCCTCGGTTGCCGCAGTGCGTCGCGGGGGCGGCATGACTACCGTTGACACCATGAATCACTTTATGCTCAACAAAGAGATGATAGTTGTTGGCTCCACCTACTGGAATATGGTCTATGGAAAGAATATCGGAGATGTCCTCAATGATGAAGAAGGGATGGCAAATATGCGTAACCTCGGCGAAAATATGAGTTTTGTTCTTAAAAATCTAAACCATGAGTGACAATAGTTCGTTAAAAATTTGAATTAGAAATTCATGCTGTAAAACATATCCATATTATTGATTTCCAACAAAATAA
>VSPO01000156.1 GCA_009775375.1 Muribaculaceae bacterium | reverse complement strand
TCTACAAACACTCTGATTGAGGGTTTGTTATGCCTCATAATGTTTAATTTGGTTTAAATTCAAACATACTCTAAGAGTGTGTTTGAATCTAAACACAATCTAATTCCGACATAATCAAAAAAGCGGGATAGCATCGCCAGCCGATGCCATCCCGCTTTTTTTTATTCATTTGCTTGTTCAGCCGATCAAGTTGGCCAAATCCTCATCTACTGTCGAAATAGTGCCTATGCCGAATTTATCCTTTAGAACGCCGAGAATATCAGGCGTGAAGAAAGCGGGAAGTGTCGGCCCGGTATGGATATTCTTCACTCCAAGGCTGAGGAGAGCAAGCAGGACTATAACTGCTTTTTGCTCATACCACGCTATATTGTAGACAATCGGCAGGTCGTTGACGCTCTTCAATCCAAACGCATCTCTCAGCGCCAAAGCGATCACCACAAGCGAGTAGGAATCGTTGCATTGCCCTGCATCCAGCACACGCGGCACTCCGTCGATATCTCCCAAAGGAAGCTTGTTGTAGCGATATTTTGCGCATCCCGCCGTAAGGATCACGCAATCCTTCGGAAGACGTTCCGCAAAATCCGTATAGTATTTTCGGGATGGGAATCGACCGTCGCAACCGGCCATGACCACAAACTTCCGGATCTTGCCAGCCTTGATCAGCTCTATGACTTTCGGAGCCAAAGCCAACACCTGATTGTGGGCGAATCCGGCAACGATCTCCCCATGTTCTATCTCCGTCGGGGGCTCACACGTCTGAGCTCTTGCGATAATCTCTGAAAAATCTTTCTTCCCGTCGGGACCTTCGGGGATATGATGTGTGTCGGGCATTCCTACCACTCCCGTGGTATAGACTCGGTCGGTGTAAGTCGTTTTAGGACGTGGCGGCACGATACAGTTTGACGTGAACAGAAACATTCCGTTGAATGTCTCAAACTCATCAATCTGCTTCCACCATGCATTGCCATAATTTCCCGCGAAATGCTCAAATTTCTTGAAGAAAGGATAACTTTGAGCCGGAAGCATCTCGGAATGCGTGTAGATGTCCACACCCTTCCCCTCCGACTGCACGAACAACTCCTCAAGGTCTTTCAAATCATGCCCGCTTATAAGAATGCCTGGGCGTTTCCTGACTCCGATATTCACTTTTGTTATTTCCGGATTGCCGTAAGAGGAAGTGTTGGCCTTGTCGAGTAGAGCCATGGCCTTCACTCCCCCATCGCCAACCGCAAGCACGAGCGACAGCAACTCATCGGCCGATATGTCGGGACGGCTAATCTCCGCAAGCGCATTCTCTATGACGACATAAATATCCTCATCCTCGAATCCTAAGTTCAAGGCATGCCGGGCATAAGCCGCCATCCCCTTGCAACCGTACATGGCAAGCTGCTTTAACCCGCGTATATCCGGATTCTTGTCATGAAGGACACTGAAAATTTCTTCGTCGAGCTCACCACCGGATTCCACCACCTCAAGTCTTCCATAATCCTCTTCCGAGATATGATAAGACACTTCCGGCATGAAAGGAGGCTCCATCCCACGCTTTTTTACGGTTCCGATAAGCTCATTCTTCAATTGTAAGCCTTTTTTAATGAAGCCGTCAAGCATAGGATTGTCGAAATTGGCATTTGTGATGGTCGTGAAGAGAGAATCGATGACGAAATGCGACGCCGCCTTGTCGCCACTACCCTTTTCCCGAAGGAATCTGTTGACAATAGCAATGCCGCGCACGATGTAGAGCAGCTGATCCATTCTCGCCGAGGTCTCCGGTTTCTTGCCGCATACGCCCTGAAGGGTGCATCCCTTTCCGCCGGCCGTCTCCTGGCATTGATAACAGAACATTTTCATAGACAAAATAAGATTAAAAGATTCAAAAAATTAGAATGTGTTTACATTTACCACACCCTATGTATGTCTAATAAAAACGGAGTCAGCCATATAAATGTTCAACGCAGTGGTGGCAGACGGCAACGGTATGCCCGTGACCATTTCCGCAGAGGAAGCTCTGCGACGTCTTGAAAACACCATAAGAGCTTCCTTAACTGAATTCGCCGACTCAATGGGGAATCAAAGTGAATCCCCATGAGTGGCTGCGGTTGGCCGGAATCGTGTGCTCCGGAAGAGGGCGGTCGCCCCAGCTGTCGTAGCCTGCCACGCCCTGCTGCCTCATGTCGAGACATAGTTCCACGAAGTCGCGTGGAGTGATGTCGTTGATGTGCGTCTGACGCCTAAGCCTGTCCTTCGCCTTGCTCTCGTCGTGATTCGCAATTTGCTCAGGAGTGAAATTGTTCCATTGGTAAGGTCTCCCTACTACCTCTTCCGAATCAAAATCCTCCACAGAATTATGCAATGCGTTGAATCCAATCAGTGAATCTGCCCTGACTTCCAATCCGCGACCCTTGGAATCAGACAATGCCACCCATCGCGTGTCTGTGCGATGTCCGTTTTCCTGCGGCCTGACATAGTTGTCTGTATACATCCGGCCCGCTGTAGTCTCATAAAGACCTACATGGCTTCCGTAATTGCGGTCAGTGTAATTTTCTCCCGGCCCTCTTCCGAAATACTTTACCCTATCCATCTTCTTGGGCAAACGCATCCTTACTCCAAGTCGGGGAATCGTCACGTCCCGCAAAGAATCCGGCCCGATGCCTGGCGTATATTCCACCCCTATACGAACCCTGCCATCATCGGATATAGAATAAGCCATATCATACTTCCCATCATAGGAAAGCCCATAAGACACCCAGACCTTGACACAATCTTCAAGCTTTTCTACTCGTATTCCCTCTTTCAGCTTAAGATTTTTTCCTGCCATCTTCCATGATTGATCGCGCATGGGCATACCATTGCCATAGTCATTATCTGTAGGCCCACGCCAAAAATTGGGACGCAACCCGAAGCCGTCGGCCATATATTCTCTGCCATCAACGGAATACGATTTCATGCACCCTGTGGCCTTATCAAACACCATTCTCATCTTCTTTGACGAAACCTTTAAATCGTCGTCGGTGTCTTCGATGACAAGATGGCATCCCGAGACTTTTCCTATGACAGGCAACGGCTCAACCGGAAGGCGAAACTGCTCGGAGGCTATGACGTGGCCGGCCGGCAACGCCCTCTCCCCTTTCAATGTCTCTACTCTCAGATTCAGGAAATATTCTGTCGCAGGTTTACGCTTCAGTCCTCCGACATCCACTTTCAGATTCCGACTTTCTTGGGGCGCGACCTCAAATCTTTCCGACACCGACCTGACAGTCTTGCCATTCTCCTGCACCTCGTAAACGATTCTATATTTGTCAAGGTTTGTGAAATAAAACCTGTTCGTTACGCCGACAACGCCCTCCGCAAGATCAATTGGCGCAAACCCTACGTCCTGATATGCGTATTTCACCTCCGTCATCGCAGGATGGGGCGTACGGTCGGGAGCGACTATACCGTTGCAATTGAAATTCCCGTCGCTGGGGGCATTGACTCCGAAGTCGCCTCCATAAGCCCAATATTTTCTGCCGTTTTCATCCGTCAGCGCCAGGCCCTGGTCAATCCAATCCCATATAAATCCGCCCTGCAGATTCGGATAGCTGTTGATATGCTTCCATTGCAAGGCAAGATTGCCGTTTGAATTGCCCATTGCGTGGGAATACTCTGAAGGGGCCACCGGGCGGTCGCTTCCCTCCCTTCCGATTTTTTCAAGCCATGCAGCATCGGGATATTGAGGCACATACATGTCGGAATTCCATTCCCATTGTGCCCTTTCGTAGCAGACGGGACGATTCATCCCACCTCGCTCCCTCTCCTTAATATATAGATAGGTCTGATAGAAATTATAGCCATTGCCAGCCTCATTGCCAAGCGACCATACCGCCACGCAGGGATGGTTCTTGTTCCTTTCATACATATTGACGGTGCGGTCGAGATGCTTTATGAGCCAGTCGGGATTGTTCCCAAGCGTTCCTCCTTTCCGTAGGTTGTAGTACATTCCGTGGCTCTCGATATTCGCCTCATCGTAGACATATAGTCCATACTCATCGCAAAGTTCATAAAACCGCCGATCCTGAGGATAATGGCAAAGTCTGACGGCATTTATGTTGTTGCGCTTCATCATTTCGAAATCCTGCCTCATGACGTCTTCCGTCACGTAATGCCCCGTATTCTCGTCATGCTCATGGATGTTGACTCCCTTCAACTTTATTGGCTTTCCGTTGACGAGGAATACGGTATATGGATTTCCGTCTGACGATTTCTCGGCAATTTCTTTTATCTCAAATCGCCTGAACCCGACATTATGAGGAATGAATTCTACCCTCCCGTCATCCCCTTTGACCTCTATCAACAATGTATAAAGGGATGGGGATTCGCTGGTCCAGGTTCTGACATCTTTTACATCAGTCATGAAACCCATGGCGTTGTCACTCCGGGAAAAGCCGTTGACGGCAACCGCATCCCTTCCATGTGCCACGACCTTCCCCTCTGAATCCATAAGATGATAGCCTATCTCCACCATCCTCGCTGACGGGGAGGAATTCCACAGGTCGAAATTAATTTGAAACAATCCGTTGGCATAGCTGTCATCAAGGGTGGAGACAATTCTGAAATCCCTGATGCCTGCCTTCGGCAGAGAATATAGAAAGACATCCCTTTCGATTCCGCTGATTCTGAAAAAATCCTGGCATTCAAGATATGATCCGGTGCTCCATCTATAAATCTTCATCACGAGCGTGTTCTCTCCCGGATGGAGGTATTCGTTGATTTTGAACTCCACGGGGTTCTTGGAGTCCTCGCTGTATCCGATTTCCTTCCCGTTGATGTATGTGTATACCCCTGACTTCGCACCCGCAATATGCAAGACCACGTCGCGGTCTTTCCATTCTTCCGGAATTCTGAACGTGCGCTTATAGACTCCGACAGGGTTTTCATCAGGCAGAAGAGGAGGCTCGGGGTTCTTGGGTTTGAACTCATAGCCATGATTTGTATAAATAGGGGTGCCGAATCCCTGCACCTCCCAGTTGCCCGGCACTTTTATATCATTCCATTGCATATCCGGCTCCTGAAGAATCGTCTCTGGGAGAATATCTTTGTCGGAATCAAAGTAACGGAATTTCCATGTTCCATTGAGAGGAAGATAGAATCGACTGTTCTCATATCTCCGCGTCATAGCCCCCTCTCGCGTATCATAGGTCATGAACGAGCAATGCGCCCTTTCCCTGTTTACCCCGACACACTGCACATCAAGATGGCAAGGGATCTTCTCCTCTGCGGTAATATTTTCCGCAGCCATTGACATTAATGTAAAGGCGCAAGTCAGCACCAGCAATCTTATCTTCATATCTCTCATGTGCTTTATTGTTAGAAGTTCGAATGCCCAAAGATATACAAAATATCCGATTCCCGCAATATCCAATATGACAACTGCCCGCACAAGAATCGATTCTCATGCAGGCAGACCGTATTTTATTTGGTTCATCCGACATTTCGCGTGATACGGCAGTCGTGAAGTGAGAACAATCGTAATTTGAAGTACTCTTCATCCCTAA
>VSPO01000155.1 GCA_009775375.1 Muribaculaceae bacterium | reverse complement strand
CCTCCGGCATCGCCGTGGAAACTCCACGTTGCCTTTGCCTTGTTCTTCAGTTTGAGGTTGATAGCAGCCTTGTCGGAGAATGATATGCCGGCCAGCACCTGCATCGGCTGATGGTTCTCCATCACCTCTACCGCGCCCACATCCTCGTGGCTTATGCCGTTGGTGGCAATACCGTATTTGCCGCCGAGGAGGTCGGAGCCTTAAATATAGAACTTGTTGATGTCCTCGCCCTGGTACTGTATCTTGCCGGATTGCTCCACGTTGATACCCGGCATACGTTTGAGCACATCGCCAATCGAGCGGTCCTGCTGCTGGGCGAAGCTTCCTACATTATATATGATAGTATCACCCTGCTCACGTATGCGGTCAGCCTTGACCGTAACCTCTTTAAGCAGTGTAGTTCCCGGTTCAAGCTGAACGGTTATCGGAAAAGAAACGCTATCGAGCGGTATCGATTGCTTGGCGAAGCTCATCATTGACACCTCTAACCGGCAACCTGCCACTGACGGCAGCGACATGGCGAAACCGCCATCGCCTTTCGACGTGGCGTATTTCTTTATCTTGCCGTCCGCTCCCTTTACTATGACAGAAGCCCCGGTCAGCGGCTCATTGCTATCCTTGTCAACCACAGTACCTGACACATTGACCTGCGCCACTGCACTTACCGTGACAATCAGGCAAAGCATATATGCGAGGAGACGGTTCATAAGTCGTGGGGATAGTTGGTTTCCTCTTTGTCGTAGTGGACAATCCTTGGCTTGTTGTCTTCGGGTGTGGCTTTGGGTCCTACGCCGTAGGCAGCGTTCATTTTTGCCCCAAAATTGGAATGCTTGTATTTCCACCAGTTGTTGAAAAACTTGTCGCGGGTCACAGTGGTATATCCTTTTCTTTCATCGTATGTAAAAATTCCGACTTCGGAGTTCGGATTTTGAGTTAGTCCGTCTGTCTCAAAACGATACTCCTCTTTATTATCGTATGCCTCAAGAATCAGGCCCGGGAGTCCGCAAAGTTTCCACGGTCCTTCCTGAACAGGTATTTCCGGAGCAAACCATGCCGTCCATTTGCGTCCCCGATAATCGGTAACGGCCTTGAAGCACTGGTAGCCGATTATCTCTTTCGACTCATCCAATATTTCCCATTTAGGTTTTTCCCAGTCTTCGGTATATTGCCAATGTTCCATATCGAAATAGGCACGTTCTGTAACTTTTCCGTCAGGGATATTCTTGTAGATATAGTTCCAATAGTGACCAGATAGCAACTGTGTGTCATCTCTTTTGTCACTCATTACTCTCGCCCTGTCAATTTCCCAGAATGTTGCCGGATCCACAGCCATTATCGAATCCTTCCATAACCTTTTAGTCCCCAAAAACACCGATTTGTCCTTGCCGACACGAAGAATCACCGGGTCTTTGGAGAAGCGAGACGTCCGCATTGTCGTATCATACACTTCGATGCGGTTATAATGCACCTCAAGTATTGCGGGTTCGGGATCTCTGATCCAATTGTCTGCGTTGGCTGTAATAGCACCTATAGACAGAAATATATAAGCAGGTAATTTTTTCATAAGTTTTCATTTTTCAGTGATAGTCTGTTTCGAGAAAATCGTATTTGCGGCTTTCTTCGGTTACCGGTGTGTCGTTGACTCCGAGGTCATAACCAGTCTGTGCACGAAATATCGACATTCCGTTTTCTATAGAATTTCGGCGACCTTTTAATAAATCAATCCGACTCATTTGCTCATAATTTTGGGGCTGATACACAGGGACAATCTCCTTGTCGTAGGTTTCAATGCCTGTAGCGGTGAAATGGTGCTGTCCGCTTGGCTCTGAAGCTTCGAGTATCAGTCCGGGCAGACCGTTGAATTTCCAAGGACCGTCTTGCAGGGGTATATCGTTGCTAAACCATACCGTCCAGTGTCTGCCGTGATAATTCGTTTCAGCCATTTGACATTCATAGCCAAGCACCGCCTTGATTGAATCGCCTATCGTCCACACTTGTTCGCCGAGCGGCTCTATGTAGCATCCGTAGTCAGTCAGACCGGCTTTGTCATAGACAGTAATACGCGATTCAGGCAAATCCTTGAACACATACATAAATGTCTTATATGTAATTCCTTCCAAAGCTCCACGATCTATGCCGCTACTGTATTGACGTATGGCTTCGTGGAGTATTTCTTTCGATTTTGAGCGCCCTGACGGAGTAGACTCCAGCGAATCCTTATATTCCGTGTGTGGGCAATAGAATTTCGAACCGCTGCGGTTTGCGAGCAACACCATCGGAATATCACGCTCGATGACTCCGTCATCTCCACGCATGAACTTTTCATGGTAAGTGTATCCCACCTTTATTTCTGCACGCGGATATTCCTGTTTCTTCTTCGCCTCGACTCCCAGAGCAATGTATAGAAGTGCTAATATTGTGATAAGTCGGTTTATAGTCATAGCCATATATGGTTCGCCACTGACTCAGTGGAGAGATTGTTTATGAAAAGAAAACGTGAGCCAACTATGCCACGTCTTAGTTTGTAGGTCGTAGGAAACCTTTGATGCAGATGTAACAATAGTGACCCACGCTATATGCGTGAGAACCACTATGCTATCCCTTGCATCGGTTTCTGAATTTCCTACGTTCACAAACTACAAGATAAGCATAACGCTTCTTTTTTCCAAAATGTCGTGGAAAGGCGATGCCATTCCGACTGCAAATTTAGCCAAAATATCTGAATCCTAAGCTATAATCGTCAAAAAATTAGTAACTTTGCAGTCTAATACGCGCAAAAATGACAAAAGAAGAACTGCTCGCAAGGCTCAACGATATAGAATGGAATGATTTCGAGGTCAAAGAGGCTTCGGGCGGTCTTCCCAAATCCATGTGGGAGACGGTCAGTGCGTTCTCCAACACTGAGGGCGGTTGGATAATACTTGGGGTTAAAGAGAAGAAGACCGCAGATGGCTCCGTTTACGTTGTCAACGGGGTGCCGAATCCTGAACAGATGGAGCAGGATATAATCACCACATTACGTTCCCGCACAAAATTCAATGCCCCCGTCTCATGTAAAGCCATGAGATATAAGATTAACGGTAAGGATATTCTCGCTTTTGAGATACCTTTGTCGCCACACCGGCCTGTTGCAATTAAAAGTAGTGGAGAGGTGTATGTCAGAACAGGTAGCGGCGATACCCTCGCCACTGATCTGGAAGTCGATGCGATTGTGAGAGACGCATCTTTCGGAGCAAAATCAGAAATGGAAGTCCCCGGTTCAAGTTTCAATGACATCAATCTTGACTCTATTGCGTCCTATCGCAGCTATCTCCGTGATTTCAATCGTCCCTTATCGTACCCCACACTGGATGATGAAGAATTTTGCAGAAAACTGAACATCGTTCTTTCAGCGGGCAAACTGTCGTATGGCAGTCTCCTGATGTTTGGCAAACGGGAATCCGTACTCGGTGCATTACCCAACTTTTGGATAGACTATATGGAGATACCGGGTGATTCTTACGCCACAGCCTCACAGCGATATACCTACCGTATGCCGGAGCAGGAAAATATATGGGAGAGTTTTCAGCTTATAATGCACCGTCTGCGCAATTTTGTAGATGCCCCTTATGTGGAAGGACCCGACATATTCGGTGTAGAGGACAACTCACAACTGTTCTGCTTGCGTGAAGGATTAGTTAATTTTTGCGCTCACTCAGATTATTTTGCATCAGCACATCCCACGATAAGGGTATTCGATGACAGAATTGTGATGCAGAATCCGGGACGGTTCATTCTTGATGCCGACGAATTTAGGAGCCGAGTTTTGTCTATGCCTCGTAATCCGAGTATAATCAGACTATTCCGTCATCCGAAACTATCTGAAAATGCCGGATATGGCATTGACAAAATATTAGGTTGGGAAAAACTGACCGGGAAAACTGTCACCTTTGAGAGTGATATGCTGATCTCAACAGTCACTTATCCATTGTCATCGACTAAGGATTCTCGCAACGCTGGCGAGAATAGTGGCGAGAATGGCGAGATTGAGAAGCAGTCTACCAGAGAAAGACTGATTGCTTTGATTAGAGAGAATCCCCGAATAACAAGAGCATCTTTATCCGAACAACTTGGAATCTCTTCATCAAATGTGCAATTCCATATAGAAAGACTGAAATCGGAAGGGATTATCCAGCGTGTTGGTTCTCCCAGAAACGGACATTGGGAATTCCCTTCTGAATAGGTCAGAAAATAGGTCAGAAAATAGGTCAGAAAGTAGGTCAGAAAGTAGGTCAGAAAACCGACATACCGGGAAAATTGCTGTCAGAAAAATAGAACAAAGTCGAATTAAAAATTACTAACAAACATATAAAATCCTTAAAACGCCTCTATTCTTCTTCTCCATTTTACCCATATAGTACACTATTAGTACACGCTACGTAGTGTTATATCCTTATATACTAACGATATATGATGGCATAACAACTCCTCAAGATGGACGCAAACGGCTGTGACGCACTCGCCCTTGAACGTGGCGACAATGGGCTGTTCGTCAAGGCTGACATCTTCGACCGACCCGTGGCGTTTGCCGTTGACGAGGTTACTTCGGTCGGCACACCTATGGAGGCTCTATCCGCTTCGCTCAACAAGTTCGGCAAGGTGGATTTCCCATATATGTGTTCACTCGTGGGCATGGACATGGAGCAGATGATTGAGAGCCTCGCTGGGCGCATATTCTATAATCCGCTTGTGGGCGAGTACGAGATTTCCGACCGCTTCATCTCCGGAAACGTGGTGACAAAGGCGGAGATGATAGAGAATTGGATTACCGACACGGGCGACACCGACCCGCGTGTGGCGGCATCTCTACAAGCACTCAAAGACGCTTTTCCAGAAAGGATACGTTTTGAGGAACTGGACTTCAACTTTGGCGAGCGTTGGATACCGGCTGCCATCTATGCCGAATATATGTCGTATCTCTACTGCACCGAAGTGAAGATTGCATATTCCTCGGCGATGGATACTTTCTCGGTGACAAATACCAATGATACAGCCAAAATAACACACGAATACTGCGTAGAGGGTAAGTTCAGGCATTACAACGGAATGTCGCTCTTGCGCCACGCCCTGCACAACACCACTCCGGACATCAAGAAGTCAATCGGCAAAGACGCGGACGGCAAGGATATTCTTGTTCCCGATCCGGAGGCTATACAGCTTGCCAATACAAAGATTGACGAGATCCGCGACGGTTTTACCGAATGGCTCAATGCTCAGAGCGACGAGTTCAAGGAACGCCTTGTTGACCTATACAACCGACGCTTCAACTGCTTTGTCAGACCGCGCTACGACGGTTCCCACCAGACATTCCCCGGCATAAATATGAAGCTGCTTGGCGAAAGGCTGAATGTCAGGTCAATATATCAGTCACAAAAAGATTGTATATGGATGCTTCTACAGAACGGCGGGGGTATCGCGGATCACGAGGTGCTGCGCCCATAAGGGCATATAGTAAATGTAGGATTAGCAACCTACCCGGCAAGGGTTTTCAACGCCGGTCATTAGCC
>VSPO01000154.1 GCA_009775375.1 Muribaculaceae bacterium | reverse complement strand
AATTAGGTTTTTCAACACCGAAAATTGAGTTCTTCCGAATGATTTGCTAATTTTGCACTTGCCACTTGACTCTACAAGGCGATATCATCCGCCTGACTCTTGCGGGATAGAGAAGATTTCACTAATTTTGCCCTGCGGCGCGATTTCGCGCCGCAGGGCAAAATCATTTTATTAACTTTTCATACCGACCTCATTATGCGCCGATCAGCTTTAGCAATATCCATGGCCATCTGTTCCCTGTCTCAGGGGTGGGCCGATTTCAAAGAAAACTACTACGACCTCATGGACGGCAAAAGCCGCGAGGCTCTCAAGGAGGCCGCCGGGGAATGCGTCTCCGAGCATCTGCGTCTCGAATATAAGAAGCTCCCCAACAGTTGGGTCAACACGGATGTCTACCCCGACCTTTACGAGAATTTCCGTGGGGAGATGTGCAAGCGGTTCTGGGAAATGTATTCCGACAGCATCTATCTGATATTCCCAGGTCAAGCCGGCACGGCCGCTTTCTCAATCAATAAGATGCAGCGCGAGCATGTCGTGCCGAAATCATGGTGGAAAGATTATTCAAAGACAGATCCGACAAATAAGGAATATAACATAGAATATACGCCAGCTTATTCCGACCTCTGGAATCTCCTCCCCTCCGACGGGAAGGCCAACAATGCCAAATCCAATTGGCCGCTTGGGGAGACGATGGAAAATCCGAAGTTCAACAATGAAGTGACGAAGGTGGGTGTCCCGAAGGAGGGGCTTGGCGATGGCGTGGGTTTCGTTTTCGAACCGGCCGATGAGTATAAGGGCGACTTTGCGAGAATCTATTTCTATGTCGCGACCGTTTACGCCGACCTCCCTTGGACCGATGACCGCAACACCATGTATGAGCGCACTGCGTGGCCCACCTTGCGCCCGTGGGCGGTGGAGATGCTTCTCGATTGGTCGCGGCGCGACCCTGTCAGCGAGAAGGAGAGGAATCGCAACGATGCCGTGGAGGTTGAGCAGGGCAACCGCAATCCGTATGTCGATTTCCCGGAACTTGCGGAGTTCATTTGGGGAGTGCGTTCGGAGCAGACGTTCTATGTAGCCGAGCAACCCGGTCTTGAGCCTACCGGACCCGGCGACACGTCGGTGGATTTCATTGAATCCGACATCAAGGCATTCGCCGGACCGACCGACGACGGATTCAGCATACTGACCGACGTGGTAGGGCTCCGCGTCGTAGACATCTCCGGCAAGACCGTGCTCTTCGAGAGCGAGGCCCGCCCCGGCGACAGCTTCCTTCTTCCCCCCGGCCTCTACATCATCACCGCCTCTTCCCATCCCGCTCCCGTCAAACTCATCATCCGCTAATCATAAAGATCGGAATTTTAAGAGTCTGTGTCAAAATAGATAAATCACAGGAAAATACCGGAGGTTGTAGGGACATGCCTTTGGCATGTTGCTGGTTGACAGACGAGTAAAGTCCAACATGCCAAAGGCATGTCCCTACAATATTCTTTTGATACAGCCTCTTAAAGATGCCCGTTTTTAGGGCGCCTTATTCGTATTTTCCTATTTCCATCAGATAGTCATCCACAAGATAAAGATCGCTGTATAGATACATCCCTGTGGCGCGATTATGAAATTTCTCACAAGTCTTGCTGCGATAGAAATCCTTAAGCGCCTGCAAGGGGGTTATGCCGAGCCTCTCTGATATTCGGCATGCAATCATCCCCATCCTTCCCCATCTGAGTATGTCGGTCAATGTTTTGTCGTAGTAGTCCATTAGTTGTAGAATTGTTAAGGAAGACGTTCTAAACAATCAATAAATTTAAGATGCTTGTTAAGCAGGTCTTGATTTAAAAGACAAATCTGGTTGTTCGGACGAAGGTATTGCAAATTTTTCAATGCCCTGTCGCGGGATATGAATCCCTGGGCGTATAGATTGACGGTATCGATTACCCGGTCGTCGGCAACGCCCCATTCGATATAGTCATATTCTTTCCATATTTCAGTGCCTGTGCGACATGCCACAATAAAATCAAGCCATTCAACATTATAGTTCTCGAAAATCCGGAATCTGGCTTCATTCAGCATCGCCGACTTGTCAAGCCGGTAAACGTTGATGACTGGCGACAGACCGCGTTCATTGGATTTTCGTGTAGCCCATACGAGGGCTTGGTCGTAGATATCGGTCAGATAGAATCCTTGTCCGAAGTCAAGGTTCTGGCGTCCACGTCTACAATCAGGGGTTTCAATGCGCTCCGTGGCGGCATGGTATATTTCTATAACGTCAGTCATTACCAAGTTTTTTTCGGGACTCCCAAAATTCCAAAGTCTGCACTAAATCCGTCGTAAGGTTCTCCCGGCTTTCAGTATGCAGCGCATCGTAGCAGGCATAGATATACCTGTCGATAAGCCCTACCTCCTCCATACGGTTGAAGACTTCGATATAGGGCACGTCAAGCCTGTCGGCGACAGATTCGATACAAGAGGCGACAAACCCCATTTTTATCTCATCCTCGCTCAACTCCATATAGACCTCCCCGCCCTCCTCTAAATTATCAGCTTCTGTTTTCATATCACAAAATTAGCATTTTCCCTCCATTCCCCAATTAAGCAACAGCAAAAAAATAATCCATAATCCTCCGGCGCGAAGCGCACTCCGTTCGCGCCGGAGGGCGGTTATGTGCGAGGCAAGAATTGCCGCTTCCGTCCCGGCTCAGTCTCCACATGAGTCCCTCTTCTCTGAAAAATGAAAAATTAGGAAATTTCGTCAGAGCCTTTCCAAACCTGCGTAACTGCTCTTTTGTCGGGATTCTGCGATAACCGACATACCAAAATCAAACGTCTGATTGAAATGCTGTTCTATTAGGAAGGTCTTGCCAATGCGTCGCCGACCATATACTATGACAAGTTCTGAACGATCAGACTTAAGACATCGGTCAATTTCTCTTCGTTCGGCTTCACGGCCTATCAGTTTCTCCATTCGATTCTTTGTTGTTTTATTACGCAAATATACTCTTAATATCTCGGTTAACCAAATTTTGGTGATGGTTTCTTCACTTTATCTCGTTTTTTTTGACACATAAAGGGAGTCTATTGGTTAATTTTATGGTTATACAATTCATAATCAAATCGAGAATCTGACGAAATCTAAAAGTTTAAATAACCTCGCCTTTATAAAATCCCACTCGTAGCTAAAAAATCAGGGAATTTCCTATGATTTATCTATTTTGTCAGCGGCCTCTTCAATATTGGTTAAAATTCTTTAAATAAGAATTGTGTTTTTGTTGATGGAGATCGATTATGTTAATTTTGTGTTGGGAAATGGTCGATCGGCATGATTCTATTGCTCTTATTGGATTTTTGTTGATTGCTTCCATACCTGACTTAAACGGTTCTCCGCAGGCAAATGACAATGAACAGGATTCTCCATATGGTCTTAGCCCTTGGCGCTCTTCTGTTGTTGACGGGTTGTTTATCCCGCCGGCAGGACGAGCGCCTTGAGCGCATTTCCGGAATGATCCCCGAATCTCCGGAAGAGGCTCTGTCCCTCCTTGACAGCATCGACTACGGGTCTCTTTCCGAGGCCGACAGGCATTTCTATGACTTGATTATGACCAAGGCGGAAGACCGGGCATATATTGAGCATACTTCCGACTCCCTAATCTTGGATGCCATTGATTATTACGGGGATAGTGGCCAGGATAAATTATACTCCGAGGCATTGTATTACGGCGGCAGGGTATATAGCGACATGGGGGATTTCCCGACGGCGCTCAAGTATTTCCATCTTGCTCTCGACCAATTGAAGTCGCCGGATGCCGATCCTGAATTTAAGAACCGCGTGCTTAGCCAGACGGGAAGGCTGTTGGGTACGTTAAGGCTTTATGATGAGGCCACCCCCTATATTGAATCGGCATTGGAAGTCAACAGGCAAGTCAAGGACACGACAAGTCTGGTGTATAACATGCAGCTGCTTGGAGCCACGTATCTTAGGGCAGGAGAATATACGAAGGCGGAGAATAATTTAGAGGGAAGTCTGAAAACTTGGAATCCACGTATTGATGCGTCAATAGTTTCGATATCAAAAATGTATCTTGCGGAAGTAAAGAGCAAGCAAGGAAAAATAGACTCTGCGCTATCCCTTATACGAGGGATTCCCGAGCGTATCGATCCTGTTTCCCGAAATAGTGCTTTGGAATATGCCGCCGACATTTACCGGAAAGCGGGATTGCCCGATACTGCATATATATACTCCCTTGAACTGCTCTCAAGTCCTGATACTCAGTATCATGAGATAGGCTACCAGACCATACTCTCCCCGGAATTGCGTGAATACGTAAATCCAGACTCAATCTACGAGTATATTGCGGATTACGTTGATTTGCTTGAGACCTTATATGATACCAACCAATCGCAATCCGTCATCAGCCGACAAAACCAATATAATTACCGGCTTCATGAAAGAAAAAGGGAGGAGGCTGAGAGTATGAATGAGTTTCTTTGGCGAGTGATTGGTGGCGTTATAGTTGCCTTTATATGCATGGGCTATGTTATTATGATTGTTAAAAACAGGGATAAGAGGCACGTGATAGAACTGCAGCAGGCGCGTGAGTATATCGACACCCTTGTAGCCCGACAGACCGCCGCCGATGTCGGAGATGCAGATTCCTCTGAACGTACCAAAGATTCAGAAATCTCTACGAATATGCCGATAACAGGCACTACTGCGGAGCTCAAGCAGAAACTGAGGGAGAAACTTAGAGACGGCCTGATGACGTTGTATGAGCGTTCAAAAGAGAAGCCAGAGGTGCCGGACATGATATTGCAGTCTGAGCCTTATCAAAAGGTGTTGGATCGGCTTAAGGCTTGCAAGCTGATTAAGGATGACGACATCCTTTGGGATGAGATTGAAGAGGTAGTCCTGAAATGTTCCCCCAAGTTCAAGGAGAACCTGCTATTGCTTACTTTGGGAAAAATGACCACTGCCGAATTGCGCACCGCCCTTCTCATAAAGATCGGAATCAAACCGTCGGAGATGATAATTTTGCTCGGAAAGAGCAATGGCGCGATCATATCGCGGAGGGAATCCTTATGTTTGAAAGTTTTGGACAAAAAAATGGGGGTAAAGGTGATTGATGGCATAATTCGCTTATTATAAGCCGGATAAGCCTATGGTTTGAATAACGGAAAGATGATTGAAACGCATTTCAGTTATTTTTCCGTTATTTGATTTTCGTCGTTATCCATTCCTCATATCTAATTTTGCAGAGAATTTTAAAAACCGCTAAAGAATGAAAAAGATTTTCTCAGTGGCATTGATGATAGCCTCCCTGCTATCCCTTGCCCTCCCCGCCGCCGGCAAGCCCGGAGACCCCACCGACAAGACAGTCCGCTTAAAGAAGCAAAGGAAAGAACATCAAAAAGGATATACTCCTGAAGGCGTCAGGATGCCCTCGCGTGCGATAAAAGGACACATTCATCGTGCTTGACAATGCCAAGGTGCACAGACGCAAGTATATGAAGGAAATGAGAAAGATATGGGAGAAACGGGGTCTTTACCTTTTCTTCCTGCCTCCTTATTCCCCT
>VSPO01000153.1 GCA_009775375.1 Muribaculaceae bacterium | reverse complement strand
GCAGAATCTGGAGAAGATGGTTGAGAGGAGGTCGGGGGTGGTGATGGAGCCTGTGATTGTGCCGATGTGGTGAAGGGTTTCTCTTACGTCTTGAGAGATGAAGTCGGCGGTCAGGCCATCTTTTATGCCGGCTATCGCTCTCGTTAAGGCTTGTTGGCCTTTATAGAGGGCTTCGTAGTGGCGGGCGTTGGTGACGATTGGTTCGTTGTATATGTCAATGCCGTCCTGTGCTATCCGGGAGAGTGTCTCGTGGAGTATGTCGATTCCTTCCCCCGTCTTTGCGCTGAACCTTATTGGATCGGCAATCCAATGTGCGCTCTTTCCGGCATTATCTGCAAGCTCTTTAATTGTCAATTCCAAAGCTTCGACCTTGGAGATGTTTTCCTCGATGTCGCATTTGTTGCAGAGAATAATTATTTTCGAGCTCTCTTGCTCGGAAATAAAACTCTTTAGTTCTTCTATCTGGGGGAGGGTAGAAGTGGAGGGATCGAGCATCCATATGACTATCCTTGAGGCTCTCATCTTTGCTTTCGCCTTCTCAATGCCCGTAGCCTCCACGATATCATTTGATACGCGAAGACCTGCTGTATCCGTCAACCTAAATAGTATGCCGTCAATCTCTATCGTGTCTTCTATCAAGTCGCGGGTTGTGCCGGGAATGTCTGTCACGATAGCCTTGTCTTCGCCTATCATGAGATTCAACAGCGACGATTTGCCGGCATTTGGCACCCCGGCGATGACAACGGGCAAACCGTCTTTGATTACCGACCCTGCGGAATACGACCGAGTCAGCCGGCGTATCCTGTCATTTGCCGCTTCCGCCAGCAAAAGGAGTTTTATCCTGTCGGCGAATTCCACGTCTTCCTCGGAAAAGTCCAACTCAAGCTCCAGCAATGAGGCGAAGTCGATTAGTTGATTTCTCAGGTCGTCGAGCTCTTGAGAGAAACGTCCCCTTGTCTGAGATATGGCCAAAGCGTGGGAGGCTTTTGAAGAAGAGGCTATGAGGTCGGCGATCCCTTCAGCCTGCGCCAGGTCAATTCGTCCGTTTATGAAGGCTCTTTGAGTGAATTCTCCGTTCATGGCGGTCCTTGCTCCCCTTCTTATGAGGTCGGACAATATCTCGCGCTGTATCCATCTCGACCCATGGACAGACAATTCCACGACATCTTCTCCCGTAAATGATTTCGGATTTCTGAAGACGGTGGCCACTGCCTCGTCAAGAATCTCTCCTGATGTGGCCACGTATTTCCCGAGCGTAGCCTTATGGGTCTCCATGTCGGCTAAATTTTTGCCAATCCAAGCGCCGCTGACTATTCTTAGAGCATCACTACCGGATATCCTTATCACGGCGATTCCTCCCGTGCCGTTCGGGGTCGACACTGCGGCTATCGTGTCGGCTTGTGTCATTTTGTTGATTTGTTCCATTCTTTAAAAGAGAAAGAAGATTCCACTTCCTTTTCGATTTCATCCGGCAGCGCCGGGAAAAAGTCATACCCGGTCATTTTCTCAAGCTCATCCACGCTCATGGCATAGTTTTGCATGTTGCCCGGGGCGGTCATATTGGGATATACGAATGCTATGGCCTTGGGTTGGTCGGTATATGGCGACAGCAGCACCTTGAAAAATGCGCCGGGGACCCTCACTGAAGAATAACCTATACGGCTTGTATCCGATTCATTATATATCGGTCCGGCTATTATCATTATCGCCGAATCTCTTTTAGCCCATTGCCTCTCTTTGTTTTCGAGCGTTTTCCAAGCCCCATTGTTAAGAGCGTGGGTTTGTGGGCAAATGTTGGCCATGACGAAACAATCCTCCATTGCCTGCGGACTCCATTTTTGGTCGGCCGAAGGACACATGTGGCCTCTGTCATAACCTGACCGTGTATAGTCTGACGTGTAGGGGCAGCCTTCAATATCGGAATCGGTCCAAAATTTATTGCTCCTTTTCTTATCCCCGGAAGTTTCTTTGTCGAGAAGTTCCCATGCCACGTAATTGGGTGTCTTGTTGAGCTTGTTAAAGGAGATTGTAAACCCGATATATTCCTTTACTTGGGAAGGTAATGAATCCGGCAGGGTCACTGTCTCAAGAGCAGGGTAATGCTTTGCGTTGCTGGCTTTGGGAATGCCGGAATCTGAAGAGCTATCATTCCGGAAGATGTTGAAATCATGATTCTTCGACATATTCGCGGCCATCAGGCATCCGAATGCGGTAATGGCAAAACATAGGAGATATCCGAATACCTTGATTGGATTGGTTTTGGTCCGTTTCTTTTTTCGTCTTCTTGACATGTCTGCTGATGCTGTGTAGATGTTGATCCAAATGGAATTTATTGACATTGATTCTTAGACGGTTGGATTATTTCTGCATTAGAAATCCCGTCATTTCATGAAATATTGCCGAATACAAAATTACAAATCATTTTGAATTCTTGCAAATTAATGGTAATTTTGTAGCTTAAAAAGAAGGCAATGGCGATGATTCATAACAGGAGTTTTGAGTAGACCATAAGCCTTATACAAATAAAATATGGATAAATCAGTATATAAATATGCGGCTGAGGCCGGTTTGCCGATAGGAATCTATCTGATTGGCATGTCGGCATGCGTTTTGTTCAGCCTCAGCATGCCGGCCTTGCCGATGCTTGTCCCTTTGCTGGCCCTGGGATTCCCCGTGCTTCTTGGATACTACATGAAGAGATTGGCTAAGGCATGTCCTTCCTACGGCAAGTTTTCGGCCTTGTGGTTGTTTGGCATATATTCTGTCATATTCGGGACGCTTATATGCTCCTTGTTTTCAGCTCTCTATCTTGTCGTCATAAACCCAGGATTCATAGCCTCCTACGTCTCCACCACGCTTTCCACGATAGAGGCTTCGCCTGTAGCAGCGGAATATGTCGACATGACGACGGTGATGCGCAGCGCACTGGAATCGCGCCGGCTGCCTTCGGGGATGCAGTTCGTGACGACGATAGGATGGTTTTCATGCTTTGTGGGGTCGATGCTTTCGATGTTGCTTGCAGGCATCCTGTCGGCATCCAAGAAAAGAAAGACCGCAGACATGTTTAGATAATCATAAAAGAACTAACAAGGGGCCGCGAATCATATGGCAGGGAGGATCATCAAGAATTGCCGGAGTTGCATATCGCGGACTTGGATATATAATTTCAGACAATGGATATTTCAGTAGTAATACCGCTTTACAACGAAGAAGAATCGCTTCCGGAACTGACTTCCTGGATTGAGCGGGTGATGGAGGAAAACGGATTCAGTTATGAGATTCTGTTTATCGACGACGGATCTACCGACCGTTCGCTGGATACGATCAAATCGCTTGCCAATCGCAACGACCGGATTCATGCAGTCTCCTTTTCGCGTAATTACGGAAAGTCGCCGGCATTGAACACGGGCTTCCGCAGAGCCAAGGGCGATGTGGTGATTACGATGGACGCCGACCTTCAGGATAGCCCGGACGAGATTCCCGGCCTTTATAAAATGATAAAAGAGGAGGGGTATGACCTTGTTTCCGGTTGGAAAAAGAAACGCTATGATCCCTTGTCGAAGACGCTTCCCACCAAATTGTTTAATGCCACGGCAAGGAAAGTCAGCGGCATAAAAAACCTGCATGACTTCAACTGTGGCCTTAAAGCCTACCGCAATGCGGTGGTGAAGCATATAGAGGTATACGGCGACATGCATCGCTACATTCCCTATCTTGCGAAAAACGCCGGTTATAGGAAAATAGGGGAGAAGGTGGTGCATCATCAGGCAAGGAAATACGGCCACACGAAGTTCGGACTTGATCGTTTCGTTAATGGCTATCTTGATTTAGGCACGTTGTGGTTTCAATCGAAATTTGGCGTGAAGCCCATGCATATTTTCGGCTTGCTTGGTTCGATGATGTTCATCCTCGGCCTGTTGGCGGTCCTTGTGGTATTGGTTCTGAAGATAGTCAGCATGAATAGCGAGACGTATCATTTCTACGTGACGAAGTCCGTCTATTTCTATCTTTCGCTTGCCGCCATGATAATGGGTCTGCAGTTTTTCTTGTCGGGATTCATAGGGGAACTCATCACGAGAAACTCCCCGGAGCGTAACAACTACCTTATAGCAGAAGAGATATGATCCGCGTTTTTAGATATGGCATCGCGAGGATTGCGGCGTTTGCAATCCCGTTGGGATTGGCTTTATGTATGTCGTGCTCCAATGAAGAATGTCTCGACAATAAGAATTCCCTCCCGCTTGCCGGATTCTACAGCTCTGAGGAGACTCCCCGGCAGGTAACGCTTGATATGATAAGCATATATGGGTTAGGCGCCCCTGGCGACAGTATCCTCCATGATTCCGTTTCCGGCCTGAGCCAAAGTTATCTGCCATTTCGGATTGATCAGGGATCCACTTCCTATGTCATAAAATATGAAAGCGGAGATTTGGGGATGCTTCGCGTCTCCGACACAATCACTTTCCAATACGAGATAATCCCATGGTTCGTATCGTCGGCTTGCGGAGTGGTCTACGACTATAAAATGACCGACATCATCTCCACTCGCCACGTCATCGACTCTGTGGTTTGCCCGAATGGAATGATAGATAATGCTAACATTGAGAACCTCCGAATATATTTCAGGGTTTCAACCGGAGATAACGAATCATGAGAATAAAAGATATATCCATAAGCGGCCTGTTTGTGCTGGTTCTTCTGATTGTCTGCGCTCCTGTCTACGGGCAGAAGAAAATCACGCCTGTCGACAACGACAAGACCAAGCCCCGTCAACCCGTATTGCATTATTATGACAAGCATGGCAATCCCCTTGAGGAGCCGGTCTTGTTTCTCGCAGATCTGGATACTGTCAAGACTGCGCGTCCGGGTCCGGTCTATCCTTTGCTGGAGTCAATGAGTTTCGGCGTAAATTTCTTCGACGCCGTCATGCAACTTGCCGGTCAGAAACATGCCAGCATCGACGTCTGGGCCGAGCTATCCCTCCACAATTGGATTCAACCTGTTGTGGAGCTCGGCATAGGTTTTGCCGACAATCGTCTGGAGGAGGGAAATTTCCACTATAAAGGGAAGCCGTCGCTATATGCGAAAATAGGGGCCAACTACAATTTTCTCTATAAGAGCAATCCCGACTATCAAATCCATGTCGGAGTGCGTGGAGGTTATTCCTCATTTAAGTATGACATCACCGACATCACGATAAATTCGCCGTATTGGGATCAAAGCAATTCCTTTTCCGTTATGAATCAGAAGGCACATGCCCTGTATGGAGAAGTTCTTGGCGGAGTGAAGGTCAAAATATGGAAAAACATATCCATGGGCTGGGATTTTCGCTATCGATTCAAGTTCAAGGGCAGCAAGGGCACGAATTCCGACCCGTGGTTCATCCCCGGCTATGGCGCGTCGTCCAACATATCGGCATCATTCTCCCTGATTTATACCATTCCATTGAAGCGCAATAAGAAGGATGCGATAAAGGATGCGGTGGAGGCGATTGAAGGGGCTGCCGAAGGCGGTCAGACAGAGATTCCTCAACGGGAAAACGTAGGAGGCGAAAATTCTCAAAAATAATTTGTAGATTCCAAAACGAAGTGCAACGTTATGGAGCCTAAATGATGTAGATTCAAGGGAAAGTGTTAACTTTGCCC
>VSPO01000152.1 GCA_009775375.1 Muribaculaceae bacterium | reverse complement strand
AAAAAAACAGCGTGCCGAAACAGCTTCACAAAGAAGCCAACAAAAAAAGGAGGTGGAGAACATAAAGGACAAAGAGTATTTGACCGTTTCGGAGGCTGCCCAATTATTAGGCTTTACACGAGATGGTGTATATAAGCTGATATATCGAGGTCTCTTAAAAGCACATCGGATAACGAGTCATTGGACAGTAATATATCGTAAGGATATAGATGAGATGATTACGGCTCGACCGATTGACCCTTCAGGCATTTCCAAGAAAGATAGAGAACCAATCACCGAGTTTTACACGACCAAGGAAGTGCTGGAGAAATTCTCCATCAGCAATTCATGGCTTTTCAAAGCCGCCAAACAGCAGAACATTCCCAAAGTCACCCAGCATGGTAAAACCTACTGGAGCAAGAAACACTGCGACATGATATTCGGCAAGAAGGACACTTCAGTTGAAGAAATAACAGAATGGTATTCTGTCGCTGAAATTCAGGAGAAATACATGATGACCTTACCGGCTATCTACTCCTTCGTGTCAAAAATAGGGATTCCAAAGAAGAAAGAAGGCAAGGAGGTAAGATATTCCAAGAGACACTTCGATGCGGCCAAAGGCACGGCAGAACCTGTGGAATCCGAATGGTACAGTATTGCGGAGGCTACCGAGAAATTCAATATGACCCGGGACCAACTTTACCACTACATCAAGACCTATAAGGTCAAGAAAAAAATGGTCGGCAAATACTGCTATCTCGCAAAAGAAGAAGTAGATGCCTTGTTTGAGAACATCTTTACCCCACCTTCAATCTAATCCGGTTGAAAGTTTTCCAAAAGTTGTACCCCAACAACCTACCAACCGGGAAATAACTCCACATCTTTGCAAAAAACGAAAAACTATGGCTACATGCGCTAAGGTATATCTGCGGCAAAAACCTATAACAAAAGGCCGCCTGTCTCTGTATCTCGATTACTGGCCCGCAGTCCGTAATCCGCATACAGGGCGTCTGTCCCGTCGGGAATTTCTCGGCTTCTATATCTATGCCGAACCGAAGAATGATATCGAGAGGGATTATAATGAAGCTATGCTCACCCAAGGCGAACTTATCCGTTGCCGTCGTCAGGAGCAGGTAATCAACAAACAGTTCGGCTTCATGGACCGACATCAGGAGAAGGCGGACTTCCTTGCCTACTTCAAAAAGATGAGCAAAGGCAAACCTCAGAAATGGGATATTGTGTATCGACACTTCGAGATCTTTGTCAAAGGGAAATGCCTTTTTGAAGAGGTCACTGTTGAACTATGCACTAAATTCCGTGAATATCTTCTGACCGCCCACAATCTACGACTGACACATCGAAAACTCTCCCAGAACTCTATCGCCGGTTACTTCTCGACTTTCAGAGGTTTATTGAAAGTCGCGTACAGAGACAAGCTCCTGAAAGAGAACATCAACGACTATCTCGACAAGATAGAATGGGAGGATGTTCAAAAGGAATATCTCACGCAAGACGAGCTAATCGTACTCGCCAAAACGCCTTGCAAGATTGATGTTCTGAAAAGAGCTTCCCTGTTCTCTTGCCTCACGGGGTTGCGTATCAGCGATATAGAGAACCTAACATGGAACAATCTCCGTATTGCACCAGATAAAGGGCCATGTGTCAGAATCAGGACTCAGAAAACATCCACCGAGGCTATCCTTCCGATAAGTTGCGAAGCTCTTGAACTCTGTGGGGAACGAGGGGAAGGCAAGGTCTTCAAGGGGCTGACACGTTCTATGATCAATGTGCCGCTCAAGCACTGGATTGAGGCGTCCGGCATCAAGAAGCATATCACCTTCCACTGCTTCCGCCATACCTACGCCACCCTTCAGATTGCCGCAGGTACTGACATTTATACGGTCTCGAAGATGCTTACTCACAAATCAGTAACAACCACCCAGATTTACGCTGATCTCGTATCTTCCAAAAAGCGGGAAACAGTCGATAAGATTAAGCTCAAATAGCCCCTTATTTGTACCTCTGATTGAAAGGATACCCTTCTGGGTGTCCTTTTCTGCGTTAAATATGCCTAATACATCTCGGCATATGTAAATATCAAAACTTGGGAGATTTCAGTTCAAGGGAACTTCATTCAGTGACACAATCTATTTTTCGTTTTTTGCTCATCGCCTGTTTCCATTTAACCGAAAAGAATGGCAATATAAATACTGACGCACTTTATAATAAATCATAACCTTGATTTTCAGGGTATTTCTCATACGTTATTCTATTAGAAAATAACAAACTTATTGAAAATAATTACATATCGCCAAGATGAAAGCCCCTTATAAATCCCCTTGGACAAGAGCATATCTCACCGTTGTAACTATGTGTGCACTCGGCATCGGTGTCTCCGATTATACACGAATGATAACGGAAAACTCAGATATTTTCCTTGCAGTCTTTCATACGGTTTTTGTATTATCTCTTGTCTGCGGCACCGGATATCTGGTTTATCTCATATCCGCCTACTATATAATTCCTAAATTATCCGATTCTCGTAATTCAAACGAATCCTGCGGACTGGAAGGCAGGAGGTTTGAGACAGCTATTTTCACAACAACTGATTCTAATAAAGAATCCGGCATTATGAATGACATCCTCTCGTATTCATCCCTAACTTTCAAGAGACACTTGTCTGAGAATCAGATTCAGATTTTGTGCAACAACATTCACCAGCTTGCCAAAGGCAAAGATGTGTCGGATGATATTGCCGTAAAATTGGATGGCGTTACCTCCAATGACTTGTATCATTTCGGCTGGAATATCGGGAAACGTCTCAAAAAATCCAATATACAGATAGCCTGGTTCCTTAAAGCCACCTTCAAGTTAATGTTCTCAGATGTCGCCGTTGACACCATCAAGACGAAACTGGCTATCAAAGAAGGGACTTTCATTCTCAAACTCATACCTCTTGACCAACCCCTCATACCTCATGTGTTCCCGGCTTCCGGCTTCTAAAATAAACAGTAATTCCAACCGCAATCAAGTCTGAAAATATAATAGAATATGGAGAATACACCCTCATTCGATACTATGCCCAAAATGCTCGCTGAATTGATGGTACAGATTACCTATCTGAGCAAGGAACTCTCTAGTGTTTCAAAAAGGCTCCAAAGTCAGTCAAAGACTTCTCAGTCTGAAGGTTTTATAGATCTTGACACAGCCTGCGAAGTAGTACATCTAAAAAAGCCGACTATCTACAAGCTGGCTCAGAAAGGTCTCATCCCCCATTATAAACCGGCCAAAGAATTATTGTTCCGACGGTCTGAACTCATTAAATGGGTAGAAGACAGCCGCCGTATTAGCAAAATGAGTCTGGAAGAAATAACCCGGATGATGACAGGCTCAGTAAAACGAAAGCCTAAGAGATGGGATGACTGAAAACCATTCTTATTCTTACCGCCTCTCACGGGTCTCAGGGTTTCTCTGAGGCCTTTTTTATGTCCTTACATCTGACCCTGCATTTGGGTCTGCATTTCATTTCGCATTTGACTTTGCAAGCGGAACCACTTTTAAGATGACAAAGCAGATTGGCATGGTCTTCACATATGGCTTGTCAGTTGCATCGCCTGTTATAACAGCGATTGATGTAGTTGCTCTCGCCATCAAAGTAGCCGAAGACCACCTCTTAATCCTGATGGTGGCAACCTATTGACTTCTTGTTTTAGGATGCGCCTGCGTCTGGCACTCCAAGTGGAATTGTATGACTTCTTAATCTCGAATGACACGATTTTACTGCCGGTATCCGTGTCCTCTTTTGATTGCTGGTCCGGTTGTGCTTCGCCATTGAGTACGGTCGATTGATTTTCCCTTTCCACCATTGAAGTTGAAGAACTGATTGCGCTCTCATGACAGCATAGTCAGACAGCTTATATAAAGATGCTGGCTCTCTGATAGTGTATCGGTGTATCTGAGACTGTCTGCGAACCAGAGAGCAGGTGTCCCGATTTCTTTCCATGTCCAATTATCCGGGCGAAGCAAGAGCCAATCATTTTACTGCGCAAAGGTTGTATGCTGCGACATCGTGATGATGTCCTGTGGCCGCTACCGGACGGTCGCTCTGCCAATGAACGGGTGAAAAATCTTCCTTCCCATAGGTTCGTGCCTCTCTTATGGAAAGAGTATTGTTTCACTCAACCCTTGGCTGCCACTGAAGCCGCACACCCTGAAATGCACATAAAATTAATTTACTCACTTCTAAAAATTTTCAGACATGAAGAAAATCAGCAACACCTTCGAACTCTCCGGCTTCATCGCAAACGATGCCCAGATCCGCAACTTCGACACCGCATCGGTAGCCCGCTTCGCCATCTCGGTAAGCCGCGCCGAAAAGAACCAGGCCGGTGAGACATCATTCAAGTCTGCCCTCATCAACATCGAGGCATGGCGCAAGAACGAGAACCTCGACTCCTTCGACCGCCTTAAGAAAGGCGAGCACATCACCGTGACCGGCTACTTCAAGCCAGAGGAATGGACGGGTACCGACGGCAAGAAAAACCAGCGTGTCGTTCTCGTGGCAATGAAGTTCCACCGTACTCCCGAAGTGGAGGAACAGCCTGAGACTTCCGCCAAGAAATCTTCCAGAAAGTCGAAGAAAGCCGCCTGAGACACTCCTTCCTCATAAGATTTGCGGTCTCCAGACCGCAAATCTTTTGCTTATTACAATAACCCGTTGTATCATTTTTTAGCCTTTATAAAACATTCCCTGAATCCATCCGTAAAGGAGTTGCGCGATTTAATGACGGCAAAGTTAAGGATACCCATGGATATGTCAAGGCCCGATGGCAACGTGCCACGGCATCACCAGTGTCGCTGTGGCAGCCTTGTCTTAATCCTTCCCGGTATCCTTTCGGACGCCTCCAAAATTTCACGGCAACCCTCCCGGAAATGAATATAATTAATATGAGGGAGATAACAAACCACAAACAAACAGACATGACCACAACAGAGATTACCTATCGAAACGAGACCTACATTTGCCGTGTGCTTCCAAGCAATGAAGGGATGCCACTGATTATCGCTGGAATAAAGCTGCTCGACGCACTAATGCCATATCCAATCACCGACAGCTGCGATGGTTTTGCAGACAAGGAGGCAGAGGAGATTGATGAGGATATTTTCTTCTATACAGATGAAGGCGATTTGAAACTTGAGGACAAAGAACTGACAGAGCTGATGAGGAAAGAAAATCCTGAATGGTTCTAACAACAAACAATAGTAAGCATGACACGCAGAGAAGAAATAGAAGATGCAGCTAAAGGTCTTTTCAAGGACAGCGAATATCCTGTGCCAAATATGTACAGCTTTATAAAAGGTGCCGAATGGGCTGACAAGAACCCATCCCCACAATGGCATAAATTCGCGGATTCCGATTGCAAACCGGAAAAGGGACAGGTAATAATCATTGCGACAATCGACATGAAATTCAAGGTAGCTTCCTATGAGTTAGCCCGCTACGACCCGATGTCTCATTGCCATATTAAGGATGATAATGTCCGTTGGCTGTCGGTTCCGGAGTTATAAATCACATCATATGGCATGACGGTGTGCATACTGCCATGCCATTTTGTTTTTTTATGACACATATCTCTTATAGTGTCCTTGTCCCAGTGCCCTTTATATCATATCAAGCACCTTTTTTAAGCTTCACCCCAACCCGGGCATACTGGAAAAGGCGCGTGAGTTTGACCCCTTCGGGCACGCGGGACTGACCCCTTCGGGCATAATAAGACTGACCCCTT
>VSPO01000151.1 GCA_009775375.1 Muribaculaceae bacterium | reverse complement strand
TCAAAACGGCACAGCAATAGGACAGACACGATCCATTTTAAGCTTGAATAATCAAGCCATTAACTGAATATCCCTAATTATTGTTGCCATGAGAAAAAGCCTTATTTTGCTTCTCGCAGTGTTCTTCATCGGAACATATCCGGCTCTTTCCCGGAGTTCCGCACCCGAAGTGATTTCAGGAATCGTAATTTATGCGGAAGACAACGAACCAATACCCGGTGCGAGTGTCCTCGTAAAGGACACCAAACTGGGTACAGTCACCGACATCAACGGGGAATTTAGAATCTCCAAGCTTCCCGAACATGCAAACACACTCGTCATAAGCTTTGTCGGGGCCAAGACAAAGGAAGTGCCGATCACGTCAGGCAGGATTACTGTCGTGCTTGAATCATCCACCGAACAACTCGACGAAATAGTTGTCACCGGATATGGCAATGTCAAGAAATCTTCCTATACGGGGTCGGCATCCGTGCTCAACACAGACAAACACAAGGATCTCCCGGTCATATCCATGACTCAGATGATGGAGGCCAACATGCCAGGCGTACGTCTGATTAATTCCAACGGTTCACCCGGTTCCAACACGTCAATCAGGGTGCGCGGCTACGGATCGCTCTCCGCATCTAATGCTCCTCTTTTCGTGCTCGACGGAGTGCCTGTGGAATCCGGAAGCATGACCACCGACGATATGAACGGAGGAGGGATGGGAATCCTTAGCACCATCAATCCCTCTGACATCGAATCAATAACCGTGCTCAAAGACGCAGCCTCAGCTTCTCTGTATGGAGCCAGAGGAGCTAACGGAGTGATTCTCGTCACGACAAAGAAAGGGAAACAAGGCAAAACCACCTACAATTTCAAGGCAAGCTACGGCATTTCCGACTTGGCAATGAAGTTCAGACCGACAATGGGAGGCGACGAGAGAAGGGCTCTCATTCTTGAAGGCCTCGTCAACCGCAACCTACTGAACGGACAGACCCTCGAATGGGCTCAGGAACATGCGGAGGAAGAGATCGACAATTACGCCCGGATTCCTGTAGGGGGATATGCCGACTGGGAAGATGCCCTATTCCGCACCGCCCATCAGCAGAACTACGATTTTTCCCTGGCCGGAGGAACCGACAACACCCGCTTTGCCGGCAGCGTGAGTTACACCAATCAAGAAAACGTAGCCTACAAATCAGGATTCGAACGCTACAGCGGCCACCTTAACTTCTCGAACCGCTACCACAATTTCGACGTTGCCATGAATTCACTCTTCTCCCTGACAAAAAAGCAACCCCTTCCAGGAGGAGGATATTACAGCAATCCTATGTACGCCCTGAAAGTTGCCCTGAATCCGTCGATTCCCATATATAATGCCGACGGCAGCTATAATGAAAACATCCCTGAAATCAACCGCAATCTTCTTCTTGACAATTCCGTCAATGAGATGAAATCGCAAATCGCCCGCACTTTCGCCTCTATCGATGCGGGATATACATTCATCCCCGGCTTGCGACTCTCCGAACTCTTCAATGTGGACTACATCTACACCAAGGAGTTCAGATATTTCTCGCCAAATAGTTCCGACGGGAAAACCCCGAATGGGCAAGGAGTGTCATACAATACTGACAATCTGACCTATAATTCGCAGACGCGCCTTAATTTCATCAGAGATTTCGACGACCACTCCGTAGACGTGCTCGCGGCATACGAAATAAAACGCTGGAACAAAGAGTTCAACTTCAGCTATGCTAAGAACTATGCCTCCGACAAGAAGGTGGTCATGAACAATGCAAGCGTGCCAGCAGGCATCGAGCATTACCGTGACAGCGACTCAATGCTTTCGTATGTGTTCCGAGCAAACTATGATTATTGTGATCGATATTTCTTTTCGGCGAGCTTCCGCCGCGACGGTTCGTCGCGACTTGACCCCGACAACAGGTGGGACAATTTCTGGGCCCTCTCAGGATCATGGAGATTCGGGAAAGAGAAATTCATGAATTTCTCCGAATCCTGGCTCAACGATGCCAAACTCAGGCTCTCCTACGGCGTTAACGGCAATATCCCCACATCCCTCTACAGCTATTATGGGATGTATAGTCTCGGATATTCCTATAATGATGAGCCAGGAATGGTGGAGTCAAGCCTGCGCAACAGTTCCCTTTCATGGGAGAAGAACTATACATTCAATGTCGGCCTTGACTTAGTGCTTTTCAACAGACTTAATATATCGCTCGACTGGTATCGCCGCGACACAAAAGACCTCCTCCTGTCGCGCACCGTCAACCCCATAACCGGATTCGGAAGCATAACCGACAATGTGGGCAGAATGCGTAACACCGGTTTTGAGTTAGAACTGTCTTCCACCAACATATCCAACCGCGACTTCACATGGACCACCAGCCTAAATCTCTCTCACAATAAAAACAAGGTCGTGAAGCTCGCCGATGTGCCTGAATATTTCGACGGCACAGCATTCATAGTAAAGGAGGGATATTCACTCGGCACATTCGCTCTTCGGGAATATGCCGGCGTGGATCCTCAAAACGGGAACCCCCTTTATTACTCCAATCGCTTGCAAGACGACGGAACCCGCTCCCGAGAGAAAGTGGAAGACCCCAACCTTGCCGACCGCATTCCTTTGGTAGACAGTTATCCGGACATCACAGGAGGACTTTCCAACACTTTCCGCTACAAAATCCTCGACCTCAGTTTCAACCTATCATTTTCCTTAGGAGGATACAGCTACGACAATTACATGTGGGCACTCCAAGACGATGGCTACAACTCAATGGCTCCGAAAAGCACCGAACTACGAAGGCGCTGGCAGAAACCCGGCGACATCACCGACGTGCCGAGATATGTGGCCGGTCAAGAATACGGAGGATGGTGGCACACATCCCGTGGAATCCACAGCACCGACCATCTACGACTGAAAAGCCTTACTTTCGGAGTGCGTGCGCCTCGCAAATGGCTTGATGCCTCAGGACTATCAACAGCCCGTATCTACATATCCGCCACCAACCTGCTGACTTGGGCGAAATATGACCAATATGACCCTGAACTAACCGGATTGGTGAACACCGATATTCCTCCGTTAAAGACTGTGGCAATAGGGCTTGAAATCGGATTCTAAATCAATGACAATATTATCAAAACCAAAAATGAAGACGACAATGAAAAAATACATATATTCGATTCTGATGGCCGGACTCGCCATTATCGCTTCAGGATGTTCAGACAGCTTCCTCGACAAGTCACCATCCGATGCCATCACCACGGGAGAGGCTATCACCTCTCTCCAAGACGTGATTGTCGCGAACAACGGCCTGTATTCACTGATGGCAAGCACATACTATTATAATTCCGCAATGTTTCTATACGGCGACATGAGAGGAGACGACATGCAGCCCACCTACTGGTCAAGCTCCAGAAGCTTCCACTCCTTCTATATGTATCAGCATTCCACTCAGAATCCCAACAACGGCGGTCTGTGGGGACGTCCATACTATATTGTAAGGAACGCATGGAACATTATCCGGGCCATCGAAAACGGAGATATCAAGGATGCGACAGCCGATCAACTCGACAACTATAAGGGACAAGCACTCGCGATAATTGCGTTATGCCATTTCGACCTGACCCGCCTCTACGGATATCCATTTGCAAAAGATAACGGCGAATCATGGGGCGTGCCAATCGTAGACCATGCTATCGGGTTCGACGAAAATCCCGAAAGAAGCACTGTCGCGCAATGCTATGATTTTATTATCGACAAATTGAAGGAAGCGATTCCCCTGCTATCATCCGCAAAAGACAACGGCCACATCAACGCCTACGCCGCGCGTGCCCTTCTGGCCCGCGTGTATCTATACTGCGAGAAGAATGATCTTGCTTTCGCAACCGCGAGTCAGCTAATTGAAGCCCTTAAGAACAATGGCGACCACTATCTCGTAAATCGTGAGGCTTATCAGGCAATGTTCAATCTTGACAACAAGTTTGGCCCGGAAGCATTGTTTCAAATCGCAAACACGTCAAGTTCTAACAACGGACGCGACTGCATGGCATATATGCTTAATTGGTGGGGATATGCCGCAGGAGTGGTCACCGACGACTTCGGTATGTTCATCCGACAGCGCGACAACGACATCCGCAACTCAATGGTGGCGTATGAGGAAGACGGGGGGAGTGGCGTTTTCTACTATATCCTGACTAAATATCCGGGCAGCGGAGGATACTGGACCACATCCTATGAAAACAACTACACTGTGATCCGTATGTCGGAGCTCTATCTGATCGCAGCTGAAGCCGGTCTCAAAAACGGAGGCTCCGACCGCGCCAAAGCTCTCGCATATCTCAATGAAATAGCCATGCGTGCAAACCCGGCCAATGAAGTGAGCGACGCCGACTTCACGCTCGACAAGGTGCTCGAAGAGCGTAGACTGGAGCTTATCGGCGAAGGCCATCGCTTCTTCGACATGTTGCGCAATGGAAAAACTATCGTAAGGAAAGGGGGCAAACATCTTTCCGGAGCTCCGGAAGAAATCAACTGGGACTATTTCAAATGTGTGCTCCCGATCTCACAAACCCAATTCACTTTCAATCCTGAAATGCCACAGAATCCTGGCTATGCACCACGTTGACAGCAACCATGCGGCCCAATAATTTCAAAGGGAAATATCCCTTTAATCACAAAAAAATAAGACATTAACCAAAATCTAAAGCAATGAAAACAACATTTATGCCTTCCGGCAAGAATGTCTGTCTGCTGCTTATCCCTCTGCTGGCATTTCTCGCCACATCATGTTCGGATGACGAGAGTCCGGTTGGTGAAAACTCAAAAGCCGACTTTACCAGCTATTCAATCAGCGGATTCGACGCGAAAGCCCAAATTGATGCTGAAAACAGCACAGTGTATGTCCAGCTCCCATATTCCGTGACTGATTTGAGCTCGCTTCGCCCTGAAATCACCGTTTCCGACGGTGCCACGGTCAGTATAAACTATGAGCCTCAAGTCAGCGGAGCATCTGAAATGGACTTCAGCAATCTTGTGCTCTATACTGTGACTTCAGCCGACAAATCCACTTCCCGCCGATGGAGAGTCACGGTCACCAACAACAGCCATACCAGTCGCTATGGCATGGGCAACTGCCTGACAGCGGAAGTGTCGAACGATGGCTCGTCTCCCGATGGATTCTACATGCAGCAACAGCACACGGGAGCCAACTCCGACGACAACTGCGGTCCGGCATGTTCCGCCATGGCTCTCAAGTGGGCATATCCAGATAGCCGCTACAGTGTGGAAGACGCAAGAAACGAAACTCCATACAGTGAAATCGATGGCGGGATATGGTGGTATCCACGTGATGTCTACAACTTCCTGAACAACCATGGAGTGCAGGCATACTACTGGGATTTCTGGGACTCCACATTCGACTACTACGTGAAAACAATCCGCGAGCGACTTGATGAAGGAAACCTGGCCATCAGCTGCCTCAAGATGTCGAATATCTCACAACAGACCGCCGCCTCAAAGGAATACCGCACCCACAAATACTATCCGGGCAGCAACGGACATTTCCTCCTCATCAAAGGCTACAGGGTGGTCAATGGAGTGACATGGTTTGAAGTGCACGATCCATGGGGACTCGATCTAAAATACAGCGACGGAACTCCATACGGGTCCAACCGCTATTATCTTGCCAACGAGGTGGCCACCTCCATCAACCACAATTCCTGGACAGTCATAGTGCCTCCCGCGTTGTAAGAGCACACTCCCTGACCGCTCCTCAATCACCATCCACCTTTATCCTCAACGATGCCTCCGGAGAACCACTCTCCGGAGGCATTTAATCATAACAGGCCACTTAATTAAGCAAAAACAATCAAAAAACAATCAAAAAACATCTGTAGATTCCAAAACGAAGTGCAACGTTATGGAGCCTAAATGATGTAGATTCAAGGGAAAGTGTTAACTTTGCCC
>VSPO01000150.1 GCA_009775375.1 Muribaculaceae bacterium | reverse complement strand
AGCGGATATATGTATATCGACGGCATGGTGCTGTCGCCCAAGCGTCCGCCGGAGGTGCGCATAGAACTGGAGTGCAAGCGAGCCGACGGCTCTATCCGTCGCGAAGTGAAGAAGTTCGCCACCGGCGATTCTCTCTTTGCCGCGTCAGGACTTGCACAGTATGATGATTATGTCATTTCCGAAATAAATCCGCGTGGCCGTGGCTACGTTTCGTTCCTTAACGGCACGACCATTTATTGCGGTGATGTAGTCGGCGATACCAACGAGGAAGCGATGCAGCGCGTTCAGATTCGGCAGACCATCATCGCTCACCTCACCAAAGAAAAGGAACTTTTCAACCGTGGCATCAAGTGCCTATCCCTTTTCTTCATTGACGAAGTTAGCCACTATCGTCAATATGACGAGGACGGCAACGAGGTCAAGGGTAAGTTTCAGCGTATCTTCGAGGAAGAATACGCCCGTATTATCAACGACTACATATCTGTATTCGATACTCCTTACGATATGTACCTTCGCCGTTTCAAGCCTTACGAAACGCACAAGGGTTATTTTTCTATCGACAAGAAAGGTCGCTCGGTCAATTCTGACACCAAGCGCGGCTCCGACATTTCTGATGACATCTCAGCCTACGATCTTATCCTCCGGAATAAAGAACGTCTGCTGAGTTTTGAGGAACCGACACGTTTCATCTTCTCTCATTCCGCGCTCCGTGAGGGCTGGGATAATCCGAATGTGTTCCAGATCTGTACGCTTCGCCACAGCAATTCTACCACCGCCAAACGTCAGGAGGTAGGCCGTGGCTTGCGTATCTGCGTTGACCGCAACGGTATTCGCCAGGATAAGGAACTTCTCGGCGAAGATGTTCACGAAGTGAACCAACTGACCGTTATTGCCAATGAAAGCTACACTGATTTCACAACCGCATTGCAGCGCGAGACACGCGAGGCTCTGCGCGACCGCGCCGTGGCCGCTTCGCACGATTACTTTGCAGGACGCAAAGTAACTGATGCGGTTACGGGTGAAGTCTGTGCTATATCAGATACCGAGGCAAGCCAAATTATGATATATCTCGAAGATAACGACTATGTCGATGCCTCCGGCCATCTTACCGAGAAATATCATGCCGATGTTGCGGCAGAACAACTCGCACCGCTCGGCTCTAAACTCGCGCCTATCGCCGAGGATGTGAATAAACTTATCAAGTCAATCTTCGACCCGAAGGCTCTTGATGATATGGTGACGGAAGCCTCTGCCACAACTCCGGCCAACGAACTTAACGACAATTTCACCGACAAACGTTTTCAGAAACTCTGGAACGAGATTAACCACAAGTATGTCTACACCGTTCACTATGACAGCGAGGAACTGATAGACAAGGCCATCGCCAACTTGAAGAAGAATCTCACCGTAACCAAACTCCAGTACGTCATGGTTTCGGGAGTACAGGATAAGGAGAACGTAACTGAGTTTGGCAACACAAAATCCACTACTCGCGAACTGACAGACGTTTGCACTTCGTCAGTGCCTTATGATGTTGTCGGCGACATAGCGCGTGGCGCACGTCTGACCCGACGCTCCGTTGTAAAAATTCTTAAAGGTATCGGCTTGAAAGCCTTGTTGTTCAAGAACAACCCCGAAGAATTTATCCGCAACGTAATCAAGGCTATCCGCGATGAAAAGGCTACTATGATTGTTGACCATATCACCTATAATCCCACTAAGGCAGAGCCTTATGACAGCACGATTTTCCTGCCTGAGCGTAGGTTGAATGTCAACAAGGCGGTCGAGTTGTCGAAGCATATCACTCCATACGTCGCATACGACAGCGACGGCGAGCGTGACTTCGCCAACTCTCTGCAATCAGCTACCGAAGTTCTCATCTTCGCAAAGCTGCCGCGCAAACTCAAAATCCCTACGCCTGTCGGTTACTACGCTCCCGACTGGGCGATTGTATTTGAGGACGGAGCTGTGCGCCACATCTTCTTTGTCGCCGAGACCAAAGGCTCGCTCGACAAGATGGAACTTCGTGGCGTGGAACTCGCCAAAACCGAGTGCGCCAAACGCCTTTTCAATTCCATATCGACCAATACCACCAGATATGGAGTCGTTGACAAATTCGAGAATCTGTATAACATCATCAACGGCATTGATTGACATGCCTATCCATCAAGAATATGAAAGGAGAAGATAAGAAATTAGTGCGTTTCTTTGAGGGGAGCGACAAACGCTTCATCATCCCGTTATATCAGCGCAACTACGATTGGGAGATAAAACACTGTCGTCACCTGTTTGCTGACCTTGTGAAATTACATGAAGATAAGAGACGTTCGCATTTCTTCGGCAGTATAGTCACAAGCCGGGCCAATGATGTCAATGACGATTATCTCGTTATTGACGGCCAGCAGCGCATCACAACAATATCACTTCTGCTTATCGCAATGGTAAATGCGGCCAAGGCCGGCGATTTAGCCTATGACGATGAACGAAAGATTGCGATGATTTACCGCACATACATCGTCGACGAGTATCAGGACGATGAGCGAAAGGTAAAACTGAAGCCCATCAAAAACGATATGAAGGCGTTTGATGCTCTGATATACGAGCCGGAAAAACATGTCCGTGAGTCTAACGTGACCCGCAACTATGAGTTTTTCTATAACGAGCTTAAATCCTGCACCCTGAAACTTGAAGAGCTGTTCGAGTCAATCAAAAAACTTGTGGTCATAGACATACGCCTCGAACGAGAAGACGATGCGCAACTTATTTTTGAAAGCCTCAACTCTACGGGCCTCGATCTCAGCGAAGCTGACAAAATACGCAATTTCCTTCTTATGTCAATGACCAATGAGGAGCAGGAGCATTGCTATGAAAAGTATTGGAATCGAATAGAGATATATACCGGCTACGACCCAACGATGTTTGTACGCGACTACCTCACTATCTATACTAAGGCGATTGCGAATATCGACAACCTTTATTTCGATTTCAAATCTTTTGTCGAGCGAACGGGAATATCGCGTGAGGAAGTGATGTCAGACATGACCGAGTATGCCCGGTATTGGAACATATTCACATCCCAAAAGTCGGATGATGAAAAACTAAATACCAAATTCCGACAAATCAACACCATAGAATCTACTGTCGGAATGGCTTTCTATATGGCTTTTCTCAAATATGCCAATGACAATGGTTTTACATCAAATGAAGTATTTGAGGTCTTTGACCTAATTGAAGCCTATTGGGCACGGCGCATTATTTGCAACTATCCCACAAACGCCATGAACAAGGCTTTTGCGACAATGCATCATGATGTGCTGCGTCTTCGCCGTGAGCAGGAGGCTAAAGGGATAGAGCCGTCGCAGTATAGCGAGGTTCTAAAGTATGTCTTGCTGAAACGACAAGGCACAGGAGCATTGCCATCAGATGCCGAAGTCTCAGAAGAGTTCAAGAAACGTCAGATATACCGCATTCCGCAGTCGTACCGCAACTTCCTGTTTGAACGCATGGAAAATTGCGACAACGCTGAAGGCAAGTGGGAGAATATCGTTCCCCATATAAAGGACGGCTCTTATACAATCGAGCACATCATGCCGCAGACACTTACCGCCACATGGCGGCAGCATCTTGGCGAAGATGCCGAACGCATCCATGAAGAGTATCTTCACACCTTCGCAAACCTTACGCTCACCGGATATAACAGCAGTTACAGCAACCGCCCATTCGAGGAAAAGAAGAAAGGCTACGATTATAAAGGCAAGCATATATATGGGTTTGATGAAAGTCATTTCTCACTCAGTAATTATATCAAAACAGTAGACCAATGGACTGAGAAAGAACTGATAGAACGTCAAGCCATCCTACTCAACCGCTTTATGTGGTTGTGGCCGATGCCCTCAACTGAGTTCAAGCCTGTTGAGAAAGATACCGATCATGTGGCATTCGATGATGAAGACACTATACTGACCGGGCGTAAGATAACGGCCTTTACCTATAAGAATGAACACGTCAAGGTGACTTCATGGAAAGAAATGCTTGTGGCTGTATGTCAACTTCTCTATAAGGATTCTCCATCCTCGATGCGCGTCCTGTGTAATGCGGATATCTGGGTTCACAGTAAACCCGATGAAGATTATTCGCTTTTTGCAGAAGGATGTTACGTCTTTACATCCTGTGGCACTCCTACAAAAATATCAATATTACGATATCTTTTCAAGAATCTCAACTTACTTCCTACTGATTTGGATTTTGAATTGATACCTATTGCCGATGCTGCCGTGAATGAAACAACGACTGTATCAGGTAATTCTTCCGACATTATTGATGATTAAGTTCAATTTTAAGTAAGGTAATGAAGATAGTCAGCTATAACATAGCGAAGTGTACACAGTCCAAGATTGACCATGTTCTCGGAATGGGCGCGGATCTATATATCCTTCCAGAGTGTGCCTGTCGTGAGCAGGTGTCAATGCCGGATGGGTATGATATGCTGTGGACCGGGGATGATGACATTCCTTACAAGGGTCTTGGTGTAATCTGGAAGAATCATCTCTCGGTCAATATCGTTAAGAATTATAGGAAAATCAGGCATCATCTCCCTTTATTGGTGAATGGTGCCGGATTCCCCAAGTTCATTCTCGCCTGCTGGCCTACGATAAGCAAAGAGGAGCGGAAGACATATCCTCAGCTGTTGCTGGAGGCTTTGAAAGAATACTCCTTCTATCTCGACCGTTTACCGGCTATCGCTTTGGGTGATTTCAATTGCTTCATAGGTCAGAAAGGCGTGAGTAAAGCCACCGGAACTTTCGAGGATTGCATAGCGTGTTTTGACAGTCATGGACTATACAGCATGTATCATGTTCAGACAAAGGAGGAATTCGGACAGGAATCAGAGGCTACGTTCTTTTGGCGATTCAAAGAGAAGTCGCCTTTCTTCATCGATTACGCTTTCAGCTCGATTGAGCCGAAGTATTTCGAAATTGGAAAATGGGAACCGGAAATAAGCGACCACCGACCGTTGATTATTGAAATTGAAGTTGAGGAGTAGGATGGAAATCCATGATAAAGCAATGGAATATCAAGAAGAAACGAATACAGAAATTGAAGTATGTGATTGCCACGTACAAGTCGATTCAGAGGAGTGCTGTTGTCATGATTGCCAGTGTAAGAGTGACAGATATGTTGATGAAATCGACATTGACCAATATATAAAATCGTTAAACGACTGGGACTGACAATAATATATGAGCGACAGACGGAGAGAACCGGGATTGTCTGCAGAGATACCTGCTGAATCCGACAAGGGTATAATAAGAGATGTGAATGAATCTCAGAAACGTGAAAGAGTGGCTGTGATTGATGTTGCAGAATTTGACTGGTCAAGCGAGTCGAAAGATAATCACCGATTGGAAGGACAGATGATTCTGCCAGGCGATGTGCGTTCCCCCTTAGGTGATATTCCACATTGGGAACCTGAATACGTCTATAAAAAGATTTTCTTCAAGGAATGTCCGATAGCCGGACTTTCATTCCATCTTGAAAAAGGCGATGACCTTTGGTTTGAACTGGAGTTCGGCACGAAGCTGGTCTTGGTGCGTGACCGCAACAACAAGCACGACAAAAATGCCGTGGCTGTTGCGTTGGCCGATGATTTTGATGGTAATTGCCCGATATGTCGATGACCCGGATTCAATACATTGCATCGATGACTGCGCCCCGTTCGTTCTGACCAATGTCATGGGTCCGGTGAGGATAAAGAAAGCGGACTGGCCATTCCTTTCAGGAGTGAATATGTGTGGTTTTTCAGCGACTGAATATGTCCACGAGAAACTTTCATGGGGCTTTAACGGCATTTTCAAGAAGCAGCTCCTCGAAACACTTAACCGCAACAATGTCGATATGGATCCAAGTATCGACGAACCAATAAACTGATACTATTATGGCAATAGTTCGTTAAAAATCTGAATTAGAAATTTATGCTGTAAAACATATCCATATTATTGATTTCCAACAAAATAAG
>VSPO01000015.1 GCA_009775375.1 Muribaculaceae bacterium | reverse complement strand
TCAAACTCTACGCCTAAAAATTTAACACTTCTAATTGCCCAATTTAACATATGCACCGTGCTTTCGGCTTGACCCAGAATTTCCATTAAAGTATAAATCTGAATTAATCCGTTGAATTAATCCGTCGGGAGATGCTTTGCTGCCATTCTCCCGACGGATTTTAGTAAACATTTCCTGTGAAATCTGTAGATTATAGCGATATAGCGTCATAGCCTTACGGGTGTCGCCACCGCAGGCTGTCAGATACCGCTCCATCCTTTTGGAGGACATTATTTTCTCAAAATCTGCGTATTTCATCAGAAAACATAATCTTTTTGGAGTATTGTTATGTTTTTAAGATAAAAAGCACTACCTTTGCAGTGTTGAATCCCGGTAGCCCCTGTATATCAAGCTATCGGGTTTTGTTTTTTTCAGTGCAAAGTTACAATAAATTTCTGAGATAATTGGATTTAAAGCCACTCTGATTCTAAGAAAATTAAGTATTCCGCATTACGCATTAAGCATTGACCGGGGCATGATGCCGTCGGATAAAGCGGACACGGGGATTCAGACACAACTGAACAGTCCATAGTCCGCAAAACGTTTGGTTACAACATAATACATTCACAGCCGAATCAGCTACGCTCCGTCTGCGTCCGCCCATGTCAATCCAAACGTTCCCCGATAAGGATAAGACATGTAGAGGAATAATCTGAACACTTACTTATGAATAAGGACTTGACTCGCATATGAATCGCGGTCAAGTCCTTATTTTGATTGCATCCTCTTAGTGCGCTTAGTCTGAAGCCCTATACTCAAGTAAGTTTAGCAAAATTCCTCAAAATAACATTCATCTTGGCTACCGAATAACTATCTTTGCATTCCCAACCCGAAACTCCGAATCCCCATAGCTCCCATAAATCCCGTAGCTGCCATAGATTCCATAATTCCAATAGTTCCCAGATAAGCGATAAAAGCCATAACAACTATAATAACTGACAAAATCGGAACAAAATTTTCAAAATCGGAACACTTTAATTTTTCAAAACAGAACAAAGCAATTCAGAATCGGAACAAAATTCTCAAAATCGGAACATCACAGTCAACCCCCAAAAGGGATAGTAAGAGCTCCTTAAAATTTCGACCCCTACGACCCCGAAATTTTAAGGAGCTCTAATAACCGAGTCAACTTCACTCAGGGATAACGATTTCCGACAGTCAACCTAAATCAGGAAAAACACACCCCAAAACAAAGAATCGAAAACCCACGACAGACAACTTCATTCCAGATTTCTGCGTAGGGCTGTGGCACAATAGGAGATGAGTGGAGATTCATTTGATTCGAGTGTCGGCAACAGCTCTGTGGCATATGGCAGATTCCTAAGCAACCTGAAGCAAAGGATGTCGGCCTCTTCGCGTGTCATTACGTCGCTTGCAAGTTCGATCGCTTTGTCAGTATCGACCATCTCGGTAGGATACATCCAACAGGCAAGTAGTCTGGATTCTCTGATCTTTCTTTCTTCCCATAAATATTCTGCAATGGCATACTGCTGCTCTTCTGAATTTTCCGACTTTACTCCACGGGCTATTTTGGATATGTCGGGAATTTGCAAACCGAATATGACGTCGTATGGCATACCGGCTTTCCGGAGAGCATCGGAAACGATACCGTTGCGATAGGTCATAAACTGATGTTTGATCTCTTTGATGAAATTGTTTTTAGTTGTCTTGTCTTCCATTGTGATTGGTCTGTTGGAGTTGTATTCGATACAAAGATAATACCGTCTTGCCGAAAGTTCAAAATAATTGGCTAATTTTGCAGAAAATTCTGAAAAAATACTTACCACCGATGAATATAATTTGCCTTGATGCAGAGTTTGCCGACAACGAGGAATTGCTTGAGCTCTCGATGTTCAACGCTGCCGGAGAAGAGGTCTACCATAGCTACTACCGTCCGGAAAAGATAACCAATTGGCGAACCGATATCCACCATATCACTCCAGAAATGGTGAAAAACGAGCGTACCTTTGCCGACTGTAGGAAGGAAGTGGGGGAGATGCTTGCATCTGCATTCGCCGTCACTGGCTTTGCCGTTGACAATGATTTGAGAGTGCTGGCGCATTCCGACGTTGAAGGAATGGATGAAATCCGGGTTATCGACGTCAAAGACATGTTTTGGTATCTTCGTGGCCGTGCGGAAGGGATGAGCCCCTTTGCCGTGCCATCATTGCTTGTGTGCGCCAATGCTCTCGGATTGGAATTTGCTGAAGAGGAAGCTCATTCTGCAAGTGCCGACACTGAGGCTACGCTGAAATGCTTCAGATTGCTATGTGATGAATTTGCCGGAATGGAGCAATGCGGCGAGGAGGAAATAATAGATAGGTTCGCTCAGCACATTATGGAGGCTAAAGCTGAATTCGTCAAGGAGCAATCACGGGGCTACGTGAAAGTCTACTCCATGGGTCCGTTGCACAAACTAAAATTCGGTCATCAGCCTGACGTCGACCGTCGCAATCTGCTGATGGAGGTAGAAGTGGCCGACCGCTATAAGGCGGAATACGAATTGCGCAAGCTGCTCAAGAAGAAAGAGGTGCCCGACAAATTCTCAGTCTATAAACTGACTGCCAAACTCCTTCAGGAGATTGGCAGCTACAGGAATGAATATGATGCTGAAGAGTCAGCATGGTGCAAAAAGATAGTCCGCAACCTATCCCGACTCACTCTTTAGGATGTATAGGATCTTTGGATTGTAAGTAATTGTTCAGTAATTATTTGTCGCGTGTCTGGGCAGTAGGGTAACCGGAAGAGTCCAGGATGAGCGGGTTCAGTCGTAATGCCCTGTCGACGGGCGCATTCTGATCATTGCTTCGAGCACTTCCTTCTTGCATGGAGAATCGGGATTGTCGATCTTCTCCAGAAGCAGTCGGGCTGCCTCGGCCCCCATTTTCTCAAGGGGAGGCTCCACCGTAGTGAGCCGAGGATATGACATTTCTGAAAGAATGGTGCCGGAGAAGCTTGCAACTGCAATCTCCTCCGGTATTTTTATGCCCATGTCTCTGAGCTGGTTCATCGCTCCTATGGCCACAATGTCGGTGAAGGCGAATATGGTGTCGCAATGAATGCCGCTTTCCAATAGGCTGCGGGCTGCGCGGCGACCGTCGTCATATGTTATGCCGCAATCCACTACATGGCGTTCCGTCACTTCAATGCCGAAACGCCGCATGGCATCACGATATCCTCTTTCTCTTTCCCTTGAATTGAAGACTGTGTCGGGTCCCTTAAGATACGCCACGTCGCGGCGTCCCGATCTGAGTATTCTCTCGATAAGAAAATAAGATTTCATATAATCGTCGACAATCACCTGAGAGACCTCCATGCCATGGGGCACCCTGTCGATAAACACTATGGGAGTCCCTCGCGCCATCAAATCTTCAAGACGGCTGCGGTTGGCTTTGCTGTCGGTCACGGAGATTATTATGCCGTCGACGCGGAATCTTTCCATAAGATCGAGATTGTCGGCTTCTTGAGAGGCCTGTTCGTGAGAGTCGGCCACAACCACCCTCATGTTCATCTTGAACAATGTTTTCTTTATGCCGTCGATGAGAGTGGAGGCATAGGGAGTCACCATTTCCGGCACAAGCACCCCGATGGTGTTGGTGCGTCCTGATTTGAGATCGCGAGCCATGGTATTTGTGCGATAGCCCAGTCTGTTGGCCATCTCGAGAACTTTCTCTTTGGTTTCTCTACGAATATTCTTGTCGCCCACCAGTGCTCGCGACACTGTGGAAGTGGAGAGAAGCAGACGGTCGGCAATTTCCTTTATTGTGACGTGTTTCATATATATCTTGTGTCCTTGAGATGGAAAACATTTTGCAGCCTCTGTGCTTTGGGAACGAGTGCAGATTTTGGGAGCGTTCCCGCAATCGTGCCCATAAAAATAACAATTGAAACCGTTGTTTAGCATGTGCTCTCACAATAACTTTGTAATAAAATCAAAAACAATCTACGATATGACAAGACAAATCAGCTACGATCGCAATTCTCTGAAATGCGGCATTCTCCACATCGGAGTAGGAAATTTCCACAGAGCCCATGAGGCGTGGTTCACCGATCGTCTCATAGCCTCGGATCCGACGCAGTGCGACTGGGCGATATGCGGAGTCATGCTCCTCGACAGCGACCGACCTCTATATGATGCCCTGAAGGGTCAGGACAATCTCTACACTCTGACGGAGTGTGGCCGCGATGGGAACGATTCCGCAGGATATATTGGCTCGCTTCGTGAATTGATATGGGCTCCCGCCGACAAAGACAGAGCACTCGACAGAATGGCCGACCGCGATATCCGCATCATATCGATGACCATTACTGAGGGAGGATATAATATCAGGAAGGATAACGGAGAGTTTGATCTCGATAATCCTGCTGTGAAGGCCGACCTCGTGAATCCCGGCAATCCCTCCACAGTGTTCGGATATGTCGCCGAAGGGTTGCGCCGTCGCCGAGACAATGGCGCCGGCAAGGTCACGGTGCTCACCTGCGACAATCTTCAGCACAACGGCGATACGGCACGCAAGGCTTTCACTACATTTATCAAGGCTCAGGATCCGAAGCTTTCTGAATGGGTGGAGGAGAATGTCACTTTCCCCAACAGCATGGTGGATCGTATCACTCCGGCCACGACTCCTCAGATCGCAGCCCGGCTCAATGAGCGCAACGCCACTGACGATGCTGCCCCCGTATTCTGCGAGGACTTCATCCAATGGGTCATTGAAGACAACTTCGCGGCCGGACGTCCGCAATGGGAGAATGCCGGTGTGGAATTCACAGATGATGTCACCGCTTATGAGAATATGAAGCTCAGTCTGCTCAATGCCTCCCACACCATGCTCAGCTATCCGGCTTTCCTTTCGGGCTATCGCAAGGTGGACGAGGCAATCCACGATCCATGCGTCAGGCGACTCGTGGAGCAGTACATGGATATCGACACGACACCTTATGTGCCGGCTCCGGGTTCCATTGATCTCACACTCTATAAAAAGACACTTGTAGAGCGGTTTGGCAATGCAAGCGTAAGCGATCAGGTGGCACGCCTTTGTTCTGATGGATTGTCGAAATTTCCTGTATATGTGATGCCCAATCTCGCCAAGATGATAGCCGACGGCAAAGACCAGACCCGCACCGCCTATCTGTTGGCCGCCTATCGCCGGTATCTGCTTACGCCGGTCGACGACAATGGAGAGAGTTACGATATCACTGAACCATGGCTCACTGAGGCCGACCGCCGACGGATAGAATCGGCCGATCCTCTTGATTTTCTTGATCTCCCGGCATTCGGCGCTGTAAGACTCCGTGATGCCCGGAAATTTGCTGACTGTTATCTGGAAATGGTGGATCTCATATCGGAGAAGGGAGCTATGGCCACCCTTCGCGAAAATGTGATAGGCGAATGAGACAGTCTGCCATGAAATACTCTGTGGGCCCGTTCATAATCCTCACTCTGATATATTTCATAGTAGGATTTCTGACTACGGTCAACGGCCAGTTTCAGGGCCCGCTAAATATAGCCTTTCTCTCAGAGGCCGATGAGCTCCGCAACACGCTGACCACCATGATATCCTTCTTTTTCTTCCTCGGATATCTGGTGAGCAGCGGCCTGGCGGGAAAATGGGTAGACAAGTGCGGCTATCGTGCCACTCTTGTCAGGGCTCTTGGAATAATGACAGCCGGACTGTTGCTTTACAGCCTTTCATCATGGGTGGCGGAAACGTGGCCTGAGGGGTGTGTGGCTGTGGCTGACGACAGAGTGCCCTGGGGTTACTTCATATTTCTTGCCGGCTCTTTTCTGATGGGCACTTCCGCTGCAATGCTTCAGGTTGTGATCAATCCATACGTTTCGGCCTATTCCCTGAGAGGGACAACTCCGGTGCAGCGCATGAATATCGTCTGCGGTGTCAACAGCGTCGGCACAACCGTAGCGCCGTTTTTTGTCACTGGCGTGGTGTTCGCCGGAGTGGCGATGGAGTCGGTGACTCCCGGAATGTTGCTTGTGCCCTTTCTGATAATAGCCGCCATTATAGCGGCGGTGACAGCGGTTTCATCGCGGCTGGAGCTTCCTGATCTGGCACATACCCGAAGCGAGGAGAGGCTTCCCAGAAAAGTCATTGAGTTCAGGCATCTCGCTCTGGGAGTGCTCGCTATATTCTTCTATGTCGGCACTGAAGTGGCCATTGGTGTCAACGTGAATCTGCACGCCATGCAGATGATAGAACGCGGAGAGCCGATAACTTTCTTCGGACTCGACAGAATCATGCTGGGAAACGTCAATCTCGGCATACCCGCTTTGCTCGCAACTCTCTACTGGGGCGGCATGATGGTGGGACGGCTCGTGTCGAGTTGTTTCAACAGCCTTTCTCCCCGAATTCTGCTCATATCCACTACTGTCGCGGCCTCTTTGGTTGTGATTGTGGCCATGGCGCTCGACAATCTGTGGATTCTGGTTAGTGCAGGGCTTGTTCACTCCGTGATGTGGGGATGTATCTTCACGCTTGCCACCGCCGGACTCGGACGCTACACCACCAAAGCCTCAGGCATGCTGATGGCGGGAGTGTTTGGAGGCGCTGTTTTTCCTGTGCTGCAAGGTGTCATGGCTGATGCGCTCGGATCCTGGCGCTGGACCTGGACAGTAGCTCTCGTCTGCGAACTTTATATGCTCTGGTATGCGTTGCGTGGATGCCGTGTGAAGGACGCGGAGGCTCTTGCCAATATAAATGCCGCTCCCTCAAATCCCGTATGATATTCAAAAATTAGTAGCACTCTAAAAGTTTTGCCCGTCGAAGCAATGCTTCGACAGGCAAAACTTTTTTTCATACTGGCGGAGGTGCATGATGAAAGTAAGGAGAAAGACAGGATTCTGACGCACGCAAAAGGAATGAGGTTATAGAGAATGTTTTTGTCAGTTTTTGGCCTCTTTCTCTTCTGAGCCGTCCCAACCATCTGTCGTGGTGACTGTCAGCCGTATCTCGTTTGAAGGCTGTGGCGGTTGGGTCGTCGGATTCAGGAACGACCCCTTGAGGGTGTAGACATGATTGGCATCGGGATAATATGTCCCTCCTGGAATGGTGACGCTTTTGTATTCGTAGTTCTCAAGGGGGACAATGCCGAATGAGATGGTGCCGGGCCCGCTTCCTGATGATTGAAGTGAGCCGAAAGTATAGAAAAAGAACAGTTCCCGTGAACTTTTTGCTGAAGGCTCAAATTCGAGGATATTCTTACTTTCTATGTCTACGTGTGTACCTGATAACTTTTGTTTGAAATTATACTCGTCCATGAAGGAGAACGCCGTCAAGCGTATTTTGTCAATCCCGTTGATGTCGCCATCCTTGCTGACCACCCTAACTTTTGCCACGGCTCTCTTAAGAGTAAGGCTATTCTCATATGCGGTCTCCTCCTTTTTGATTTTCAATCGGGTTGCGTAGCACTGGTAGTTGTCGTTGTTAATGCAATTATATTTAAACGTCTTTTTGCCATCCCTTGATCTGAATGATTGCATCGTGATGAACTCATTCTTGGTGGATGTGTCGTAGAACCTGTCGGGATATTGCCCGTTTGAGTTGGGAGTTGCTCCTGCATCGATATAGTCTGCGAAAATATCCACGGTATATTCCCCTATGGGGGCGTTGAAGATGATGGTGCCGTCGGCAAGAATCTCCTTTCGGTCGACAAACTCACCGCCGTCGGCATCCCCCTTGAAAAGCTTCGCCACGTAGCGCAACTGCAATCCGGGGTCGATAGCTCTCGTTTTTTCGATTGCCGCTTCGGGAGTGGAGACGTTAAGGATAATGGTATTGTCTTCTATTTGCGGTTCGGATGGTTCGACTGTCTCCGAGACGATGCATCCTGAGAGCAACAGGGATAGCAAGGGAACTGAGATTAATATGGCGTGTCCTTGGTGGTTGGCGTTCATGATTGTCTTAGGTTTTGGGTCTTTGTGTTTATAGTCAGAAAAGCCTTCGGACATATAGTCTTGCCCGAACGGCTTTATTGCGCAAAATAAGCTAAAACTTTGAATAAATACAAATTTAAGAGCCATAAAACAGCAAAAAAGCTGTGATTTTTGGAAATCACAGCTTTTTGCTTGACTCTGAAAGTATTTTTTGAGTCTTTAATTCATTTGGTACGTTCCTTAAAATTTCGTTGACGTAGCATGTCTCATAATGTGAGTTAAGCCATAACACATTCTTAAGGAGCACACTCTAAGCGTCCTTAGAAGCCGAGAGTCGTGAAATCGCGGCTCAGACGCAGCATCTGGTCGGCATATCCTTCGCCATACGTGAGTTTAACGTCGGTGATGTTGCCCTTGTCGTCGTATACGGGCACATAGACAGGGTTGATGAACCCGCGATAGGGAGGAATGTCGAGTGTGGAGAAACGTTGGAGCACCTCCTTATGAAGCTTAGGATCTACCTTCACGGCATACTTGTTGATGAGTTCTACGCCGGCCTTGTAATCGCCCTCGCTCTTAATGCGTTGGATTTCTTTGAGCAATTGAGCTATCAGTGAGCGCATCTTCTTATAATCGTTGATTTTCACGAATGTCTTCCCTTTCTTTTTGACGAGCTCAACCACTTTGTCTTTCTTGCCCTTGTCGAGGATCCAGGCGGCGATTAGCTGACGGTTGCGCATATGGGCCTCTTCCACGTCTTTGCCCGGCTCAATGCGGTTGAGCTGTGTCATAAGGCCGTTGAGCATATACTTATAGTATTCGGCCTTATAAGCCTCCGGGTTGTCAAGGATTCCGAGTTCCTGCAGCTTCGGGTCGGCGAGATAATACAGCGCAAAGAGGTCGGCGCGGGCCTCTTCGAGCGTCGAGCCGTTCTCCTTAAGCGCATCTGGGTCAACGCCGGGGAGAATCTGTCCGGATGCGTGGCCGAGACATTCATGAAGGTCCGTATGGAGCATGTCGGTGATATAGAGATAGTCGTCGAGCAGTTTGCCGGTGGCCTCGTCGATTACGAATTCCTTGTTGAATCCATTGCCATGGGAAGCCATGTCGTATGCTTCAGTGATATTCTCAATCGTGACGGACTTCGAACCATGCTCCGCACGTATCCAGTTGGAATTAGGGAGATTGATGCCGATGGCTGTGCTCGGGAAAGCGTCTCCCGCAAGCATGGCGGCGTTGATGACCTTGGCGGAAACTCCCTTTACAGTCGGCTTACGGAATCTTGGGTCGACGGGGGAGTTGTCTTCAAACCACTGGGCATTGTTGGAGATAGTCTCCGTGCGGGATGTCGATTTGTTGTTCTTGAAATTGACGTAAGATTCCCAAGAGCCCGTCATGCCGAGCGGGTCGCCATAGCTCTCGATAAAACCATTGACGAAATCCACGTCGGAGGCGGTGTCTTCTGCCCAAAGAATGGAATATTCATCGAAAAGACGCAAGTCGCCGGTGATGTAGTAGTCGATCAGCTTGGTGATGTAGGTTTTTTGGGCATCATTCTCCGCAACGCTCTTGGCCATATCGAGCCAATATATGATTTTGGCGATTGCAGGGCCATAAAGACCGTTGAGATGATAATGCTCTTCTTTTATTTTCCCATTCTCTTTTACGACTTTTGCGTTCAGTCCGTAGGAGATGGGGCGTGGGTCGTTAGGATCCTTAAGCTTTGAATAGTATTCCTCCACTTCAGCCTGGGTGACGCCTTCTCCATAAAGATTGTTGGCGGATGTGGCGACCACGTCTTTCGTCCCGTCCTGGTTCACGCGTTTTGGCATTACAGTCGGATCGAATATGACCGGAGTCAGCGTTGCTACCATTGCCTCGCGGGTCTCTCCCTCATTCAGGGGCAGGAGGGAATCGGGGAGGGCTTTCACTTGCTCGGCGAAGAATGCCTCCGAAAACTCAGGAATGAATTTGTCGGAAGAATAATGATGGTGGATGCCGTTGCCAAACCACACTTGCTTTAGATATTTCTCAAAAGCTTTGAAATCCTTGGAGTTTTTGTCTCCTTTGAAATTGGTGTAGATATTTTCAAGGAGTTTGCGGATTTGCAGGTTGTAGCGTCCGTTTTGGTCCCAGATGATGTCGCGTCCGGCTTGGGCGGCCTGCGACAGATAGTAGATCATCTTTTTCTGATTAAGCGACAGTCGGTCGAACTCCGGGACTTCATACCGGAGCACCTCGATGTCGGCGAAGCGGTCGACATGATAGTCGAAGTTCTTATCGACCACGGCGGCTGCATTTAAGGAAATCATAGATGCAAGCATTAATGCTGAGAATTTGTTGGCCATATTAAGATTGTTTCAAAAAGTATTTATTCCAATAGGTGTTTATTCCACATAAAGCACGAGTCCCTTCAGATATTCCCCTTCAGGGTGGGAGATGTCTACGGGATGGTCGGCGGGCTGCGTCAGCTGATAAAGAATCCTGACTTTACGTCCAGACTGTGCGGCTGCGGTGAAGACAGCGAGGCGGAACATTTCGCGTGTCACGACCTGAGAGCAGGAAAACGTGAAAAGTATGCCTCCGCTTTTGATTTTCTCGAAAGCCTTGGCATTGAGTTTGCGATAGCCGATAAGTCCGTTTTTCAAAGCAGAGCGATGTTTTGCGAATGCCGGGGGATCGAGGATAATAAGGTCGTAGGCGTCCTTTCCCATGTCGGCGAGAAACTTGAACGCGTCGACGGCGTGGGTCGTGTGGCGTGAATCGTCGGGGAAATTAAGCCGGATGTTGGCATCGGTCAGAGCTGCTGCCTTGGAGGAGGAATCGACGGAATCCACCTTCAACGCTCCCCCTCTCATGGCATAGACAGAAAAACCTCCCGTATAGCAAAACATGTTGAGCACGGTCCGTCCCTTCGCGAATTTCTCAAGGAGCGAGCGGTTTTCACGTTGGTCAACGAAAAATCCCGTCTTCTGCCCCCTGAGCCAATCGATATTGAATCTAAGGCCGTTTTCCACGGCGATATTCCCGTCGAATTTCCCTATCAGGTAATCATTCTGGGGGTCGAGTTGAGCTTTGTAGGGCAGTGTGGTTTCGCTTTTGTAGTAGACGTTGCGGATTCTGGCTTCCGAAATTTCGGTCAGAGCCCTGGCTATTTTCATCCTTTCGAAATGCATGCCCGGTGAATGGGCCTGCACCACGGCCGTGTCTCCATACACGTCGATGACAAGCCCGGGAAGGAAATCCCCCTCTCCGTGCACGAGCCGGAAACAATTGTTGTCGTCTCTGATAAGCCCCAAAGCCAGTCTCATCCTGAAGGCAGCGGCGAGTCGCTGTTTGAAGAAATCAAAAGGGATGTCGGCATCGCCGAATTGAAGCAGACGCACGGCTATGCTTCCTATCTGATAGTGTCCGGTCCCGAGCGCATCGCCCGAGGCAGAGACCACTTTCACTAACTCTCCCTCCTCTACGTCGTCAGGCAAAGTGGCTATGGCTCCTGAGAATACCCAGGGATGGCGGCGGAGTATGGATTCCTCCTTGCGTGGTTTCAGTCGTATGGTTTTCATGTCAATTTATTTCAGTAGTGGTTACTTGAATAGGCGCACGATATCCATGCCATTGGCATAGAGCAGAAGCGCGATAAGCAGACCCATTCCGATCATCTGCGCATATTCCATAAATTTCTCGGAAGGCTTGCGCCTGGTGATGACCTCATATAGCAGAAACATCACGTGGCCACCGTCGAGAGCAGGAATGGGAAGGATGTTCATGAACGCGAGCGCTACGGAAAGGAACGCCGCTATGTTCCAGAATGCGATCCAGTCCCAGGATTCAGGGAAAATAGAGCCGATCGATCCGAAGCCGCCCACGCTTTTTGCTCCCTCTTTCGTGAAGACAAGCTTCATTGATCTTGCATAGGAGGTGAGTTTCTCCGTCCCCATCTCAATTCCTCTCGGCACGGATTCAAGCAGACTGTAACGCTTTTCTTCAGATTTGAAGAAAGCAGACGGATCAATCTCGATTCCGATTCCCATTTTCGAGTTGCCGGAAAGATTCACCGGAACCGTAATCGTGTCGGTGGAAGCTCCCTCTTTTCTGAGCAGAGTGATGCCGACGGTCTGATTCTCATGTCCGGCAAGTGTCTTTAGAAAACGGTCGAGGGATTCGGTCGGCACGCTGTCGATTGCTATTATCTCATCTCCCTTCTTTATTCCCGCCTTGTCGGCCCCTTCGCCTGCCGTCACGAGTGTGACCCTTGTCGGAATACGGTAGGTCATGAAGTTGATGGTGGCGGTGTCGCTCTTTGCCTCATTGTCGAGGGCGAATATAAACTTCTCCGGGATAGCGATATTGACCGTATCCGAGCCACGGACCACCGACACATTTTCAGCCTGGATCATCTCCATTCTTGCTTCTGCCGGATTGCCCAATGGTTTTCCATCGGCGGCAATAGGGATATCGCCGTCATGGAATCCTATTTTCTGAGCCTCTCCCGAGAAGGCCATACCCATCTTCGCCTCATTGAATGGGACGTATTTTTCTCCTGTTGCGTAGACGATTCCAGCATAGATAATGATGGCCAAAAGGAAATTGAAAAGCACTCCGGCAATCATGATAAGAAGGCGTTGCCAAGCAGGTTTCGACCGAAATTCCCAATCTTGGGCCGGCTGTTTCATCTGTTCGGTGTCCATGCTTTCGTCGATCATGCCCGAAATCTTGCAATATCCGCCGAGAGGGAGCCAGCCTATGCCATACTCCGTATTCCCCCAGAATGATTCTTTCTTCTTTTTTTCGGGCTTGGCGTTGTCGCCGGTTGATTCGCACCCTGAGTTTTCGCTCTTTTCGATGCTCTTTTTCTTGCCTAACCCTCCGATGTATTTTTTCGGTTTCCACTTGAAAAGGGCAGTCCATGGATCGAAAAATATATAGAATTTCTCTACTCTCACGCCAAAAATCCTGGCAAACAGGAAATGTCCGAATTCATGGATGATGACGAGAAGAGCGAATGCCATTATGAGTTGAACGGCTTTAATCAGAAATGTATCCATTTAGTCTGTAAAATGTTCTGTTAATATGGTGTAAAGATGTTTGGGTTGCGTGGTTTTTGCCGACATCCGTATTATTTTGTTTCGCGCAGCCAGGCGTCGGCCAAAGAGAGAGCTTCAGAATTGGTCTCGACGAGGTCCGACAGGGAGGGAGAGGGGAGGAACGGGGCCTTCTCCATGACGCGGGCCACGAGTTCAGGCATCTCCGTGAAACGGATTTTCCCGTCGAGGAAAGCTGCTACCGCCTTTTCGTTGGCTGCATTCAGGATGCAAGGCATGTTGCCCCCTTTCTTGATTGCTTCAAAAGCATATCCAAGCAACGGGAATTTAGAATAATCAGGCTCTTCGAACGTCAGATGGCTCATTTGGGCAAGCGTCAGAGGAGCTGCCGACGTGGCGAGGCGATCGGGATAGCCAAGCGCGTATCGTATGGGGAGGTGCATGTCGGGCACTCCGAGCTGGGCCTTTATGGAGCCGTCGACAAACTCCACCATGGAATGGACGATGCTTTGAGGATGAACCACTACGCGAATATTTTCCGGAGCGCATCCGAAGAGCCAGCGGGCTTCTATCATTTCGAATCCCTTGTTCATCATTGATGCGGAATCGATAGTGACTTTGGCCCCCATGGTCCAGTTAGGATGATGCAACGCATCGGCAGCCGTTGCGTTAAGAAGCTTTTCGGCCGGCCATGTTCTGAAAGGACCTCCACTTGCAGTCAGCAATATGCTCCGGACGCTGTCTTTTCGTTCCCCGACAAGACATTGGAATATGGCGGAATGTTCGCTGTCGACAGGCACTATTGACGATTCTGACTCGGAAATCATTTTCGTGATTATCTCGCCTGCCACCACCAATGTCTCCTTGTTGGCCAAAGCTATTATCTTCCCGGCCCGAATTGCGGCTACGGTCGGAATAAGCCCGCTGTATCCCACCATGGCCGTCACTACAATGTCTGCCTCAGGCATTGCGGCAGCCTCTGCCACTGCGTCGGCTCCTGCCTGCACCTCAATAGGCAAGTCGTTCAAAGCCTCCTTTAAATTCAGGTAGGCCTCCTCTTCCGTGATGACCACCTTTTTCGGCATGAATTTTCTTGCTTGCGCGGCGAGAAGTTGCCAATTGCGGCGGGCCGTCAGAACCACAGCCTTGAATCTTTCGGGATATTCTTCGATTATGTCGAGAGTCTGGGTGCCGATACTTCCGGTGCTTCCCAGGATCGTGATCTGTTTGGGCTTTAAATATTCTGTTTCCACTTTATATGGTAGATTTGATTTCGTCTTATATGAATTTGTGTCAAATGTATGTCCGGTTAATCCTGAAGTCCGCCGGAGGAACCTGCCGACATTCCGTCGCCGATATAATCATAAGGGACAAGAGGGTCTCCGTTGTACCACATTTCAATATTTAGGATTTCCGCCTTTCGGGCGTTGCCTTTGTTTGAGAGAGCGATTATCTGTCCGCCGGAAACTAAGTCGCCGGGCTCGACAAGCACAGTGCCTATGCGGCTGCAACGGCTCAAGAACCCCTTGGGATGCTGGATGATGATTGTCGATCCTCCGTCGCGGATGGTCTGCGAAACGGCAATCACTGTCCCATCGGCTATGGCACATATCGGAGCCCCTTTGGCAGTGACGACCTCTCCTTTGAACGCCCCTTTCGACGACTCCTTAAACACACTTTCTTCGCTCAATGGGGAAAACATAAGGCTTTCCGCCGCAAGCGGAGCGATAACCGAAATGCTGTATTTCTCCCTTTCCCTCATCATGGCGGAGAATCTCTCCTCCTCCTTTGAGGCGGAAAGCAGGGGAGTTCTCATCGACTTTGGAATCGTGTCTGTTTCGGCTGTGATGCTTTCGGGGACTGTCGCTCCGTCAGATGCGCCGGCTAACGTAGTCGGACTTATGACCCGGATCATATTGTTGAGGAAAGATGCGTTTGCTTCATATGCCATGCGGATAGAGTCGAGGCGGAGCAGCTGCATTTCAGTTTCGGCGCGTTCCGACTCTTTCAGGTATCCGGGCAGGAGCATTCGCAAAGGAGAAAGAAAAACCACGAAAACTCCTAAAACCATAATGGACAATACCGCCACGCCTCCCAGAAACAACCATCTGAGTGGAGATGCGGAGAAAGCGGCTTTTGTCTCAAGACGCGATTCGTCTTCAATGCTGATTTTATATCGCGGGCGCCTTTTCATATATACCGCGAAATTAGTCAAAAAGCGCGACATATCAAAATGTGCCTTCAAAAGAGAGCTTTTATTGAAGAATCAGTGGGGCTGAAAGCCCGGAATCATATAATCAGCGGGTATATATAAAGGATAGGATTGTGGTTGGAAAATCATGTTTAACAACATATGATTTTTTTGACTTAATAATTTGCCTATGTCGGAAAAGGATTGTACTTTTGCAATGAAAAACTAAGGGAACCGCATGAAAACGGGGCGAACTGCTTTCATGATGGTTCGTAATTGAGCTAAAATTCGTCATTTGTAAACGGATTAAGAATTATCAATCTTAAAATTGAACAGACATGAACATCTCTGAGATCATGGCGGGCCTTGAGGCCAAGCATCCGGGCGAGAAGGAATACCTTCAGGCAGTGAAAGAAGTGCTTCTTTCGGTAGAGGATGTCTACAACGAGCATCCCGAATTTGAAAAAGCAAAGATTGTGGAGCGCATGGTAGAGCCCGACCGTATCTTCACCTTCCGTGTCACATGGGTAGACGACAAGGGGGAGGTTCAAAACAATATCGGCTATCGCGTTCAGTTCAACAACGCAATCGGTCCTTATAAGGGAGGTATCCGCTTCCATGCGTCAGTCAACCTTTCTATTCTTAAATTCCTCGGATTCGAGCAAACTTTCAAGAATGCATTGACCACGTTGCCTATGGGCGGTGGCAAGGGAGGCTCTGATTTCAGCCCCAGAGGCAAGAGCGACGCTGAAATCATGCGTTTCTGCCAGGCATTTATCCTTGAGCTTTGGCGCAACCTCGGTCCGGATCGCGACGTGCCCGCAGGCGACATAGGCGTAGGCGGACGTGAAGTGGGCTATATGTATGGCATGTACAAGAAGCTTGCACGCGAGAATACAGGCACATTCACCGGCAAGGGGCTCAGCTTCGGCGGCTCAAGAATCCGTCCGGAGGCAACGGGCTACGGTGCGCTTTATTTCGTTCAAGACGTGCTGAAAGAGCATGGACAGGATATTAAAGGAAAGACAATCGCTATTTCCGGATTCGGAAACGTGGCATGGGGCGCTGCCCAGAAAGCAACTGAGCTCGGGGCAAAAGTCATCACGATATCCGGCCCCGACGGTTATATCCTCGATCCCTCCGGCCTTGACGCAGAGAAGATAGAATATATGCTGGAACTCCGTGCAACAGGCAACGACATTGTCGAGCCTTATGCCGAAAGATTCCCCGGCTCCACATTCTATGCAGGGAAGAAGCCCTGGGAACAGAAAGTGGACATAGCCCTTCCTTGCGCTACTCAGAATGAGCTCAACGGAGAGGATGCAAAGCAACTGATTGCCAACAACGTTTACATGTGTGCCGAGGTCAGCAACATGGGCTGTACGCCTGAGGCTATCGACGCCTTCATCGCCAATAAGACCATCTACTGCCCCGGTAAGGCAGTGAATGCGGGTGGTGTCGCCACGTCAGGCCTTGAGATGACCCAGGATGCCGAGCATCTGCAATGGAGCGCTGAGGAGGTCGACAAGAAGCTCCACGAAATCATGAGCTCCATCCATGAGGCTTGCGTGGAATATGGCAAGCAAGACGACGGCTACATCAACTACATGAAGGGCGCCAACATCGCCGGATTCATGAAAGTGGCCGACGCCATGATGGGCCAGGGCATAATCTGATGCAATAGAGATGCTATGATTCCGGTTTTGCCAGATTGGCATCCCCTGATCATCAAAAACATCAACTAAGAAGACAAGAAAAGAAGCAATAAAAGAGTAATTGAATGTTTCATCAGTAAGAGTAGCCTGCGCGTGAGTGTCGGCTACTTTTTTTATTCCATGTCCGGGCTGATCGCTTTCCACATTCTCTAAAAATCAAGGAATGCGCTCTTGGCTGTGTGAATAAAACCTGGTGGAGATTGTGTTTATGGAGGAGCCCTTTTTTGGTGGGGGGGTAAGGATGTATGACAAAAAATAGCTCCCGTCAGAAGGAAGTCTGTCGGGAGCTAAATTAGTCTTATGAATATGCGGTTTTCAGTATGTGCCGTAGCGGAGTTTGCGGTAGAAATTGAGAGTTGTGGCGGTCATGTATGGATAGAGCCAGATGAATCCGATTCCGCATGTCAGGATGCAAAGCAGCCACCATCCGAAGAAGCGTAGCCATAGGCAGAAGAGATCTGTCTTATGGCCGTTCATCATATCCCAGCTCATCTTCAACGCGTCGACGCCGGAAATCTTCTCGTCGTCTGCCATTATGAAGAATGTCAATGCCAGACCTAATGCCGCAATGATTCCGGGGACGATCAGCAACGCGATGCCGATGGAGACGATCAAGGAATAGAGCAATCCTGCAATTAACGTCTCCACAAACCGGTTGAATCCTTTGAAAAGGAGGTCAAGCTTGTTTTGTTTCGTGTCGATCAGACATGCCAAAAAAAGGATGTAGCCGAATGTCAGCGAACCATATAGCACGAGCTCTCCAATGTAGATCGAGGAGGCAGCGGCTATGATCACGATGTAGATAAGGGAGCCGATTGCGGCGTTGCCCCATTGTCCTGCGAGCTGCTCTTTTGCACGCCGCATAAACATGATGTTGTCTTGTGATGCCATATAAATAATGTTTAATTTTTGCAAAGTTATAAAAATTATTTATTAATTTCGCCTTGAAGTTGTATATACTTTTTCTTTTTCAATTTTTTGTCGTTTTTTGTCGGGAAAAACGGCTTCAGCAAATAAAATGAATAATAACTAACCAGATTTAACCAATGCAACAGACAGAAGAAAACCTGACAACGGGCACGGGGCTTCCCGAAAACGCATTCCGCGAATTGGGAGCCGATGAGAGTTATGCCCCGGTCATGCATCCTGCCCATGACCAGAAAGAAGTGACCCCTTATTCCGTGGGGATGGGATTGTTGATGGCCGTGATTTTCTCGGCGGCAGCCGCCTATTTGGGCCTGAGGGTAGGGCAGGTGTTTGAGGCCGCAATCCCCATTGCCATCATTGCCGTGGGGCTCAGCAACGCCCTTGGGAAGAAAAATCCCCTCGGACAGAACGTCATTATCCAAAGTATCGGTGCTTGTTCGGGCGTGATTGTGGCAGGCGCGATTTTCACTCTTCCGGCTTTGTTCATCCTTCAGGCCAAGTATCCGGACATAGCCGTAAGTTTTTATCAGATATTCTGTTCCTCCTTGCTTGGCGGAATCCTTGGAATCTTGTTCTTTATCCCTTTCAGGAAATATTTCGTGAAAGATATGCACGGGAAATATCCCTTCCCGGAGGCCACTGCCACGACGCAGGTGCTTGTCTCAAGCCAAAGCTCCGGCAAGGAGAGTGGCGGACAGGCCAAGACGTTGATCGTGGCGTCTCTTATAGGCGGTGTCTACGACTATATTGTAGCCACGTTTGGATGGTGGGCTGAGACGGTCACGTCGGTGGCGTCATCGGCCGGCCAAGTCGTGATGGAGAAGACTAAACTCGTGCTTAGCTGCAACACCGGAGCGGCGCTTCTTGGTCTGGGCTATATAGTCGGACTCAAATATGCGTTCGTCATTTTCGCCGGTTCGATTTTCGTTTGGTGGATAATCGTGCCTTTGATGGGCACGTACGGCAGTCCCGAGTTCATGGCTATGGATCCCGACACTCTTTTCAAAGACTATGCCCGCCTTATAGGCATCGGAGGTATAGCCATGGCTGGAGTCATCGGCATTATCAAGTCGTGGTCGATTATCCGTCAGGCAGTGGGCCTTGCCGGAAGAGAGCTCAAAGGGAAATCGTCTGCCGCCAAGGAGGTGCGCTGGCAGCTTGATATTTCTATGAAGCACATTGTCTTCTTCATAGCAATAGCCCTTGTGGCGGTGTTCCTGTTCTTCTGGTTCGGGGTAATCAACACGCTTTGGCAGGCAATCGTGGCCTGGCTTGTGGTGGTGGTCATCGCTTTCCTTTTCACGACGGTCGCCGCGAATGCGATTGCAATTGTCGGGACCAACCCCGTCTCCGGCATGACCCTCATGACGCTTATCATAGCTTCGGCTATATTCGTGGCAATAGGCCTTAACGGCACGACCGGAATTGTGGCTTCGATGGTCATTGGCGGCGTGGTCTGCACGGCATTGTCGATGGCCGGCGGATTCGTCACCGACCTTAAGATTGGCTATTGGCTCGGATCGACTCCCAAAAAGCAGGAGAGTTGGAAATTCCTCGGCACTCTTGTTTCAGCTGCTACAGTCGGCGGCGTCATAATGGTGCTCAACCAGGTTTATGGTTTCACGGGCGACAACGCTTTGGTTGCTCCGCAGGCCAACGCCATGGCGAAAGTGATCGAACCGCTGATGATGGGCGGCGACACGCCATGGATTCTTTATATGGTAGGAGCGATCTTGGCATGTATCCTCAACTGGCTTGGGGTTCCGGCCTTGGCATTCTGTCTTGGTATGTTCATTCCCCTTTCCCTCAACACTCCCATGCTTGTCGGCGGTGCGATAGCCTACTACGTGAGCCATTCGTCGAAAGACAAGGAGCTCAATGATGCCCGCCGCGACAGAGGAACGCTGCTTGCATCAGGTCTTATTGCCGGAGGAGCGTTGTTTGGAGTGTTCGCGGCTCTTACGAGGTTTGCCGGATTTGAATACACCACTCCGGGCAGCTACGAGTTGACCCAAATTCTCGGGTGTGTAGCCTACGCCCTTCTGATCGTCTATCTCATCTGGGACAGCAAACGCGCACGTAAGCTCTGACAGTCCACATCCCTCTCCTCAGCGAGCGCATTTTGCGCAACCTTCAAGACAGAGCGAAGCTTATAAATTGAATCCGTCGGGAAAATGCCTTCAAGTCATCTCCCGGCGGATTCAATTTTGTCATCTTTGCGCGTATTAGATTGCAAAGTTATAGCCTCCCTGCTCAACAACACACCGACATATCTGAGCCGAATCCGTAAAAAATCCATTGATTGACGGAGCCACAGCTTCATTTGTCAAACTTGTTTGAGACACCATAGAATTATTTTTTGTAATTTTGCTCAAATATAATAGACAAATCTCATGCGAAACCGATTATCACGAATGAAACGCTTTATCTCATACATGATATGTCTGATTGTCTCGGCAATAGCCATGGCGCAGGTCAATGTGACCGGGACTGTGATTGACAAGGAGGCTGATGAACCTGTTGTCGGGGCTTCGGTGATTGTCAAGGGTGCTGACGGCAAGATCAAGAAGTTTGCTTCTTCAAAGGCCGATGGTAAGTTTGCCATGTCGGTGCCCTCTGTTCAAGGTTGCCGTTTAGAAGTGTCGATGATGAGCTTTGCCAAGCAGTCGATTCCTCTCGATAGCGTTAAGTTTCCGCTGACCGTATATCTTGAACCGGGCAGCATCCAGCTCAAGGAGGTGGCAGTCAAGGCTGACCGCATACGTGAGCAGGGCGACACAATCACCTATGGAGTCAGTGCTTTCGCACAGGCTCAAGACCGCTCCATCGGGGATGTGCTCAAACGTATGCCGGGAATCGACGTGGCGAAAAGCGGCAAGATACAGTATCAGGGGGAGGACATAAACAAATTCTATATTGAGGGTTCCGACCTGCTCGGCGGAAAATACGGCATTGCCACCAATGGCATCAGACACGAGGACGTGGGTGCCGTCGAGGTGATGGAGAACCATCAGCCTATGCAGGTGCTGTCAGGCATCGCCTTTTCCGACAAAGCTGCGATCAACCTAAAACTGAAAAACAAGGCAAAGGCTACATGGACTTTCCACGGCGATGCCGGAGGAGGCTACTCGTGGCAGCCTGACGGCGCGATATGGGACGGTGAATTGTTTGCAATGGCCGTCATGCCGGGATTCCAGAACATCACCACTCTCCGCACAAACAACACCGGCGAGAACCTTTCATCGTCAAGCACAGACTTCTTCGCCGACAGACGACAGACCGGTCTTAGCCGTTATGTGGGTGTGGGATTGCCCGGCGTTCCGTCGCTGAGCGACAAACGCACACGCTTCAACCGCTCGTTTCTCGTATCGACCAACAGCCTGTGGAAATTCGGGCGAGGAGAGTTTAAGGCCAATATCGACTATTCCTTCAACCGTGTGACAGCCGATGCCTCGAATATCACGACATACTTCCTTGATGAAGGCAACCGCGTCATAACCGAAAACCGAAGCGGCACAGAGCATGAGCACGCTCTCAGCGGCAAGTTCATTTACGAACTGAATCAAAAGACTGCATTCATCAACAATACACTCAAGACAAACATAAACTGGAATGATGTAAGCCTTTCCACGACCGGCTCAATACCTAACGGTCAAACGGCGAAGCTCCCCGACTATTATGTCAGCAACAATTTCAAGATAATAAAACGTTTCAACGGCAACCACCTTGTGACATTCCAGAGCGTGAACGAATGGGAGTCGCTTCCGCAGACACTCAATCTTGACATGAACGGAGAGGGTTTCCGGCAACACATATCCGACCATGCGTTCTATACCCATGAGAGTGCGGCATACGCCTTCAACATAAAGGGGATAACCGTAAGCCTTGAAGGGGGAATTAAGGGATATTTCCGCTCTATGGATTCGCAACTGCCGGACATGCCGGAGGAATTGCCCGGGCTCACAGAGAATGTGGTCAACACCAACTATCTGACGGTCTATGCCACACCAAAATTAGAATACTGGGTGCGTCGTGTCAATCTGTCGCTCAATCTGCCCGTCAGCTATGCGCATTACACTTTTGACAAGGCAATCGCTGACCATGACGAAGTGTATTTCTCGCCGTCGCTCAGTTTCAATTGGAAGCCCAACAACCGCTTCTCCGGAAGCGTGCGCGGCGGACTCGGGCGCTCCCCGATGAATCTTAACATCATCCATCCGGGACTGATAATGACCAACTACCGCACGCTGAAAGCCGGAACGGAACAGTTTTACAACTCATCGTCGCAGAATGTCTCGGCGAGTGTCAGCTACAAGCACACCCGCCACGGACTGTTCGCCAACGGAATGGTGATGCATTCGTGGACAAACGTGCCCTACACGATGGCGCAGCAACTTTATGGAGATTATGTGGTCTACAGCTATGCCGACGCCAAAAACGACAGCAAGATGCTTATGGCAATGGGCAACATAGGCAAGACGCTCGATTTCATGCGCGGGAGCTGCAATATCAACGGTTCTTTCAACCGCAACGAGTCGCATATGTTCTCACAGTCGCAGTCGGTCAACTCCGTAAGCACCGGCTGGAGCATTGGAGGCAAGATAAACGGCAGTCCATGCAGGTGGTTCAGCTTCGATTACCGTATAGATTATTCTGACAGCCGCCTGACCATGAACGGACAGAGCGAGTCGTGGCTCTCGACAATGGAGAATGAACTGAGCCTAACATTCATACCTCACCACAAATGGCAGTGGACGGTCAGCGGAGAGCATTACCGCAACGAGCTGACCGAACACAACTACAAGAACATCGTGATGCTCGACACTAAGCTGACTTATCAGCTGAACAAACGGATAGAGTTAGCCGCCAGCCTCACCAACATCCTCGACAAACGCAGCTACAACTATACGACATATTCGCAGCTAACCTCCTTCGAGAGCCAGCGTCAGCTAAGAGGCAGACAGCTTTTGTTCTCAATAACACTCAGAAAATGAATAATATGAAACATCTATTTGCAATTTTATTAACGTTACTCGTTACGATCGCCGCAAACGCACAACAGAAAGCTGAAATTGAAGTCAGCTATACCGAGTATCAACCCAATATGCGTACCGGCGAAAAGAACGGTGTAACTCACCAGTATATCTTGCTGGCCGGTGGTGACAATTCAAAATTCTATTCGCCAAGGACAGAGTATATAGACTCCCTTAATTCCACCCCTGAAGGGAAAGCCAAATATCAGGAAATGACACGTTCCGCTTATTTAGGAGGGAAGATGAATGACATTCCAAGAGCCGATGGTAGCTACTATGTAGTTAAAACCGGCGTGAATAATAAATTTGCTTGTTACGATACAGCCGGAACTGAGAAGTTCTACTATGAGGAAGAGATTCCTCAGTCAAATTGGGAAGTCGGAGACTCATCCAAAACCATTCTCGGCTATGAGTGCTTCACCGCAACCGCTGATTTTCATGGTCGCAAGTGGATTGTCTGGTTTACTCCCGAGATTCCTGTTGTGGCAGGTCCGTGGAAACTTCAGGGAGCCCCCGGACTAATCCTTGAGGCTGCTACCGAAGACGGGCTGTATAGCTTCGTTGCTGACGGAATCCAACAGACCGACAAAAACATCACACCCATCTATCTGTCCGGAGAATACGGAAAAACCGACCGTATCAAATTCTTCAAAGCCAAGCGCAGTTTCTTTGACAACCCTCTCGGCAAAATCAATGCACAGTTTGGTGGATCGGGGATTTCCATCAGCAATGTCCGCGATAAAGACGGCCAAGCCGTGGAACGTATCTATGTCCCCCGCGAAACCGCCGATTTCATCGAAACAGATTACTAAACAGCTTAATCAGACATAACAAAGACAAACGACCCCGGCAGTGATTGTCGGGGTCGTTCGTGTCTTATTCTTTCTTCATATAGGCAGCTATGTTCAAAAGGAGTAGCCGACCGACAGGAACACACTTTGGCTCAGTTCTTTCTTTGGGACGTGGAACTTCTGACCGTTTGCCAACGTGACGTTCCTTCGCCCGGAATAGTAGTCAAGATTGGAGATGTAGTAGCCAGCTCCGATTGCAAAGCGGTCGATTGAGATGTTCACTGATGCCCTTGCATTCCAGTAGAACCACTTCAGGCCTTTGTTGCGAAATTTTCGATAATCCACGGTCTGGACAATGGCTCCCTGCCGCTCCTTTATCTCATATGTCAGGGAATTGTGGAAAGGAGATGCCAAGCTTAGGCCCGGCTCGACTTGAAACCATATCCGATAATAGTCATCACTGCTGCTCCACACCTTCGGAGACTTGAGTATCAACGAAGGCTTAAGAATAATCCAAGCAACATTCCGTTCGTTCTCCGTAAGTTCGGCTTCCTGCCCGTCGATTGAGGTCTGTCGGCTTGGCTGATTATATTGGCTGGTCATTTCCAATCCCATCCCAATGCCGAAATATCTATGAAAAAGCCACGAGACGTTTGGCTCTAATTGCCAGGCCTGTTCATTATTGAGATACAGGCCTCCATATAGTTTCGCCTGCCATTTATACGAATCAGTTTCCTCTGCTTTTAGGGAAATACTCATAGATATAAGAATGGCAAAATAAAGAAATTTAATGTATAGGGAAGATTTCATAAAGACACCGGTTTTATCTGTAATCAACGATATTTCGATCAATTTATTACTCAGTTGGTTCTCGGCGATTGAATCGTTCTGTCTCCTCTTTTAGAAGACCAGAATATGATAAAACTTTTGTAGATTCAGAGAAAGCCGCCACTATACCGGCTCCGGTAGAGACGTTGCTATATGGATAGACGGCATTGCCGACACCGATCTGGGCAAGATTGCCGACTGTGCTTTCCGATTGCTGCCAATCATAGATAAACCAATTGTAGTAGGATTCTGATATATTCATCAGCCTGATTCTTATCCCTATATTATAGAGGGTCTCCAATTCCTTCGGATTGTCTGTCTCGATGGAGGCATATTCAAGACCGAGAGACAAAGAATAAGTCTTCCCTTCGATTTGCCGGTCGCTGAAAACGGAAAACCAAGTCGTGCTTGCCCCCATCATCTTGTCAAACACGTCGAGATGCTCAGACAAGACGGGTTCCATATCATTTGAGAGATGATTGAAGAAAAACTTGGAGAAGTAGTATCTTTCTTCGGGTTCCCCAAGCCAGTCGTAGAGATACTCCCCGCTTGACACTTTTGCCGGATTGACCGCCTCCGCGAGGATGCGGTAGTAGTTGGTGACACCCGGGGTATCGGTAAACGTAACCTTGAAAGAATCATTGAAACCTATTCTAAGCCCTTCAATATTGTCTCTGTCGGGAGTGTATCCCACAGAGTATGAATATGGTTCAACCTCCGAAATATTGTTGGAGATCTTCTCAATCTCGATTTTTCGTGGAATCACTACAGAGGCAGATGCCTCGCCATAGGTCTTGCTTTTCGCCACAATTTTAAGTTCCTCTCCCTCGTGAGGGCGATAGGAGAAGAGATATCCGAATTCCGAGTTTCCTGACGGATCAAAAGGGTCGTATTCCTTATAGACTATTTCCTCCACTTCCTTGCCGTCGGCAAAGAGGGTCAGGGTGGCGTCGCGCACGAGAATATCAACGGAGCCGCCGGTTGCAAAACCATATGATGGCCATCCTTCCGAGTATCTCCACGTGCGGGAAACAGTCACGCTGAATGGCTTGTCGCATTCGATCACAGCGTTCAGGCAAAGCACCGGGTCGTCGTGGATATCAGGTTCGAAATCGGTGTAGCATGAGGTCATAAAAAGGGAGAGAGCAGAAAAGGTCAGGAGGTTTTTTAGAATAGCCATGTGTAGGAGAATGAAGGGATGATAGGAAGGATACTCAATTTTTGAAACACCGGCTTGCCGGCATTATTGATTCCGGGGCGGATACTGATAATGTTTTTGTGGCAATAGGCATTGTAGATGCTTATTGTCCAGTATCCTCTTTTTGTGTGTCTTACGATTCCGAGGTCAAGACGATGGTAGAAAGGGAGTCGATAGTTGTTGACGTTCTTGATGAGGGGGACGCTGCCTGAATCTCCGACATTGGTTGTTCCCCATTCCTTCGAATAAAAGAAATCCGAGAGACCGGGCCCTTGCCACATTTGGGTAGGAAGGGTGAAACGGTTGCCCGACATTCCCGTCCAAGAGGCATTGATTTCCCACGTCGGATTTATTTTCCATGAGCAAAGGATGTTGATCTTATGTCGGTTGTCGAAACGGGCTGGAAAAGCCTTGCCTCCGTTAAGACGGTCGAACTGTCGGTCGGCCCACATCAAAGAGTAGGATACGTGTCCGGTCAGTTTTCCGGTCGATTTTGTTAACTTGAAATCGATGCCTTTTGAGGTTCCTTTCCCTGACGTGAGACGGTCGTCCCACCCTTGGGCCGGTGGTATTAGATAATACAGCTCTGTGTAGTCAAGAATATTGTGCATCCACTTATAATAGCCCTCAAGGGAGACAACGTAGCCCTTGCCGATGGATTTATAGCCTCCGATAGCGATTTTGTCGCTCGTTTTGGGTCGGAAATCTCCCGTGATAGGCACCCATTTGTCTGTCGGCAGGGAGATGTAGCTTTGGTTGAGCTGATGCACGTATTGCACGGCTCTGCTGTAGGACGCCTTCAAGGCCATCGTAGGAGTCGGGGAGAAACTTAACGATAGCCTTGGGCTCAACCTGCCGTGGGTCTTCCCGTCGATATGGAAAAGGCTGGCATGAATTCCCGCGTTCATGCGGAGGCGGTCGGAGAGAGTCCAGTCGTCGCCGAAATAAGCGTTGGTCTCTATCGCATTGTAGGTCGTTCCGTCGTTTCTCGCAAATGATTCAAAGTCATTGCTTTTTATGTGGCGCGTCAACTGAGAGGGGACGAAGGAGTGGAAAGTCATGGAGGCTCCGAATTCAGCATGATGGGCATCTGATGGACGCCAGTCGAACGAAGCTCTTAGATTCCAGTCGTTGATGCTGTTTTTGTCTACCCGAAGGTCGTGGAGCTCGCTTGTCTCCTTGCCATTCACGATTTCCCAGGTGTTTTCATCGTTTTTCAACTTGGAGAAATACCGGGTGAAAGAGGCGTTGAACTCTGCAAACAGTTTTGGAGACAGCACCCTGTTCCATCCTGCAGAGACAAGGATATTCCCCCAGTTTAGTTTAAGCCAAGTATCCTCCTTTATGTCGTAGACCGCATTGTCCGTGGGTGTCCACTTAGTGCCGCCGCGGAGATAGTCTTCACCATAATATATGGATAGCCATGCCTTCGACCGATCGGAAAATCTGTGGGTGATTTTTGCGTTGAGGTCGGTGAAGGCATATCCGAATCTTACGTGGTCTTCCTTTTGGGTCGCATTGATTATCGCTGTCATTGGCGTAGTAAGGACGTCGAGCCACGATCTACGTATGCCGAAAGAATATGATGTCTTCCCGTCTTTCCCGATCGGGCCGTCGACACTTAAATTGCCGGAAGTCAGTCCCAGAGAGAATTCCCCGAGATGGCGGTCGGTGCGTCCGTCCTTGGTATGCACATCTATAAAAGATGAGATTCTTCCATCGTATTTTGCCGGAAACGACGATTTGTAGAAATCCACGTTGCGCAGCACGCCGGGATTGAACGTTGAGAAAAGTCCACCGAGATGGTTCACTTGATAGAGTGGGATGTTGTCGAGCATGTAGAGGTTTTCATCGGCATTTCCGCCATGGACATACATTCCTGCGAGGCCTTCAACCCCGGCTGAAACTCCCGGATCGAGTTGCAGCGATTTGATGACATCGCGTTCACCGAACACGGCAGGGATGGCGTTGATTTTTCCGATGGAGAGAGTGGAACTGCCAACGTCCGACGAGTGGAGGGCATGCCGCTCCTCATTGCTTGCCGTGATCACCACCTCTTCGAGTTGCCTGCTTCTCCCGAGGGAAAAATCATGCGACTTGTCGGCAAAGAGATGGATTTCCGAGGGCTCGCTGTCGATATAATCGAAGCTGGATGCCTGAAGAGTCGTCTCCCCTTGGGGTAGTGAAAGAGTGTAGAATCCGTTGGCGTTGGTTATCGTGGCTTTCCCTGTGCGTCTGTCTCTGACGATGGCTCCCGCGATAGGCTCTCCGCTCTCCTCCTCCTTGACAAAACCGCTGACAGAGTGACGGCGTGCTTCGCTCTCTTTGCCTTTTGCCTTCTTTTCTTTTTTCAGGACTACGTTGTTCCCTTTTATCGTGAAAGCAATGCCCGTGCCTGAAAACATCCTTTTGAGCACTGATTCGAGCGGTTCGTTTTTGGCATGCACAGTGACTTTTAGCCCTTTCAGCAGGTCGGGAGAATAAATATAATTATGCCCCGACTGCACTACGATTTCTGCGAAAACCTTTTTCAGCCGGACGGGAATCGGCATTGATGGTGACGTTTTTAGGATATGCCAGCATCATGGTCGAAAGCATTGCCGCTATTAGTAGTCGTCTTTTCATTTCTTGATTAATGGATATTGTTTGAAAATGCATCCGGATTTTCCGGGTCTGTTTCTGGAGTTGTCGCAGAATATGCTTCCCGGAAAAACCTTACTACATCCTTAAGTCGGCGAAACTGTCAAAAACACCTATCCGAAAATGAAAAAAATTCCCACAGAATGAATCCGTGGGAACTTTTCTATTGTAACACTGATATTTGGGAAATGCTCCGGAAAATATGCTTATTTCCCTTGAAGGCGAGGGTCGTTGGCAATCAGCCATTGTGCAATCTGCACAGCATTTAGAGCAGCTCCTTTCTTAATCTGATCGCCGACTACCCAAAAACTAAGCCCACAGGGATCGCAAAGGTCTTTGCGAAGACGGCCGACATAGACCGGGTCTTGACCGGTGATGTCGAGAGGCATCGGATACTCCTTGTCGGCCGGGTTGTCTTTCACGACGAGTCCGGGAGCTTTCTTGAAAGCGTCGAACACCTCTTCCGTTGAAAGCGGCTTCTCAGTCTCGACCCAGATAGCCTCGCTGTGGGCACGCATTACGGGCACGCGCACGCACGTAGCACTAACCTTTATCTCGTCGTCGTGCATTATCTTGCGAGTCTCGTTATACATTTTCATCTCCTCCTTAGTATATCCATTGTCGGTGAAGACATCCACGTGGGGGATGAGATTGTAGGCGAGTTGGTATGCAAATTTTTCAATCGTAGGCTCTTTCCCTTCTGCGAGTTCGCGGAATTGGTTGATCAGTTCCTGCATTGCTGAAGCTCCGGCTCCGCTGGCAGCCTGATACGTTGCGACGTGCACTCTCTGGATAGGGGAGAGGTCGTGGATCGGTTTCAAGGCCACCACCATCTGGATAGTGGTGCAGTTGGGGTTGCCGATAATGTTGCGCGGACGCTCAAGAGCATCCACCCCGTTAACCTCAGGCACAACCAAAGGTACGTCTGAATCCATTCGGAAAGCAGAGCTGTTGTCGATCATGACCGTGCCATGACGGGTGATGACGTCTGCATACTCCTTGGATGTGCCAGCGCCTGCGGAAGTGAAGGCTATGTCCACTCCGGAGAAGTCGGAATTCTTGTCAAGAATCTCTACGACTACTTTCTTTCCACGGAATTCATATTCCGACCCTGCGCTGCGGGGCGAACCGAAAAGGCGAAGGTTGTCGACGGGAAAATTCTGCTCGTCGAGCACGCGGAGCAACTCCTGACCAACGGCGCCACTGGCACCGACAATTGCTACATTCATAGTCAGCTTTTTTATTATTACTGGAGTCCGGAAGTGGAGACAGTACGGTTGATTTTCTTTACAAGTCCTTGAAGCACAGAACCAGGTCCGAGTTCGATAAACTCATCGGCACCGTCGGCAATCATGGCCTCAACATCCTGCGTCCAGCGAACGGGGGCTGTCAGCTGCTTGATGAGATTCTCCTTGATTTCCTCCGGATCGGTGTGGGGTTTTGCATCCACATTCTGATAGACGGGGCAGACCGGAGTCTGGAACTTGGCATTTGCAATTGCTTCAGCAAGCTCTTCTTGCGCGGGCTGCATAAGGGGGCTGTGGAAAGCACCGCCCACTTTAAGCTTGAGAGCACGTTTGGCACCAGCCTCAAGCATCTTTGAGCATGCGGCGTCGATGCCTTCGATCGTGCCTGAAATCACGACCTGTCCGGGACAATTGTAGTTGGCGGGGGCGACAACGTCGTCCACCTCTGCGCAAAGTTCCTCAACTTTAGCGTCAGGAAGAGCAAGAACAGCTGCCATAGTGGAGGGGCGGGCCTCACATGCCTTTTGCATTGCGTGGGCACGGGCTGACACCAATTTCAGACCCTCTTCAAACGACAGTGCTCCGGCAGCAACAAGAGCGGAAAATTCGCCGAGGCTGTGGCCGGCCACCATGTCGGGCTTGAATTTGTCGCCGAGGCTTTTAGCCAGCAACACGCTGTGGAGGAATATGGCCGGCTGCGTCACCTTCGTCTGCTTAAGGTCGTCTTCTGTACCGTTGAACATAAGGTCGGTGATGTTGAAACCGAGGATTTCGTTTGCCTTGTCGAAGAGCTCTCGCGCTTCGGCGTTGTTTTCGTAGAGGTCTTTACCCATGCCTACGAACTGAGCGCCCTGGCCCGGAAAAACGTATGCTTTCATTTTGTTGGATTTATTTTTCTTTCTGAAACTAAATTCATGTCCTTATGGCAGCATCCTAATCAGGATTAGCCATTTTCCGGGCGCAAAGTTAACTAATTATTCTTAATTACGGAAATAATTCATTAATAAAGCGATGGTTTACATACAGACGAAATCGTTGAGCGCAGAATTAGTATCCATGATACGCGCTTTCGGCCTTAGAGCGGAGTCATTCCAGTGGTATGGTTGGATTGATGAGGAAGAGACGTTCAGTAGCACGGGTCACGGCCGTATAGAGCCATCGGTAGAACTCGGGACCTATGGCGTCGCTTGCAATCATCCCCATGTCGACGTAGACGTGTCGCCATTGTCCGCCCTGGGCCTTATGACACGTCACGCAATAGGCATATTTCGCTTGTAGCGCATTATAATAAGGGTCTTCAAGCGCTCCTTTGATTTTATGGGAAACTTCGCCTTCATATTCAGCCATAACCCGGTTGTAAAACCTCTCCATCTCCTGACGGGGAATGTTCGGGCCCTCGGCTGCAAGACTGCGAAGCATAATCTTGGCCGCGACCGGGGTCTCCACGTCGGGCAATTTCAATTCAACGTCGGCAAACCATCTTCCATAAGCCTTCTCGGTTTTGCCTACCCATGCCACCTCGGCCACCTCTCCATTGGCAAGGAAATTCCGAAGAGAGTTTTTCCGGCTCCAATAATAGTCGTTTTTTGATATGACCAGACGGTCGCCTTGCTGGAGGGGTTCCTCGGCATACATCACCATGTTGCGTATCGCCTTGTTGAAATTGTTGGCACGCTTGTTGGAGCGAGTGATGATGATCGTCTCATCTTGCCCCACCTCGCTCCATGAAGCGGCGAGACGGTCGGCAAGGTCGGCAGAACTGACTGCCTCCACATCCGGGAAGTCGTTGACGTAAAGAGCGAAATTTTCAACCGGGAATCCGGAATACAGGAATTGGCGTATGATGGTGGCATTATTTAGGATTCCGCTCTCCGCGGCCTGACGCACCGGCACTTCGAGAGAAAAGCAAATCGGATTGAGCCCGATTTGCCGAAGTCTTTCGGGATTCATCGCCAGGCTCTCCGTCATCCCTACGGGAGGAAGCTGCGCAAGGTCGCCGGTCAGTATCATGGCACATCCCGGGGCACTATAGACATGACGAACGAGCTGCTGCAGCAGCGATCCGCCAAACGACTGAGAGTCGGTGATAAGGGAGGCCTCATCGACGATGAAGACCGTGTTGGCATCGCGATTCTCGGCAAGAAAGAAATGGGTGTTGGAAGGATCGGCGGAATTTCCCCGGAATATCCTTTTATGAATCGTGCTTGCCCTGGATCCGGAGAATCCGGCAGCCACCTTGGCGGCCCTCCCCGTGGGAGCCAGGACCACGGCCTTCATCGACGCCATTCCCAAAGCCTTGACGATGGCTCCGGTCACGGATGTCTTGCCGGTGCCGGCATATCCGTTGAGCACGAACACATCTCGGGGACCATGGCGCATGATGAAAGCTCCCAAAGCTCTTATAAGGGCATACTGGCCCTCATTTGGAGTGAATGGGAGGCATGAAATGGCTATGTCTGACAATTGCAGGTCGGTCATGTCGCGAAATTAATAAAAATTGACGGAAGGATGAGCAAAAGGAGAGTGGAAAGTAAAAAATAGAGGAATAAAACCAAAATAGGATTAAAATAACGGATAAGATAGCGTGAAATTGAGAAATTATTCCTAAATTTGCATTCGAAAAAGGGAATTCATTCCCGGCTTACAGAAAATAAGGTTTTTAATCATATATCAAGACATGAAAATTGAAAAGATTATCGGTCGCGAGGTGCTTGACTCCCGTGGCAATCCTACAGTAGAAGTTGACGTATATCTTGAGAGCGGCGCATTCGGACGCGCAGCCGTTCCCTCCGGTGCATCCACAGGCGTGAACGAGGCTCTCGAGCTCCGCGACGGCGACAAGAGCCGCTACATGGGCAAAGGCGTCCTCAAGGCTGTGGCTAACGTCAACGGTCCTATCGCCGAGGCTCTCAAAGGGATGAGCGCTCTTGACCAGATCGCTATCGACGAGGCTATGATTGCTCTCGACGGCACTCCCACGAAGTCTAATCTCGGTGCCAATGCCATTCTCGGCGTTTCTCTCGCCGTGGCTAAGGCTGCTGCCGACTATCTCGGCCTTCCCCTTTATAAATATATCGGCGGAGCCAACAGCTATGTTCTCCCCGTTCCGATGATGAACATCATCAACGGTGGCGCTCACTCTGACGCTCCTATCTGCTTCCAGGAATTCATGATCCGTCCCGTAGGCGCTTGCTGCTACCATGAGGGTATCCGCATGGGCACGGAGGTATTCCACAACCTCAAGAAAGTGCTCAAGGCCCGTGGCCTCTCCACAGCCGTAGGCGACGAGGGTGGCTTCGCTCCTAATCTCGACGGCACTGAGGACGCGCTCAACGTAATCTGCCAGGCTATCAAAGAGGCCGGCTACGAGCCCGGAAAAGACGTGACCATCGGTCTTGACGTCGCTTCCTCTGAGTTCTACAAAGACGGCATCTACGACTACACATGGAAGCAGGGTGCCGACGCTCCCAAGCGCTCACGTGAGGAGCAGGTGGCATTCCTTGAGGAGCTCATCAACAAGTTCCCCATCGATTCTATCGAGGACGGTATGGCAGAGAACGACTGGGAAGGCTGGAAGATGCTGACCGACCGTATCGGCGATCGTTGCCAGCTCGTTGGCGACGACCTCTTCGTGACCAACGTGAAATATCTTGAAAGAGGCATCTCCGAGGGTTGCGCAAACTCAATCCTTGTGAAGGTTAACCAAATCGGCTCGCTGACTGAGACTCTCCGCGCAGTAGAGATGGCTCAGCGCAACAACTACACGGCTGTCATCTCCCACCGTTCCGGTGAGACCGAAGACGCTACTATCGCCGACATCGCCGTTGCCACCAACGCCGGACAGATCAAGACCGGTTCTGCAAGCCGTTCCGACCGTATGGCTAAATACAACCAGCTTCTCCGCATCGAGGAAGAGCTCGGCAAGGACGCACAGTACGGCTACAAGAAGATTGCAAAGAAATAAAACTTTCTTCATTCAACTTAAAAATCCGGAGAGCCTCATGGTTCCCCGGATTTTTTTATACCCTTGTGTGTCGAACTTGAGTCTCTCTGAATCCGGACCGGAATTTTAAGGAATGTACGCTAAGATTCGCGGTAGCAGGAGGCTGAACCGGGGCTGATTTGATGGAAAAATAGGAAAAATTAAAAATAAATGAAAAAGAATAGCACAACTTGAAAACAATTTTCAATTCCAAGCGTTTTACATATATAACAAGAACAACAGCGAGTGAGCCTGAATTCAAAAAATCAGGTTGATGCTTGCAATTGTATATCTATAATTAGCCTCTATTAACATTTAGGGCACGACATATGGTTTTTGACAGCAAATGCAAATATATGCCAAAGCTTTACATGACAATAGGACCGATTTAAAAATACCCAAGACCTTTTAATAGACAACAGTTACAAACCTTTTAATCAATTTACCTTTATGTCACCGTTATTTTTTCCGTCGTTTTCGACAAGCGATTCGTTTATTGACAACGAATCCAACAGCTTTGTAGAGAAGGCTGCAGAAGAATCAATTGAGCAACGTTCAGAATATTGGACATGCTAAGCAGTGGACAGACAGGACTATTGCCCTGCCGGTCCAAAAGAGAAGAACCATGAAGCCCGGGCGTATCAAGCAATGCGTCAGGGCTTCTGGCCGTCTGTATGTAGGAAATCTTTTTCAAACGTTTTACCTTGATGCCGCCTGAAAAACTCGCTAAGATTTCTGATGCTGCAAAAATAGATTTGTGGAGTTTGAGGATTTTTTTGTAATTTTGCAACGAAGTTGTTTCCGCTTTTTCTATTCCTAACCATGTTGGAAAAGATTAAGCCTGATTAAATGGCTTCACATCAAACTAATCAAAAAATTGTTTCTATGGGAGGTTTTTTCGGAGCGGCATCCAAGAATGCCTGTCGAAATGAACTGTTTTACGGAGTGGACTACAACTCTCATCTCGGCACCCGAAGGGCCGGTATGGCAACGTATGACTCTGAAGAGAAATGCTTCTGCCGGAGCATACACAGCATTGAAAACACTTATTTCCGCACCAAATTTGAAGACGAACTCTCTAAATTCAAAGGGAGTACAGGCGTCGGAGTAATAAGCGACAGCGATCCACAGCCCATCGTGATTAATTCTCATCTTGGGAAATTCGCCATTGTCACTGTGGCGAAAATTTGTAATATCGATTGCCTCGAACAAGAACTCCTTCAAGAGGGGGCACATTTCGGAGAGTTAAGCTCAGGACGCACAAACCAGACCGAACTAATTGCGCTACTCATCAATAAGGGGAAAACCTTTGAAGAGGGGATAAAGATTATGTTCGAGAGAATCGAAGGATCATGCTCCTTGTTGATTCTGACGGGCGATTCTATCATCGCGGCACGCGATCAGCTTGGACGCACCCCGGTCATTGTCGGCAAGAAAGAGGATGGCAGCGGATATGCGGTCTCTTCCGAATCGACAGCTTTTCCCAACTTAGGCTACGGGCATTGCCGCGACCTCGGTCCTGGCGAGATCGTGAAAATCACTGCCGACGATGTCTCTGTGCTTGCTCCTGCCGGCGAAGATATGCAGGTCTGCGCCTTCCTTTGGGTCTACTACGGATTTCCTACATCCTCTTATGAAGGCACCAACGTGGAGGATATGCGTTTCAAATCCGGTTACGAAATGGGAAAAACCGACGACAACGAGGTGGATTGCGCTGCCGGAATCCCGGATTCCGGAGTGGGAATGGCTTTGGGCTATGCCGCCGGCAAAGGCGTGCCCTATCGTCGTTGCATAGCCAAATACACCCCAACGTGGCCCCGGAGTTTTACTCCTTCCGAACAATCGCGAAGAAATCTTGTGGCAAAGATGAAGCTTGTGCCGAATAAGGCTATGCTCGATGGTCAGCGCGCCCTGCTTTGCGACGACTCCATCGTAAGGGGAACGCAGCTGACCGACAACGTGAAAGACCTTTACGACCTCGGGGCTAAGGAGGTGCATATCCGCATAGCATGTCCGCCGCTTATCTATAGCTGTCCCTTCATAGGGTTCACCTCTTCAAAAAGCGATATGGAGCTCATCACACGTCGCATTATTGGCGAACTTGAAGGAGACCCCAATAAAAATCTCGATAAATACGCCACTACCGGAAGCCCTGAATACAACGCATTGGTGGAGAAGATTCGCGAACGTTTCGGTCTGACCTCGCTTAAATTCAACCCCATCGAGACGCTCGTGGATAGCATAGGCCTTCCAAAGTGTAAACTCTGCACTCATTGTTTCGACGGCTCAAGTCGCTTCCACCCCTGCGGCAAATGCAAGGGGGAATAATAGGTTGGAACAAAAAAACTGATAAAATACGAATCAACTACAATCGGCCGGGAGAATTCTCCCGGCCGATTGTAGTTGATTCGTATTTTTGATTAATCTCGTAGAGTTGATTATTCAATATTTTGAATAGTCAACGTTGCGCATGTCGCCACTGTTCAGGAATTCCGTATGGAATGAAAGAGCAGCCTTCAGGGTGTGGGGAGTCTGACCGTTGTTGCCTCCAAAAAGGAGATAGTCTGTCAAGAGCTCGCGATACATCGGATGTGCGCAATTGTTGATGATCTCTTCCGCCCTCTGCACGGGGTCTTTCCCGCGAAGGTCGGCAATACCCTGGTCTGTCACCATGATGTCTACGGAATGCTCCGAATGGTCGAGGTGTGACACCATCGGCACGATATTCGAGATTTTACCCTCTTTCGTGATAGAGGGGCAGGAGAATATCGAGATATAGGCGTTGCGGGCAAAGTCGCCGCTGCCGCCGATGCCGTTCATCATGCGTGTGCCGGTCACGTGTGTGGAATTGACATTGCCGAAGATGTCAGCTTCAAGCGCCGTGTTCATGGCAATCACTCCAAGACGGCGAATCACTTCCGGATTGTTGGAAATCTCCACCGGTCGGATCACGACTTTGTCCTTGAAGAACTCGATGTTGTCGATGACGTCTTGCTCCACTTCATTGGAGACGGTCAGAGAGCTTGTGCTTCCGAATTTGCAGCGTCCCTTCTTCATGAGGTCGATTACGGCATCCTGAATCACCTCCGTGTACATTGCGAAAGGAGGAATCTCCTTTGCGTCGGCGAGGCCGTAGAGCACGGCGTTGGCCACGTTGCCCACTCCGCTCTGGATGGGAAGGAAGGTGGAGGGTATGCCCCCGCGTTTAAGCTCACTGATCAGGAACTCGCAGACGTTTGCCCCGATTCGGTTGGTGGTCTCGTCGGGAGTAGTGAAGGCCTTGACTCCGTCGAAAGAGTCGCTCATGACGATGCCCACGATCTTCTCCGGGTCAATCTTGAGAACGGGGGTGCCTATACGGTCGTTGGCGTGGAAGACCGGAATCTCACTGCGGTAGGGGGGGTCCTGGGGAAGATAGATGTCGTGGAGTCCGAAGAGCGCGTGATGAAGCTTCTCGTTGAGCTCAAGCACGACTTTCTTGGCATATTTGGCATAAGTCGGGACATTGCCCACGCCCATGCCCACTACGCATGTGCCATCGTCTTTCACGTCGCTCACTTCGATAATGGCGATGTCGAGGTCGCCATAGAATCCGTAGCGGAACTGCTGGGCAAGCTCCGAGAGATGCTGGTCGAAATAATGGCAATCGTGGGAGTTGATCCTCTTGCGGAGGTCGGGTAGGTTCTGGTAAGGCGTTCGCTTGCCGATGGCGTTCGCGCGGGCAAGTATGCCGTCGCAACGGTCGCTCGTCGAGGCGCCGGAGAAAATATTGATCTTGAAAGGCTTGCCTTCAGCGTGAAGCCTTTCTGCCTTTTCTGCGATAGCTCCCGGGATTACCTTGGGAGCACCCGGGGCTGTGAAGCCCGACAGTCCCACGTTGTCGCCGTCATGAAATAATTCGGCGGCTTCCTGGGGGGTGATGATGGGAAATCTCATTTCTTAAGAGTTATGTTTTCTTTCTGTTTTCCATTGACCGACGGCCTTGGCCGTAACGATTCGCGAATTTAACCAATAATTTCCATTCCCACAAATTTTTTCATTGCCTACGTGCCGCCTAATCCATATTCTTCATTGTTTTGTTGTATATAATAATGCGCGGCCTCTCTGCTCCCTCGTAAACAAGCTCTTAATCTCCACTGCTATGTCAGACATGAATATACATTCCCAATCCTCGGCCGTGGCTCCCGAGAAACCAATCAGAAAATATATCGGCACAGGACTTAAATTCCTTCTTCCTCTTGTCGTCTCCGTGAGCCTCGTATATTGGCTTTTCAAGAAAGTGGATTTCCACGACGTCATGCGCACGATCCATGACGGCTGCGATTTCTTTTGGATTGGAGTGATGATGGTCATAACGGCTGTTTCCCACATGATCCGGGGCACTCGCTGGGGCCTGCAGCTTCGCGCCGCAGGCGTGGCGAAGATGCCCGTGGTGCTTGAGTGGTGCACGATATGGGGGGCTTATGCCCTCAACCTGCTTTTCCCGCAGCTGGGCGAGGGATGGAGATGCGTCTACGTCAGCCGCCGACAGAAAGCACCGCTCTCCACCGTGATCGGCACGGACGTGGGCGACCGCGGTTCCGACCTCGTGGTGATAGTCGCGTTGATTATCGTAGCCCTGTTTGTGGCGCGTCCCGAACTAATGGACTTCATCAACCGCTATTCCTTCGGAAGGGATCTCAACGATGCCGCCCATTCCATATGGCTGTGGCTGGGATTGGCTGCGCTTGTCAGCATCATTTGGTTCATAGGCCACTATTTCAGATACTACAAGTGGGTGAAGGCTCTCGATAATGACCTCGACAACGTCTGGAAAGGATTCAAGGTCATATTCACGATGAAAGGTCGCTGGGCATATCTTTTCATGACGTTGGCAATCTGGACATGCTATTTCATGGAGACGTATTGCTGCTTCCTCGCATTCCCGTTCACTCGCCATCTCATGGAGCAACCGGGAATGGCTTGGGGCTTCCTTCCCGGTCTTGTGGTGTTTGTCTTCGGCTCCTGTTCGATAGCTGTTCCCTCAAACGGGGGCCTTGGCCCTTGGAATCTTGCCGTCATGTTTGCCCTTTCCCTGTTCGGGATTTCTAACACTGAAGGCACGGCATATTCCATGGTCATGTGGAGCATGCAGTCGCTGACGTACATCGTCCTTGGCATCTTCTCGGCCTGCTATATTTCTGCCCTTGGACACAAGCAGAATCCGCCGGACTCTTCCCATTCTGTTGTGGAAAAATAGACCGACGGATATCCTTATCTGTCCTTACATAATCTGAACACTTACTTAAGACTTATTAATATGCCATCTGATGGACTGCTTTCACGGCTCGTCCCGACGGGTCGTTGACATTGGCGAAGGAGGCGTCCCAAGCGAGGGCTTCCGCGCTGCTGCATGCCACGGAGGGCACCGACGGAACGCAGGCTGCCGCCGTGGCCGACGGGAAATGCTCCTCAAATATCGAGCGATAATAGTATTCCTCTTTGTTCATGGGTGGGTTGATGGGGAAGCGGCGTGAAGCGTTGCGCATCATCTCGTCTGTCACTTGTGCTGACGTAATCTCTTTCAGCGAATCAATCCATGAATAGCCTACGCCGTCGGAAAACTGCTCCTTTTGCCTCCATGCTATTTCTTGAGGAATCATATCCTCGAATGCCTTTCGGAGCACCCATTTCTCCATCTTCCCCACTCCCGTCATCTTGTCGGCCGGGTTGATGCGCATGGCCACGTCGAGGAATTCCTTGTCGAGAAACGGGACTCGGCCTTCCACTCCCCATGCCGACAAGGCCTTGTTGGCGCGAAGGCAGTCGTAGAGATGCAGTTTCGACAGTTTACGCACGGTCTCCTCATGGAAGGCCTGTGCCGAAGGAGCCTTGTGGAAATAAAGGTAGCCACCGAAAATCTCGTCCGCACCCTCCCCGGAAAGCACCATTTTTATTCCCATCGACTTTATGACCCTCGCCAGCAGATACATAGGAGTGGAAGCCCTGACGGTGGTCACGTCGTAGGTCTCAAGAAAGTAGATGACATCGCGCACGGCGTCAAGCCCCTCTTGCACGGTATAGTTTATCTCATGATGCACCGTGCCGATATGTTCCGCCACTTTTCTGGCGGCGGCAAGGTCGGGTGCACCCTTGAGCCCAACTGCAAAAGAATGGAGCCTTGGCCAGTAGGCGGCCTGCTTTCCGTCGTCTTCAATACGGTTGGGAGCATATTTCGCCGCCACGGCGGATATGATGGATGAATCAAGCCCGCCCGAGAGCAGCACTCCATAGGGCACGTCGCTCATCAATTGGCGGCGCACGGCTCCTTCGAGGGCTTCGCGAAGTTCGGATATTGAGGTGGAATTATCTTTCACAGAGTCAAACGTCTCCCAGTCTCGCTTATACCAACGCCTCATCTCCCCGGTGTGGTTGTCATAGAGATGTCCTGGCAAGAATGGTTCGATTACGTCGCAGACTCCTTCAAGGGCTTTAAGTTCCGAAGCAAAATATTTATGCCCCTTGTCATCTGTGCCCATATAAAGGGGAATTACTCCGATGGGGTCGCGTGCCGCCATATAGAAATCATTCTCCTCGTCGTAGAGCACGAATGCGAAAATTCCGTTTAATTTTTCGAGAAAGTCAGGGCCATGTTCCCTATAGAGAGCGAGAATGACTTCGCAGTCGCTTCCCGTCATAAATTCATAACGTCCGGCAAACTCGTCGCGGATTGCCCTATGATTGTATATTTCGCCGTTTACGGCAAGAATCGCCTTCCCGTCCTTGCTCTTTAGTGGCTGACCGCCCGATTCGGGGTCTACGATAGAGAGCCGTTCATGAGCGAGCACAGCGTTCCTCCCGCAATAAATGCCCGACCAATCCGGTCCGCGGTGACGGATTTTCTTCGACATCTTTAAAATCTCCGGACGCAGCTGTGCTACGTCATCTTTCGCTTCAAATACAGCAACAATACCACACATATTTTATCAAAATTAATTATCAAATTCGTAATTTGCTTGCAAAGTTAGATAAAATATTGCGAACTGCAAATA
>VSPO01000149.1 GCA_009775375.1 Muribaculaceae bacterium | reverse complement strand
TCAGCCTGCTTCACGAATTTTGGGCAAATGTTAAAATTGAGGGGGCGAAATCTACCTGAAAATGTCATGTGCTATGATTTTTTTGTTCTTTTTTGAAGGATTTTGTTCCGATTTTGTTGGTAGTCGTTAGTTTTTTAGTCATTAGTCGTTAGTCTTTTTGATGTTGGTTTTTTAGTCTGTGGGTTCGTTGGGGGGACCACGGCTTTTTGCCGTGGCACAGTAATGCCATCCGGCGGTTGTTTTGGGTTTTGGTTTTTGGGTTTTCGGTTGGGTTTTAGCTTTCATAGCTTTTAAAGGAAGTGAGAAGATAGTAAGGGAAGGAGGGGAGGAGGATTGTTATTTTGAGGAAAAGGATTAGGGCATGGGCTTTGTTTTGTTGATGGGAGGGGGAAGAAATTGGTGGGTTTGTTTGTGGTGTTGCTTTTTTAGTTGTAATTTTGCAGTGGGTTAGCCGGGATGATTCCGGCGGTGGCCCGGATTGTATCATTCCATAGAATCAATTGGATGGAACCATTTTTTTTGCCTGATACCGATAAGAACAGCACCGGCTTGAAGAGGGTGCGCATAGAGACGTATGGCTGCCAGATGAATGTGGCGGATTCAGAGGTGGTGGCCGCGATGATGGAGATGGCCGGATACGTGCCGACCGACTCCGACACGGATGCCGCCGCCGTGCTGCTCAACACGTGCTCCATACGCGAGAACGCGGAGCAGAAGATTTATTCCCGCATAGCCTATTGGAACGCGCTGCGACGAAAACTGGGCCGCAACATAATCATAGGCGTGATAGGCTGCATGGCCGAACGGCTGAAACATAAGCTGATAGAGGATTACGGAGTGGATATCGTGGCCGGCCCCGATTCCTATCTCGATCTGCCAAACCTCGTGGCGGCAGCCGAGACCGGCAGCAAGGCCATCAATATAGAGCTATCAACTACAGAGACCTACCGCGACATACTTCCCCGGCGTCTTGGAGCGTCGAGTACGTCGGGATTCATCTCGATTATGCGAGGGTGCAATAATTTCTGCTCCTATTGCATCGTGCCATATACGCGCGGTCGCGAGCGCAGCCGCGAACCGGAAAGCGTTCTCCGTGAGCTCGACGACCTCCGAAGGAGGGGTTTCAAGGAGGTCACGTTGTTGGGTCAGAACGTAGACAGCTACCATTACAAGGGGGAGGATGGCTGCGAGACGACTTTCCCGGAGTTGCTGGCCGCCGTGGCAGAGGCCGCTCCCGACATGAGGGTGCGTTTCACGACGTCGCATCCCAAGGATATGAGCGACGAGACCATCCGGACGATGGCGGCTTATCCCAACATTGCGCGCCACGTCCATCTTCCCGTGCAGAGCGGAAGCGACAAGGTGCTGAAGTTGATGAACCGCAAGTATACGCGTGAATGGTATCTCGACCGTGTGGCCGCGATCCGCAGGGAGATGCCCGACGCCGGCATTTCGACCGATCTTTTCACCGGATTCCACGACGAGACGGAGGAGGATTTCCAGGAGACGCTTAGCCTGATGAAGGAAGCGGGTTTTGACAGTGCGTTTATGTTTAAGTATTCCGAGCGTCCCGGCACGTTTGCGTCGAAGCATCTTCCCGACAATGTGCCGGAGGAGGTGAAGATAGAGCGACTTAACCGGATGATTGCCTTGCAGAACGAGCTGTCGGCGGAGAGCAACCGCAGGGATGTGGGAAAGGTGATGGAAGTGCTTGTTGAGGGACGCTCAAAGCGCAGCGCGGAGGAGCATTTCGGTCGCACGAGCCAGAACAAGGTGGTGGTCTTTCCGAAAGGGGATACGAAACCGGGAGATTTCGTGCGCGTGCGCGTCACGGATGCCAGCTCCGCCACGCTCCGAGGAGAATGCGTTGCGCAAAGTATTAAGTATTAAGGATGAAGGGTTGGGTTCGTACGGACTTGGTGGGTTTCAAACCACGGGAGCCACGAGATGACCACGTAAACCACGTTTTTTTATTTAGCTAAAACGTGGTTTTTGTGGTTTTTTCGTGGTTTGAAGTATTGAGCGCGGACGGGGGTGGCGCAGGCCGGGGACGTCCTGCTCTCCATGCTGGGCTCGGTGCGGACGGGTTGGGATTTTATAACTCCGGCATCTTGTTTCGTATTGACAGTTCTGAATTTTTGCGGAGAGTCCAGGAGATCAGAATCCATGGTCTGAGGCTCGCGCTTTTGTAGCTGATGGAGTTCTCCCCATGGTAACCGGCCCCGTCTGTGAAGGTGGTCTCCTTGCGTATTCCCCAGAAATAGGGCATCCCGACAGCCACCTGAAGGGTCTTTGTGGCTTTCCACGACAACATCAGCATCGCCTCGGTAGGATTTGAATATTTGGTGAAGCTCACTGCATTATAATATTTGTTTCTCCATTCCAGTACTGAATGCAGCAGGAATTTGCCGAAAGTCCATTGAAAGATTCCTCTCAGGTAGATCGATCCGTTGTCGTGTTGCCCGGAATAGCGTTCAGTGGTGTATGCCGCGTTGGTGTTGCAGGCGAATTTCCCGAAGCGCAGATTTAGCATAAGTCCAGCCTCAGTCGCGCGATAGGTGCCGTTGTTTCGATAGGACAGGATTGTGACATCGCCCTCCTGACGCATGTATCGCTCAATCATCTTGGCGTAGCGGTAATGATCCACGTATCCCCTGAGATAAACCCTATTCCAGGATTTTCCGAGGGAGACCGACATCTTATGCAGGATTTCCGGCTTCAGATACGGGTTTCCCTCTATTCTCAGCCAAGGGTTGGTGGAATTGTTGAAGGAGAAGAGTTTCATATTGTCGGGCAGGCGGTTGTCGAGTATATAGCTCGCCCTGAGAGTCATGTCGCGGGGGATTTTGAGCGTTAGGCTGGCGGATGCCCTTGGTCTCCAAGAGGAGCTTCGTATGCCGACTGCATTTACGCCGAGGTATTGCAGTCCTGCCGATGCCATACCATAGAATCTGCCTTTCGATGCCGAGATTGCAGCGTGGGTATAATTGTTGTTGGTGGTCACTTTTGAGGTCGGGATTGGCAGCTGAGTGAAATCTCGGTTCTTATCGGAGGTATATTCAAACTTATTTCCCGCCGACATGTTCCACCAGCCTCTGTCTCCGGAGTTGTAGTCAATCGTCAGGGTGTATTGATTCCTTCTCGATTTCTGGTGCTCTCTCATAATGCTGTCGGAATCAGGCCTGTATTCGCCATACCATTCGTTGATGTCATAGAATCCCCGGTTGTATTTGGCGAATGTCGAAATGGTGCTTTTGTCGCTGAACGTATGTTCATGAAACAGACATGCGAGCCAGCCACCATCGATTATGCTGTTGCCTTTGTCTGTCCTGAGATCAGAGATACCGCTTTCGTCGCCGAATTTCCCGGAGGCATGACCCTTGGCGTTTGACCGGGTCCTGGTCCCGGCGACTCTTGCCGCGAAATAGTCGGAAGCTAAGGGCACCCATTTCAGCATCAGCGAGCCTTCGGGCTTGGTCATGTCGGAGAAGTTTTCCCCGGAAGATTCTTTCCAGTCTTTCCCTTGGCTCTCCAAGGAGTGGAGTTTCGTCACGTCGTTGTGTTTATACCACATGAATCCGTCTCCGGAGATTGCAAACGTTTTTCTGCCGACTTCAAAATTCGCTCCTCCGAATCCCTCTCTTAATGGGATGTCGTGTCTTGTCCGGAGTTCGGTGTAGATATATGTGGGCACGTCGCGTTTGAGCCTTATGTCGATTATTTTGTCGTAGCCCATTTCAAGATATTTCGCGCTTGCCACCTCTGTGATTTTGACGCTTTCGATAAATTTGGGGTCGACAGGTTTTATTCCGCTGTTTACGAGTTTACCGTCGATCAGCACGAGGGGAGTGCCACTTCCGTTGACCACTTTGACCGACTGATTGATAACATCTACTTCAAGAAGTGGAATTTCCGATAATGCCAGGAATGGGTCGCTGCATTCCTTTGCCTTTTTGGAAAGGCGGAAAATCTCACCGTCGGCGGTTGTCTTGGATTTTAGCCTTCCTTTTACCACGAGTTCATCCAGATTGCGTGATTCTCTGTTCAGGAGGATGTTGATTGTGGTGTCGGATGCATTGGAGAACCCTGCGAGGAAAGGGGAATATCCCTGTGCGGTGACGCTTAAGGAGTAGGTGTTGGGTTTAAGGAGTGGAAGAATATATTTTTCGGAGTTTACAATTTCGAATAAGACCGTGGAATCGGCTTTCTGCACAATGATCTCCATGTTCTGAGCTTTAGAACCGTCGTCAGTGGAGAATACAAGCTCCACGTTTGTATGCGCGCCGGCCTTCAGGACCATCAAAGACAGAATAGAAAGAGTGATTATAAAATATTTCATTTATCAGAAAATATTTGCCTGTTTGTTAGTTTTATTTTGAACTGTATCCGCGCGAATTCTTCAACGGTCGTATTTATGTCATCTAAGAAACATCCACTTTCATCTATTCCACTGACCTTCCTGCGACATGGCCCACCACAGTAAGGAAGCATGACACATTCAAGACATCTATTCTGTATTTTCTTGTCATGAAGATACGCAATCTTGTCATTAACCCAGATAATTTCCCCGGAGTCATGCATAATATAGCCAAGAGCGTTCTCCTTGTTGAAATCTGTTATAGTAGTGCATTTGAAGACATTCCCATCGTAATTTATAGTAGCTTGATTCTCCCGGTCGGCAAAACAAATTCCTCCCTGACTGTAATAATCAACTTGAAAGTTATGGTCAAATAATTTGTTGAGTGTGTCGTTGATAAGGTCGGAGGATACAATATCAGAATCCACTTGCCAGATCTTTTTTAATATTATTTTTGTTCGTTTTCTGTCAAGGTCTATAATACGTTCGAGAATTTCGTCAAACCCGTTTAGTGTAGTGCTATCGAAGTTAATTCTAACGTGAACCAGCGAATTGCTTATATTATTTTGTATTCGATGGATATTGTTTATCGTTGTCAAGAAGGCATCAATGCCATTTGATTTTGTAAACTTGATTTTATTGTGTTGTTCATGGTTGCCGTCAAGGGTAATCTGAAACATACAGGAGTAATCTTTCAAAAAATGAAGCATGCTCTCGGTTATCAGCACACCATTGCTGGTGAAGTCTAAAAGAAGGCCAATATCATTATAGAGGCAAAAATCGTTTGCATATTCCACTATCTTTTTGATGGTTTCTTGCCTAAGGAACGGTTCACCGCCAAAGAATGATAGTTTCAGAAGTTTATATGGATGGGCTTTAAAATGTGATTCAAAATTCAAGCAAACTGCATTGACGGTTTCATCTGACATTGCGCTTCCCGCGATTTTGTGTTCATAACAATACCAACATGAGAGATTGCAATCAAGAGTGGGATTAACAATGACATGATACATGTCTCTTCCGGAGGTAGTTTTTTCGCGGCGAGACTTAATTTCATCAAGATCATTGATATCCTTTTTAATCAGAAATCCTTCTTCGTAGAGTTTTTGAGATATTTCCGGATACATAAGATACAGGTCATGTATCCCCTGATCACCCTTCTCCAGAAGATTATGTACTTCTTTTGACAACAAGATATGTTTTCCATCCTTGAAATTGGTATATAGGAAGACATCTTGGGACACGGGCTGCGAAATATGATAGAAACTTTTGATTATATTCATAATGTTGGATTTATAGGTGGGTTCGGGTTCCATATACCGAACCCACCATTGTTATGTTCGAATGATTCGAGAAACGTGCTTGTTTACTTGCCCTTGCACTCTGCTCCGTTGTTCACCACGGAGCAGCTATTTCCATTGTTGGAGACAGCGCAGTTTGCGTCGGAATTTGTTGCGTCGCACTTCCCATTGGTGTTTATTACCGTTAGTCCATCGTTTTGGCCTACGCCACCAACGATATAGGACATTCCTTCCTTGGAAACCTGGTCCAAGAGAATCTCAGATAGTTTGAGTTGCATAAAAAATGGATTTGGTTAATAAATAAAATTATTGATCTCGATATAGATTGTGTCTATATGTTCATTGATTTTGTTTGGACATGCATT
>VSPO01000148.1 GCA_009775375.1 Muribaculaceae bacterium | reverse complement strand
GAAATTTCACATATCGGCATCAGTGAAAAAAAGCAAGGCAACAGCCACCGAAAAAGGAGCGAAATCTGAAATTACAAGTAAATTGACAAAGATTTGATAAATTTGGCACGACATTTGCGCTACTATGATTGTTTAATAACAGGAGGCGTTTCAAGAATAATGGAAAAGACATCTGCCTCCCCAATCACACATAATTAAAGAATCATAACACACAAGCATATTTTGATGAAAAACGATTTCTCAAAACAATTCCGGCCAATCCTGGATTTGGCCATGGAAGAGGTCAAGACTTTCCAGTCTCCTGCCATACTGAGCGAACATTTTGTGCTCGGGTCGCTAAGGAATCAGGAAGGATATGCAATCAAAATCTTACGACAATTGCAAGTGCCTGTGGATGAGATGACTCAAGAAATTGAGAACTATCTGCTTAATGCCAAGGCGCCATCTGAGACGACAACCCTTTTTGAACAGCAATTCAAGATTTCATTGTCGGCCATCCGACATCTTCAGCTTGCCACATCCGAGGCAAGAAAGATGAATGCACACATCATATCCGGAGAACATGTGCTTCTTGCCCTAATCCACGACCAAAGGTCGATGGACAGCGACTTTTTGCGACAGATAAAAGAGAAATACCTGAATTTCGACATTTCAATACAGAATCTTTCCGAAGCAGCCGCGCCAACGTCAGGACAAGATTTCGAAGAAGATGAAGATGATGACAACGAGATTTCTCCGTTTAAGGGCAACGAGCGGCCCAAAAGTGACAAACCGTCAAAATTCGGTAAAAAAGTCTCCGGCGGAAAGGGAGGCAACGACACTCCCGCTCTTGATAAGTTTGGTTATGACATGACCAAGGCTGCGGCAGAGGACAAACTTGACCCTGTGGTGGGCCGCGAAATAGAGATCGAACGTCTCGCCCAGATTCTCTCGCGCAGGAAAAAAAACAATCCCGTGCTGATAGGTGAGCCCGGAGTGGGGAAATCCGCGATAGTAGAGGGTCTTGCCTTGAGGATTGTGCAAAGGAAGGTGTCACGAGTGCTTTTCGACAAAAGGGTAATAGGTCTTGATATGGCCGGGATGTTGGCAGGCACAAAATATCGTGGGCAATTTGAGGAAAGGATAAAGGCCGTGCTTGACGAGCTTTCGAAAAATCCCGACATCATCCTTTTCATTGACGAAATCCATACAATCGTCGGAGCCGGAGGAGCTCCCGGAAGCATGGATGCAGCCAATATGCTGAAACCGGCTCTCGCACGAGGAGAAATACAATGCATTGGGGCGACAACTCTCGATGAATACAGACAAAACATTGAAAAGGACGGAGCTCTTGAGCGTAGATTCCAAAAGGTGATGGTAGAGCCTACGACGCCTGAAGAGACTCTTCTTATTCTCCAACAAGTGAAGGACAAATATGAGCAACATCATAATGTCAACTACACAGAAGATGCTTTGCGTGCATGCGTTGACTTGACAGAGAGATACGTCAGCGACCGCAATTTCCCTGACAAGGCATTGGACGCCCTTGACGAAGCTGGTTCAAGAGTGCACATCACGAATATCGTAGTTCCGGAAGAGATTGAGCGTCTTGAACGCGAGGTTGACGAAGCCACGCAAGAGAAGCTTGCAGCAGCCAAAGCCCAGAATTTTGAACTTGCCGCATCTCTTCGCGACAAGGAAACCCACAAAAAGGAGGAACTCGAACAAGCCAAGACAGCATGGGAGAAGAAGCTTGACACAGAGCGCCAGAGTGTTGACGAAGAGAAGGTGGCAGAGGTCGTGGCAATGATGACCGGAGTGCCAACCCAAAGGATAGCACAAGCAGAAGGAGCCAGGCTTCTTGAGATGGGAGAAAATCTTCATGGAGCCGTCATCGGACAGGACGATGCAATCAAGAAGGTGGTGAAAGCCATTCAAAGGAATAGAATTGGCCTGAAAGATCCTGAAAAGCCTATAGGAGTATTTATGTTTCTCGGGCCAACAGGAGTGGGTAAGACCCATCTCGCCAAAAAGCTGGCTGAATATCTCTTCGATTCCAAGGACGCTTTGATTCGCATGGACATGAGTGAATATATGGAAAAATTCACAGTGTCTCGTCTTGTCGGGGCACCTCCGGGATACGTGGGATATGAAGAGGGCGGACAATTGACAGAAAAAGTAAGGAGGCATCCATATTCCGTCGTTCTGCTTGACGAAATTGAGAAGGCACATCCCGATGTCTTCAACTTGCTTCTGCAAGTGATGGACGAAGGAAGACTGACGGATTCACTCGGACGGAGAATCGACTTCAAGAACACGATTCTCATAATGACAAGCAATGTCGGCTCTCGCCAACTAAAAGATTTCGGAGGTGGAATAGGCTTCAACACTGAGACAGTCTCCAAGGAACAAGCACATGGCGTCATTTCCAAAGCACTGAACAAGGCATTCTCACCGGAATTTCTCAACCGCGTGGACGACATCATAATGTTCGACCAACTTGACAAGGAAGCAATATCCAAAATAATAGATATCGAACTTAAAGATTTCTATTCCCGAATCGAAAAGCTTGGATTCAAGCTCAATCTGACAGATGAAGCCAAGAATTTCATCGCCGAAAAAGGATATGATAAAAACTTTGGAGCACGACCGCTGAAACGTTCGATCCAGAAATATCTCGAAGACGAGCTGGCAGAACTGATGCTGAAATTGAATGCCCAAGGCCAAATCGGAGGCACTATAACCGTTGAATATCAAAACGGCGATGAAAAGCCCAAGGCTTCCTATATCCCGCTTATCACAGATAATCCCGGTTTGATTGAATAAAAACAAGTGGAAAATAAATCGGATACAAAAAGACAAGCTCCCGCCGGCGGGAGCTTGTCTTTTTGTATCCGATTTATTGCAGTTATACGCCAACTAAAACTTTTTCATATGCAAGCCGTCGGCCCCATCTGAAATCAAATGTTCCCACAAATACATAGTCATTTTTATGAAGAATCCTTTTCATGATTATATTGTTCTCACCGGTATCCGCTCGAATGACTTTTATTCCCATACTCCGACATTCATCTTCAATCATCTTTAGGATACTGTCGGATTTATGCCTTCCCCGTATATCTTCGGAGACTGCAAGACGATGAATCACGCCAAAATCACTTGCGGACGGCCATATACCCCTAAAATCGAGATATGCCTCATCATTCAAGGCGAGGAACACATAACCTACTATCGCCCCTGCTTCTGTGAAAACCCTGGCGCCGCCATTGTTGATATCGGATTCCAATACCCCGGCAGAGGGATAACCGTCTTCCCATTGCCGGAATCCTATCGACCGCTGGAAGGCTCTTGCAGAATCAAAGATTTCGAGCAGTCTTCCCATATCTTCTCTGTATGCTTTCCTAATATCCATAGATGAAAGAGCTCTAAAGCACGATTGAATGATTCTGCTCTAAAACAACAGAGCTATGCGATATGTGATAAACGAAAGAACCCAAGCGAGAGCCGTGTTATAGACAATTGTAAACACGCCATATTTCCATGAGCCTGCTTCCTTTACAATCGCCACGACTGAAGCTATACAAGGAAAGTATATCAACACAAAAACAAGGAAGGCAAGAGCCTTGGCAGGAGTGAACGGAGCCTCGCCTGTGGTCTTCGACGTCTTTCTCAGTCTTTCTGACAATAGCTCGGCATCGTCATCGCCTACATAGAGCACTCCCAGTGTGGACACTACAACTTCTTTCGCAGCACATCCCGCAAGCAGGGAACTGCATATCTTCCAATTAAAATCCATTGGAGACATCACAGGCGCACAGCCTTTCCCGATATATCCAAGAATCGAATGTCCTTGCTGATATTCATTCATCACCAAAGTATCTATCGCTCCTACAGAAGAAGAGGCAAGCGTGGACTCCGGCATTTCCTTTAAAGCATTCATTTTGTAGTCCTGAGGAACCTGGTCCGCCGAATAACGAGGGAAATAGGAAAGAGCCCATATGATGACTGAAGCAACAAGAATTATCCCTCCCATTTTCTTAAGATACTGCTTGGCCTTCGACCACATATTGCGGATGGTGGCCTTTGCAGTAGGGATACGATAAGGAGGCAGTTCCATGACAAACGGCGTCTCATCCTTACCAAACCAGAATTTTCTTAAGAGTCTGGCAGTGATTACCGCTACAATCACTCCAAGCAAGTAAAGACCGGAAAACACCCAAGCCCCATATGCCGGAAAAAATGCACCAGCAAGGAGAATATAGATCGGTATTCTTGCAGAACAACTGATGAACGGATTTATCAGGATAGTAATCAGCCTACTCGATTTGCTTTCGATGATTCTTGTCGACATTATTGCGGGGACATTGCAACCGAATCCCATGACAAGGGGAATAAATGACTTTCCATGAAGTCCCATCTTGTGCATAAGCTTATCCATGATGAACGCAACCCTTGCCATATAGCCCGAATCCTCCATGAAAGATATGAATGCATAGAGGATAAGAATATTCGGGAGAAAGACTATAACTCCGCCAACTCCGCCAATCACGCCATCGAGGAGAAGGTCTTTAAACGGACCGTCGGACATATACGTACCCAAAAGACCGGAAATCCAGCTGACAAGGGACTCAATCCACTCCATAGGATAGGAGCCAATCTGGAATGTCGCCCAAAACATCAGCCACATGACAAGAAGGAAAATCGGGAAGCCAAACAATTTGTTTGTCACAAAAGCATCTATTATTCTTGTGGATTCTTCCTCCTGTTTCTCTCCATCTTTAAAAGTTTCGGCAAGGGCACCCTGTATGAAACCATATTTTTCCGAAGCAATCAAGGAATTGGGGTCGTCTCCAAGATCTTTCTCGATTCTGGCCGACTCCCTGTCGCGAATCTCACACCATTTGGGATAGCCCGGATAATCTTCAAGAATGTGCTCCACTTCAGGATCTCTCTCAAGCATTTTTATAGCAAGATATCGAGGGGAGAAACGATGCGTCACATTAGTATCCTCCTTCATAGCAGCATTGAGGGCCGCTACACCTTGCTCCAATTCAGGACGCATGCGGATATGTATGTGGCGAGTGTCGGGATTCTTCATTTCATAAACCTGAATGACCGTATCAAGAAGATTGTCTACGCCCCATCCGGTAGAAGCTTTAGTCGGAACCATGGGTACTCCGAGCATCTTTCCCAACTGCTCATAATCAAGATATGCATGGCTTCTTTCCAATTCATCATACATGTTGAGAGCTATGACCATGCTCCGGTTCATATCGATCAACTCCGACGTCAGATAAAGATTCCTTTCAAGATTAGAGGCCACCACCACGTTGACAATAACGTCTGGAGTCTCCTCTTTAAGGTATCTCATGACATACAATTCCTCCGGAGAGTAAGCTGACAGGGAATATGTCCCCGGCAAGTCGACTATGTTAAGCCGATAGCCCTTATAGGTCATATAGCCTTCCTTTGCGCCAACCGTCACTCCCGCATAATTACCAACATGTTCGTGAGAACCCGAGACGATATTGAAAAGAGAGGTCTTACCACAATTGGGATTTCCAACAAGAGCAATGTTTATAATCTTGTCTTTTCTTAGCAATGCGTGATCATCTATTAAGCCGCCAGGAGCTTTGCTCTCTGCTTTTCCGTTTGCTTTCTCCCATTCTTCAAGTGGCTGGATGTCGATAAGATTAGCCTCTGCTCTCCTTAAAGACACCTCATAATCCATAAGACTGTATTTTATCGGATCCTGAAGAGGAGCGTTCAGAACCATCTTAACTTTCCTGCCTCTTACAAAACCCATTTCCATGACACGCTTTCTGAACGCCCCATGACCCAAAATTTTGGTTATTACCCCGGTTTGACCGGGCTTAAGATCGGATAACCGCATCGTATTTATTTTTCTTTAGAGCTCTTGTTACTGTCTCTCCTTGGCAAATCATTCAGATTATGCCAAAGTACTTGCAAATTTAAGCAATTTAAAAATAAGTTTAAATAAATTCAGTTATTATTATTCCTAAGTAACTACTCACCTATACAAGACTGATGAATTCTGAGACTAGAGGGAGCTTATGTTTTCACCGTAGTCCGAGTGA
>VSPO01000147.1 GCA_009775375.1 Muribaculaceae bacterium | reverse complement strand
CCCCAACCCCAGAACTAAATAGCGATATGGAAAATACAACAGAAAACATCAAAGTAATGAGTCCGGCTGATTCCAAAATCCCGGAGGGTCCTGTCGCTGAGAAATGGACCAACTATAAGGCTCATCAAAAGCTCGTCAACCCAGCCAACAAGCGTCGTCTTGACGTGATCGTTGTCGGGACGGGTCTTGCCGGCGCTTCCGCCGCCTCCACCCTCGCAGAGATGGGCTTCAACGTCCTCAACTTCTGCATCCAGGACAGCCCGCGCCGCGCTCACTCCATCGCAGCCCAGGGTGGTATAAACGCCGCCAAAAACTATCAGAACGACGGCGACTCAGTATATCGTCTTTTCTATGACACCGTCAAGGGCGGCGACTATCGCGCACGCGAAGCCAACGTCTACCGTCTTGCCGAGGTGTCGAACAATATCATCGACCAGTGTGTGGCTCAGGGTGTGCCTTTCGCTCGCGAATACGGCGGTCTGCTCGCCAACCGTTCTTTCGGTGGCGCTCAGGTTAGCCGTACGTTCTACGCCAAGGGCCAGACGGGACAGCAGCTCCTTCTCGGTGCTTACTCTTCGCTCAACCGCCAGATTCAGCTCGGAAAGGTGAAAAGCTTCAACCGTTATGAGATGCACGACGTGGTTCTCATCAAGGACAAGGACGGCGTGGAGCGTGCCCGCGGCATCATCGCCAAAAACCTCGTGACGGGTGAGTTCGAACGCTTCGCTGCTCACGCCGTGGTCATCGCCACCGGCGGCTATGGCAACACCTACTTCCTTTCCACCAACGCCATGGGATGCAACTGCTCTGCCGCAATGGCCTGCTATCGCAAGGGCGCTTATTTCGCAAATCCCGCCTACGTACAGATCCACCCCACGTGTATCCCCGTGCATGGCGACAAGCAATCGAAGCTTACCCTTATGTCGGAGTCGCTCCGCAACGACGGCCGTATCTGGGTCCCCAAAAAGCTTGAGGACGCAGTGAAGCTCCAGAAAGGACAGATCAAAGGAAGCGACATCCCTGAAGAAGACCGCGATTACTATCTCGAACGTCGCTATCCCGCTTTCGGCAACCTCGTGCCCCGCGACGTGGCTTCGCGTGCCGCCAAGGAGCGTTGCGACGCAGGATTCGGTGTCAACAACACCGGCCTTGCCGTCTTCCTCGACTTCTCTGAGGCTATCAACCGTCTCGGAATCGACGTGGTGCGTCAGCGCTACGGCAACCTCTTCGACATGTATGAGGAAATCACCGACGTAAACCCCGGTGAATTCGCTTGCGAAAAGAACGGAGTGAACTACTACAATCCGATGATGATTTTCCCCGCCATCCACTATACGATGGGCGGCATCTGGGTGGACTACGAGCTCCAGACCTCAATCAAGGGTCTTTTCGCAATCGGCGAGTGCAACTTCTCCGACCACGGCGCAAACCGTCTTGGCGCTTCCGCCCTTATGCAGGGTCTCGCCGACGGCTATTTCGTGCTTCCCTACACTATCCAGAACTATCTCAGCGACCAGATCACAATTCCTCACTTCACGACGGACACTCCCGAGTTTGACGAGGCCGAGGCAAAATGTATCGCCGCCGAAGACAAGCTCATGGCCATCAAGGGTCATCGCTCAGTGGATTCTATCCACAAGGAGCTCGGACACATAATGTGGGAATATGTCGGCATGGCTCGCGACAAAGAGGGTCTGCAGCTCGCGCTTGAGAAGCTCAAAGAGATCCGCAAGACTTTCGAGACCGACCTCTTCATCCCCGGCGACAAAGAGGGCATGAACATCGAGCTTGACAAGGCTTTCCGTCTCAACGACTTCATCACGATGGGTGAGCTCATCGCCTACGACGCGCTTAGCCGCAACGAGAGCTGCGGTGGCCACTTCCGCACGGAATACCAGACACCTGAAGGCGAAGCCAAGCGCGACGACGAGCATTACTTCTACGTAAGCTGCTGGGACTACAACGGATCAGACACCAAGGCCCCGACTCTCATCAAAGAGCCGCTCCACTATGAGGCCATCAAGGTGCAGACACGTAACTATAAGTCATAATCCTCATAAATCAAGTAAATTCAATCATGGAAGATAATATAATGAAAGTCAACCTCAAGGTTTGGCGCCAGGCCAATCCGAGAGAGAAGGGCGGGTTTGTGACTTATGAAAATGTCGAGACCACTCCCGACACCTCCTTCCTGGAGACCCTCGACATCCTCAATGAGCGACTGATCGAGGAGGGCCAGGAGCCCATCGTGTTCGACCACGACTGCCGCGAGGGTATCTGCGGCATGTGCTCGCTTTATGTCAACGGCCATCCCCACGGCCCCGCCACCGGCGCAACCACTTGCCAGCTCTACATGCGTCGTTTCCAGGACGGAGAGACAATCACGGTGGAGCCTTGGCGCTCGGCTGCTTTCCCCGTCATCAAAGACCTTATGGTCGATCGCAACGCGTTCGACCAGATCCAGCAGGCCGGCGGCTACGTCAGCTTCAACTGCGGCGGTGCTCAGGATGCCAACGACCTTCCCATCTCCAAGGTGAAAGCCGACGAGGCTATGGACTCTGCAAGCTGCATCGGCTGTGGTGCATGTGTCGCTGCTTGCAAGAATGGATCGGCCATGCTCTTCGTGTCGGCAAAGGTGAGCCAGCTTTCTCTCCTCCCTCAGGGAGAGGTGGAGAAAGACCGTCGCGTACGCGCCATGGTAGCAAAGATGGACGAACTCGGATTCGGAAACTGCACCAACACCGGTGCTTGCGCAGCTGAATGTCCCAAGAACATCAAGCTCGACAACATTGGCCGCATGAACCGCCATTTCATCGCCGCCAAATGCAAGGAATAATTAAAGGCTGACCGTTCTGTCGGCCAGATATGCAAAAGACGGTGCCGTCAATCATTGACGGCACCGTCTTTCAATTAAATCGCGTTCCTTAAATCAGTAAGGTTATGGTTATTACAGCTTCTATAGTGACCCATCTCACTCCCGCCGGGCAATTGACGACGGCATTGGAGTGCCTGCTGCGCTCGGAAGTGAAAAGAATTTACGTCGTAGACAACAGTCCTGACGATTCGCTTCGAGGAGTGGCCGGGGCATATGGCCGCGTGGAATACATGCACGTTGAGAACCGTGGATTCGGGGAGGGTCATAATCTCGCCATCCGGAATGCCTTGGCCGACCCTGACGGCTTTCATCTCGTAATGAATGCCGACGTATGGTGGGATGGGGATATCATCGCGCCGCTTCTCCGCTATCTGAAGGATAATCCGAGTGTCGGCATGGTCGCGCCCAAGGTATATTATCCCGACGGTGTGCTGCAATACTCTTGCCGTATGTTGCCCACGCCTCTCGACCTTTTTGCAAAACGCTTTCTCCCCTCCTTCCTGTCGCGACACAGGATGGACCGCTATCTGCTCGCGGGTCATGACCATGACTTTCCGCTCGACTGCCCCTACCTGCTTGGCAGTTTCCTTCTTTTCCGCAACAAGGCCCTGCTCGACTGCGGACTCTTCGACGAACGTTTCTTCATGTATCCGGAAGACATCGACATCACCCGGCGCATTCATCAACGGTGGGCCACCATGTATTGGCCCGGGGTCAGTATTGTCCACGAGCATGCAGCTGCATCTCGCAAGAGCCTGAAGATGCTTCGCATCCACCTCTCCAACATGATACGCTATTTCAACAAATGGGGATGGTGGACCGACGGCAGTCGTCTCCGATTCAATCGCCGCTTGCAGAGAGAGATTGTTCAGATACCGGAATCCCGCCAGCCTGAGGCACGGGGATAGGAGCACTTTCCTTATAATTTCTGAACCTGAGGGGGGACGCTTATCGTGCTATGCGCATATAGCCTCCCGGAGCGGGATCAACGATCATGACATGCCCTGCCGCCCCCGAAGGGCCCCGCATGGCCGAGAAAAGTGGCCTAAGGGAAGCCATGGCATTCTCCCGGGCCCGTCTGACGTAGCCTCTGGAGTATATCCTGTCAACGGTCCGCTTCTGCCAACGGCGTTTCAAAGCGTTCTCCTCGGCAGCAGTCAGAGTGCGGGCGAATACGGTCCTTGACCCGTCCCATGAATCAAACACCTCATATGCTTGAGGGGATGCATCTTCCAGCTCCTCCACCCTCTCCGGAGGCAGATAGACGAAGGTAGTGTCTCCCCGATATTCAATGTGCAGGCTGTCGAGGTCAAACCTCACCCTCCCTTTTATGGTCTGCCTGGCCACGATCCATTTGCCGTTGATTGAATCCTTGACGGCCATCTCCTCATGAATGTCAAGCGTACAGAGGTCTACCATACTTTCTATCTGTTTTATTGTGGCCTCACGGGTGGAATAATCGCGGGGAGCTTCCTCACGCGTAAAATACCATATGACGTAGCCCAATATCACGGCGGCAAGAATGGCCGCTAAGGCTTTAATCCATCTCTTCATATCTGAAAATGTTGATTTTAAATTGATTCTTACGTCTAACCTTATCGACGCATTCAATCGCGATATTCTATGGTGGCCTCATATCCCCAGTTGCGGAGAAGGTTCGTGAGCCACACCCGGCCTTTCTCTTCTGCCGCTTTCTTCATCTCCCCGATGGCCTGCTTGTTGGCCGCCACCTCTTTCTTTACCTCTGCTGCCATCTTGGCTTTAAGCTTAGCCCGTTCTTCCGGACGTATGGAGGAGCGCAACCCGGTCACTCTGGAATGCACCTCATGCAGCTGCGGCTCGCGGCCGTCAGTCATGATTTCTACGGGAGGAAGCGTGATTCTTGCAATGGAATTTTCCTCATCAATCTCCACATCCTCCGGACGGATTTGCGACAGGTCGATATAAGCAAGGATATAAGTGTCGTATGAATAGACTCCGATACGCGTCCCGACCTTCATATTGCTGAATATGGCCTCCGCCTTTTCCGAAAGTGTCCGTGCATGGTCGTAAGTTGGGTCGGAAATCATCCCTACCTTTCCGACAGTCATTTTCGAAAGCTCCAGCCGGCCGACATCCTGCAATCGGTTGGTCAAGTCCGGACGCGAATCCACCTGTTTGCCGCAGGCAGAAAAGACGATTGCCATCACAACCGCGAAAAAAACACTGAGCAACGATTTATTCATAACTTGTTTTTGAAAAGTATTGTGGCAGAATGAAAAAGTGCCAAACAGCCTCACTCCATTAAGCCGGTTCATATCCGAATAAAAGACAATCCCTCCCACAAATCGTTTATCCCATCTCCCCTAAAAATTGTTAACACCCCCCACTCAAAGCGCTCGCCCAACATGAATCGCACGGCTTCCAGCCCTCGCCTACCAAGTCGGCTTCCTGTTTCTATTCTCAGCACCCCAAATCCAACCTATAATGCAATGAATTCATAGTCAGGATACAAAAGCAAATATCCCTTAATCTTAAACAAGTTATTTCTGAAGATTTCTAAAACTGAAGACCCCACAAATAACATTCATCTCTGCCATTCCATACATTTCCTCTTCCCATAAAAACTACGAAAGACCGTACAAGCCTAAATCGCTATAACCCAACCAATTCACAACAACGAAAAACGGACAACAGAAAACGGAAAACGGGAACCAATGATTTAATCATAAAATGTTTATCTTGTTAGTTTTCTTTAATATTCTAAATAATACCATTAAATTTGCAATGTAAGTATGTGTGAGAAATTAATTAACGTATTGAATTATGAAGTATGTGGATGAAATTTTTAAGCCGGCTGATGGCGCAATGGGGTTCCATTGTAACGGAAGCCGGGTTCGGAAGTTCGCCTCAGAGTTTATGAGGCAATGCATTAATTAATTTATCACACATACTTAATTCATCGAAATTATGAAATATCGAGAACTACACAAAAAGATCCAAACCATTGGATGTTATCCTGTCAAGGGGCAACAGATTGCGGGAGGGGAGGGATTTTTCCCTCTCCTTTGAATAACGAATTTAAAAATAAGTCGTAATGGAAAATGTAAAGGTTTATGTCTGCAAGGAATCAGATGGTTCTTATTCCTGCTATATTGATGAAAAATCGAACCTTCCATACAGTCTTGTAGGTGAAGGGAAAAATGTGAAAGAAGCGATAGAGGAATGGGAAAGGGCATATTTAGAGATGAAGGCGCTGTTTGAACAGGAAGGCAAGAAGTTTAAAGAGGCGGTATTCAGCTTTACCTATGATGTTCCTTCTTTCCTTTCTTATTATGGAGGAATCATAACATTCAAGGGTCTGTCAAAAATCACGGGAATATCGGCTCAAGCCGAAAACCCGGTGCATGAATTTTGAGAAAAGTGTTAAATTTGTGGCATGAAAACCGCAGAT
>VSPO01000146.1 GCA_009775375.1 Muribaculaceae bacterium | reverse complement strand
AACCGTCTGAACAAGACACTCTCTTTACTGCATATCCTGAATGCAACGGCTATAATCACTTCAATGTTATAGACATCGTAACTGATGCCATCCGGTTGCTTGAGATACTTCATCGTGCCAAGTTCGTTCAGTTCCTTGTTCTTGTAGATGGAACGGATCGCCTTGCGGACATCGCATGAGAATATCCCGAACAGGTCGGCTATCTCGAATTGTGTCATCCATATAGGTGCTGTCGGCATAATGACTACACCCGTTTCACTGATTGTTATTATTCCTCTGCTCATAATGCGTTTATTATTTGGTGTTTATTCTCTGTCCTCTTTCTTTTCGCCAGCTGATATTTCCTTTCTTCGCTCCATCAGCTTGTCCATATCTCTGGAGATTTTATCATCGGTTATCCGTGCATACCCCTGTGTCGTCCTGATATTGGAATGTCCCATCATTTTAGCGATGCTCTCGATAGGTATATCCGATGAAATCAGGAACGTACCGAAGCTATGCCGACTTTGATGATAGGACAAGTTGTCTTCTTTCCCTATGATTACGCCCAGCTCATGAATCTCAAACCACAGGGCATCCCGATTGGGAAGCGGGAACACGGGATGTTCATCGTCAGTCGTGTTATACAGCGACAATATCCGCTCCGCTATGGGATGCAGTGGAATGAACGCCTCCATCTTTGTCTTCTTGCGGTTGATGCGGATGTACCGCCTACCATCCGCATTCGTCCCGATATGATGTGGATGCAGGAGCATTATATCCACATACGCCGGTCCGGTCAGGGTCGAAAAGATGAAAGCCCGTCTTGCCAGTTCCATCCGCTTGTCATACATCGGGGTGGAAAGTATCTTCTTGAACTCCTCACGGCTGATATACCTGTGCCTTGCCTCCGGCTTGGTTTCATATTCCATTTCCTCACAAGGGTTCACGCGGATAATCTCCTTATCGACTGCCAGATACAGCAGGCGGTTCAACCAACGCAGGCAATGGTTGGTTTGGGAAGCCCCGAAATTCTTGCATCTCTTCAAAAACGCTTTGTAGGCTTTGCCGAAGTCTTCCGTGACTTCTTCAAGGCCTATGTCTTTCTTACCCAAAGACATGAGATAATTTGTCAGGTACTTCTGGCAATACATTGAACTCCGATAGGAAGAAGTTGAGTCTATTTCCTCGGAATGTTTCTTCAAACGCTCCCTTTCCCATTCCCCCATTTGCAGGAGGGTCGTCGGATGGATGTTGTTCAAGGTGATATGGTTCTTCAGCATCTCCGCACTGACCACACCTTGCGATTTCAATATCTCATTATAGGCTTCTTCCATCAGGCGCAGGTATTCCCGTAAACGGTTGTTCTCCTTTGCGGACTTTATCTCGTTCTTCCTGCCGTTCCAGTCTTCCGGTCTGCAATAAATTCCGGGACTGATGACGGTCTGTTTGCCGTCAATGGTTATACGACACAATACGGCGGTCGTACCGTCAGCCTTTACCTTGCTGCGGTTGATGTAGGGTAATAATGAAAATGTACTTCGCATATTATTTTTTAAGTATTAAAGAGTGAGTTTGAAATCTTCGGTCGCTTTAATGAACTTGTCCATGTCCTCAAATAGTTTTTTCGGGCTTACACGGGCATATACCTGAGTGGTTTATTTTATACCAATATAACTACTTGATAATTAATATCATATTCAATATTGCTTGTACTAATAATGTACTAAATAGGGCTTATAAGTAGAATTAAAAGCAATTATTTAAGATTAATTTGCAGGCGTTAGTTATTTTTAGTTCTATTCTTTTGCCTCGGTTTTCTTCTTTCGGTGGTCGGTATGGAGGTGAATATATGGGCTGGTGAAAAGAAAAATTGATGAGGACATTTCTCTTTTGCCCAGCATATATTTATAGGTTTGGTTCAGTTTAGATGTATATATCTAAGACTGAACCAAACCAAACTTATGCAGTTGATATTATGGCATCTCGATTAAAATTCGTAACTTTGCAGACGGATTGGCAATGGTCAGTCCGGACATTTTGGTAAAATAAGAAGCAATATGCTTATCTTGTAATTGGGAACGTAGGAACTTTTCAAGCGTGCAATGATAGCATAGTGGTTCTCACGCATATGCGTGGGTCACTATTGTTACATCTGCACGACAGGTTTCCTACGACCTCCAATTACGACGTGGCATAGTTGGCTCACGTTTTTGCATTCAAAATAGTACATCACAATATGCGTAAATCAATCACAGTCATTCTTCTTTTCTTGATGTCGCTGTCTGTATCAGCACAAGTGTTAACGGGCATAGTCGTAGGAGCGGATAAAGAACCTCTCCCGTTTGCCAACGTGGTTCTCCTCAAAGACAGTACATTTGTCAGTGGCGTTGTCACCGATGACAGCGGTAGGTTTGTCTTTGAACATCCTTCTACGTCTGCCAACAGGATAAAAATCGCTATGGTGGGTTACGAGGATTATCTTGCGCCGATGGCACCGACAGGCGATTTTGGCACGATAATGCTGAATGAATCTTCCGTAATGCTCGACGAGGTAGTTGTCAAAGCCAATCTTCCGACAACACGCCTCAAAGGGAACGCTATGGTAACAAGTGTGGAAAATAGTGTGCTGTCCAAATTGGGAACAGCGAATGATGTCTTGTCGCATCTTCCGTTGGTAAGCGAATCAGACGGCTCGTTTACCGTCTTCGGAAAAGGAACACCGCTGATATACATCAACGGCAAACTCGTAAGAAATCCAACTGAATTGTCGCAGCTAAGTTCTGAGAATATCCGTTCCGTTGAGGTCGTCACCAATCCCGGTGCGCAATACTCATCGGAAGTTCAATCTGTAATAAAAATCAAGACCATTCCACCCAAAGGAGAGGGGTTCGGTGCAAATCTTTATGACCAGATACGAGCCTCGCATTTTTTCCGTAATACGACCGACATAACTCTTAATTACCGACATAACGGATTGGAAATCTTTGGTAATGGGTACTTCTACGTAGGTAAAAAGTTAAATCGTGACAAGGCTGAAATGGTTACATATGGCGACAACACCATGCACCAATTCATTTCTTCCAAAGCAATCGGAAAGTTTAATTACATGTATGGCAAACTCGGCTTTAGTTATCAGTTTTTGGGCAATCATTCAATCGGTGCCTATTACCGTATCGGGCAAGAAAAAAGTGACACACATGCTATGGGTCTATCCAATGTAAATCTTTACACCCACTCGGAATTGACTTCCTCCGATGAAATATCATTTGATTGGCTTAATAAGGGAGATGGAAGACCGGTGCAGGAAGCAAACCTATACTACAATGGTTCTTTCGGGAAACTTGATGTGGATTTTAATGCTGACTTCACGCAATCAAGAGGCAATAGAAGCGATGACCAATTTGAAAGCAATGCCAATAATCCAGATGATGACCGTCATATCGTATCGGAGGGCTTGAAGAAAAGCCGTTTGTTAGCAGAAAAGTTAATCCTTTCTTATCCTATATGGAAAGGCAATATAGAAGTTGGCGAGGAATACACAAACTCTCGGTTGGACTATGCGAACTCCTATAATGGTGCGCCGATTGACAATTCATTAACTGACATTCACGAAGATAATGTCGCTGTCTTTGCCACTTTGTCGCAAGCATTCGGAGCGGTAAATATTTCGGCAGGATTAAGATATGAACACGTCAATTACAAGTATTTTGAGGGTAACCAGCTTCAAGAGGATCAATCGAAAACCTACAACAATTTCTTTCCTACGTTCTCATTAAGCGCACCAATTAATAAAGTCAACTTCTCGTTCTCGTTCACTAACAAGACCCGACGTCCGACATATCGACAACTTGACGGAGGTATTGAATATATCAATCGCTTTTCATATCAATGCGGTAATCCGAAGTTGCAACCGACAAAGATGTATCTTTTCCAATTGATGGGTATGTGGAAATATTTTTTCGCACAGGTGTCTGTCAATCATGAAACAGACGCTATTTTTTGGGAAACGAGCGCATATAAAGATGACCTCGCTGTAAAGCTGATGTCATTTGAGAACGTGCCACATTACACGCAGGTTCAGGTAGCCATTGGCGCACAACCGACAATCGGCTGCTGGAAGCCCCAGCCTGTAATCGGTATGATGAAGCAATTTTACACCACCACATACCGGGGAGAGAAACTATCCCTCGGAAAGCCATTCTTCTCGTTCACCCTTGAAAACCTTTTCTCATTGCCTAAGAATTGGACTTTGGGAGCAGATTTTCAATTCACGACAGCCGGAAACGGTCAAAACTCTTTCATAAAGCCAACCAATAAGATTGATTTGTTGGTGCGTAAATCATTTCTCAACAATAATCTTTCCCTTACATTGTATGCGACTGACTTGTTGAACAACTATCCCGACAAGGCTACGATGTATAGCGGAGATATAATGACTTGTACCTATAATCAGTTTGAAACCCGCTCTATTCGTTTTGCCATAAGATACAAGTTCAATACTACTCGTTCTAAGTATCGTGGCACGGGTGCTGGAGAAAACGAAAAGAGCCGTATGTAATAAGACTAAAATGGCAAGGATTCCAAAGGATGACCTTTGGCATATTGGGGATATTTTCAGCGTATCGGAACGATATGCGGCTCGGAAAATTCCCTAATATGCTAAGGAATTTCCTGACGGTGTAATTTCCTCGGTGTCTCGGAGCTGATGATTTTGTTGCACTCGGTATAGTGGTTTACCATTGTACCGGGTGCAATGATTATAGTCGGTTAGGGGTGGCGAGTTTGGGGATTACGGGTAATACATAAACATAAACTCGCTCCACCCTAAAAACGACCTCTTATGGCAATGAGAAAAACAAAGAGCGGTCACGGCAGTGGCTGCGGTTTCGACTGTGGCTTTTCGGAGAAAAAAGAATCCCGAAACATATCCTTGCACTCCTTTTTCTCTCGTTGCCTTTCGTCATTGCAATGACCGTGGTCACTATAATGACATCAACCGACCATCGGGAGCGAACAACGCCTTTCGGGATACTCGGAAGGTATCTTGCCCAACAAAGAATATCCGACCTTTTTTCTCGTTGCCATTAATATGTTTTTCTCGTTGATACCCCTTGCATTCTTTGCACTTTTGCACAATAGGGCAGTCAACTTCATCAAGGAATAAGAGAGTGTGGTATCCGTATTATTTCAAGATTACCCCGTGGCATTCTTGACACTTTGGCATTTTCAAAGTGTGCAAGAGTGCAAGGCGTGCAAGGGGATAATTCCTGAAAAATGTTGACTGACACCGCCACACTTTCTGCACTTTCTGCATTTTGGCGGTCGAAAATGTAGAAAATGAAGAAAATGCAAGTGAATTTCATCGTTTTTTCTTTTCACCGCCCCATATAGTCTTGGTTTGGGGCAGCCTTATATATACACCCCCGCACTGAACCAAACCAAAATCCGAAAATGATGACCGCTGAAAAAGAAGAACCCTCCGATGTCGGTCGGAGAGTCCGTCAAAATGCCAAAGCGTCAAGAATGCCAAGGGGTAAATGCTACGGCATCGCATAGCTGATTGAGCCGAGGGAGTGGATTGCGTCCTGCTTCAAGCTGTCAACTACATGGAGGTATTTCTCCGTCATTGTTATGCTCGAATGCCCCATGAGGTCGGCGACAGTCTTGATGTTCGCACCGTTGGAGAGCAGGTTGACGGCAAACGAGTGTAGGCTGCAATGCCATGAGATTTTCTTCCGTATCCCTGCCTCGGCAACCCATTTCTTCAACTGCTGGTTGCAGCTCACATAAGGGCCGATTTTGAATATCGGCTCGGTGGAGCGGTCACTGGTCGTCGGTTCGCCGACCAACGCAAGCATATCATCGGTGAGCGGGGTTGTCACCCAGCTGCGGCTGCTGATGTTGCGGACTTTATTTTGCTGGAAACGGAGCGTCTTTGTCATCGGATCAACATTGGCGTATGTCAAGAGTTTCACGTCACACCAGCGGATGCCGGTGAAAAGACAGAAGCTGAACGCACGTTGCATTTCGGTGTTCTCACCCTTGTATCGGGGAGCCATCAGCTTCTTTATCTCGTTGGGGCTTAATATCTCCTTTGAGAAAGAGTTTCTATCCCATTTGATAGTTATCCCCTTGCAGGGATGTTTCTTTATCAGACCCTCGTCAAAAGCGGCTGTGACGACCTTTTTGAACCGTCCGTACATCCCTTTCGGTCCCTCGCCAGTGCCGTGCTTTTTGAGATAGTCGGTAAATGCCATCACCATGTCGGATGTGAGTTGCTCCATTCGTAGTACGGTGTCATATAGGCTGTATCTCGGCGACTCCCACAGAAAGTTGATGAATTTGGTGTATGACTGCCGAATGGAGCATTTCAACATCCGTGAGAGATTGGGATTGTCGTTGAAGAAGTCACGGTAGTATTGCAGGAAATCACGCTGACGATCCTTTTTAAGCCGATAACCCTCACGGTCTTCAAGGAACTCCTGCTCACGCTCAAACCTTATTTTCTCGGCGAGTGCGAGGGTGTTGCGGTTTTGCACACGCTCCTGCGTGTTGCGTGGGTGTAGCCAGATGTAGAGATTGAGGTTCTCACGCTTGCGGATATGCTTAATCTGATACTTCGGCTTTACCGCCATCGCCCCCGATGAGTAGAAAACTTGGTTGCCGTCCTCGTCAAGCACGGGAGTTTCGGAGCGGCCGAGATAGAATTCCAG
>VSPO01000145.1 GCA_009775375.1 Muribaculaceae bacterium | reverse complement strand
TTCTTTTCCATTGCAGTTTCATTTTCTGCAAAGGTAAAACTTTTTATTATTCTAACACAGGTTTATTACTATGCGCCATAAATCTTGGTAAGAGGAGTGTCTTTTGCGTAGAATACAACAAAAAAGCGGAACCTCACGGACCCGCTCTTTGTAGTTGTTATGTGCAATAATTGAATTAATGTCTAACGTGGGTGGAGATGGATTCGAACCACCGAAGGTATAAACCAGCAGATTTACAGTCTGCCCCATTTGGCCACTCTGGTATCCACCCGAGGCGCAACCTTTTCGGTTTTGCGCTGCAAAGTTAGCAACAATTTCCCAATCCTCCAAATATAAAACCATTAAAATCAAAATCGAAATTTTGGATATTTTAGGCAATGCGCTGCTAATTGACTTTATTATAGCAAGTAGCGCGCTAAATGACCAGCAAAAACGAGTAAGATTGTCGGAATCAAAAGAAAGGACAAAATCCCGTTATTTCTCGATTTCCCAACCATCGATCGTGCGGGTCTTGGTTGAGAAGTTGACTCCGACCTTGATTATATGTCGTCCGTCTGAGCCAAAAGGAAGGGCGTAGTCCTTGGCGTTGATCTGTTCGAGGGCGGCGCGTGCCGACTTGTCGATTTTAAGCTCTATGATATAGAGGTGTTTCTCCGTGCCAAGCACCATGTCAATGCGTCCGTCTGAAGTGCTGTATTCGGCCTGAACCTTGATGCCGAGGAGCAGCGTGAGCATCAGAAGGGCGTTGTGGAGGTTCCTCTCGTTGTCCATCTCCATTTGGTATGGAACGATGGCGAACATGCTCTGCAAGCGGCGCATGAAATCATCTATCTTTCCTTCGCGCAATTCTTCGACGAACATGTAGATATAAAACTCCGTGTTGTCGCCTTCTATGTAGGCGTATTTGGGCAACAGATAGCTGAGGAAGCCTTCCTTAACCTCCTCGTTAGGAAGACCTAATGAGAATATTCCGGAAGTGAAGGACTTTATCGTCAGATAGCCGGTCTGATACAAGAGCGCAACGGGGTTCGGACTGTCGAAGTCGAGCCCCTCCAGCATACGCTGGCTGCAGCGGGTCTCGAAAAGTTTTTTCAGGTCTACGTCGAAACGTTTCAGTTGTTGCTCCAACAAAGTGGGCATACCTGACTTTATCCAATAGTTTTCCAATTTACGGCTTTCCATTACATTCAAAAGGGAATACGGATTATAGATGTCCGGACTTTCCTCGGAGAAATGGTAGCCGTCATACCGTTGCTTCAGTTCGTCGTGTATCTCCGTGGCGCTCTTACTAAATTTTTTGCCGATTTCGGCCATTCCCGTCTGGAAGTTGGATGCAAGCTCCTCCTCGGTTATCCCGCAGATGTCGGAGAATTCGTCAAGGAAGGATATGTCGGTGATGTTGTTGAGTCCGGAGAACACGGAAAGATGGGCGAACCGGCTTACCCCGGTCAGGAACACGAGCCGGATGTATTCCGCGCTGCTTTTGAAATTTGCGTAGACGGCGGTCAGCTGATTGCGGAAGCTGACGAACATCTCCTCGTCGTGCAGGTTGTTGACCAGCGGCTTGTCATACTCATCAACAAGCATGATGACTCCCTTGCCCGTCTTTTTGTAAGCCGCCTGAATAATGTCACTGAACCTCACGGAAAAATCTTTCGATCGGGGTGTGATGCCATATGCTCTTTCCCAATCTCCCATTTTTGCATTCAGCACACTGGAAATGGCTGTCGAGTCACCGTATGACCCAATGTTCAAGTCAAGGTAAAGCACCGGATGCGGCTGCCAATCCCAGTCCATGGTGTCGGCGTATAGGCCTTTGAAAAGTTCTCTCTCCCCTTCGAAGAAAGCCTTCATCATCGAGAGGAACAGGCTCTTCCCAAACCTTCGTGGTCTTGCCAGGAAATAATACTTGCTTCCCCTGTCGAGAAGTTTCTCCAAAAAACGGGTCTTGTCCACGTAAAGGCAATCCCGCTTACGCAGACTCTCAAATGATTGCTCTCCCACCGGGTATATCACTTTCTTCTCCATATCGCATTCTTGTGTAATTGTCTTCAAAGTTAACAAAATAAACAAAGCAAAACAAGAATCATATTTAAATCCTCCTCTAAAAATGCAAGGAAACTTTTCGTTTTTATTTCTCTTGCAGCACTAATGTGCATTCGGATTCTCGTAGATTCGCGCCTTCATCATCTCAAATTTTTGTCATGATGGAAAAAATGCTTACATTTGCATACGGAAACGTCGCTTAGCAACGTTTCCGTAAAATTCATCAATTAAACCCCAAGCCCCTGATTAGCTTATGCCAAAGGATTTAGTCAGCAGATACGTCTGGATTGTCGACACGCTAACCCGCTACGAGAAGCTCTCTCGCGAGCAGATCAACAAGCTGTGGATGAGGTCTGCGCTGTCTAACGGTGAACCGATCCCCGAACGTACGTTCTTCCATTATCGTCGCGCCATTGAAGACAATTTCCATATCGACATATCATGCGATTCCCAAGGCCGATACTACATCAACCAAAAATCAGGGAAAAACAATCTGTCGCTGACCAACTGGATGCTCGACTCAATGGCCGTCAGCATGGCCATCCGGAACAGCGACGTGCCGATGGACCGTGTGGAGATTGAGGATGTACCCTCCGCACGCGAATTCCTCCCTACCGTGCTTGAAGCTATAAAGTCGGGCAACAAAATAGAATTCACCTACGCCGGATTCAACCGCTCCAGGGCGGAGCATGGAATCCTCTTCTCCCCATATTTCCTTAAGAGATATAAGCAACGTTGGTATATGGTAGGGCTGAAAGAGAAAAGCAACGACATCCGCACATATGCGCTCGATCGAGTGAAGGAGATGAAGACAAAAGAGGAGACTTTCGTTATGCCTGAAGACGTAGACATGCAAGACCTTTTCGGCAACATAATCGGCATCACCTCCTCCAAGGCCTCCGTGCGCCCCGTAAGGCTTCAGACCACGCCTCAGCAGGCCAAGTATTTCAGGGCTCTCCCTCTCCATCCTTCCCAATCGGAGGTGGTGCACGACCAATATTCAATCTTCACGTACCAACTGAAGCTGAATTATGAGCTCGTGCATGAAATCCTGTCGTTTGGCGATGCGGTAAAGGTGCTTGAACCGGTGGAGCTGAAAGTGATGGTGGTCAACGAGCTGAAAGGGATGCTGTCGCAATACGACGACGGGATTGAATGCAAGAAGTGATGGGAAACAACAAAGAACGCAACCTGACTGTTTATGGATCGACATTTGATTGACATAAAAGCCGATGTGAGGTCGGCTCTGATTGCCCTCAACGCATTGTCGGGAGGGGCGATGACCCTCTTCGCCGTTGACGGCAACCGACTGATGGGCACCGTGACCGACGGCGACATTCGCAGGGCGTTGATAGCCGGAGGGTCGCTCGAAGACTCCGTGGAAAGCATTATGCACAGGGATTTTCTTGCCGGACGAGGCGACAACGACCTCGCCTTGGCTATTTCCGAAGGCCGGCGACGCGGAATCGCACTTCTTCCGGTGCTTGAAGGGGGATGCGTGGCCGACATTCTCGACCTTAATAAATTTAAGACAGCCCTTCCTATCGACGCCGTGCTCATGGCCGGAGGGAAAGGTGAGAGATTGCGTCCGCTGACGGAAAACACGCCCAAGCCTCTACTGCCCGTGGGCGGGAAACCGATAATCGACTACAATGTGGACGAGCTTGAAGCCTGCGGAGTGGAGCGCATATTCATAACGGTCAATTACTTGGCGGAACAGATAGAGGCGCATTTTGCCTCACGGGAGGGTCGGGCCAAGGTGGCTTGCGTCAGGGAGCCGCGACGTCTCGGCACGATGGGGTCGCTTGCGTTGGTAGAAGGGCTGCAATGCGACAATGTGCTGATGATGAACTCTGATCTCCTGACAACGCTTGATTTCGAAGATCTTTACCTTCATCACGTGAAAAGCGGGGCCGACCTGACAATGGCAGCCGTGCCCTATAATGTGTCGGTGCCCTTTGCGCTGATGCGTTTGGAGAAGGATATGGTGAAAGGTCTCGTCGAAAAACCGACCTACAACTATTTTGCCAATGCCGGTGTTTATCTAATGAAAAGAGAGCTTCTTTCGAGGTTGAACAAGGGAGAATATGTCGATGCCCCCGATTTCGTGTCGCGTCTGATCGACGACGGGGGGATGGTCAGCAGCTATCCTATCGAAGGGACCTGGATAGATATCGGCTCTCCGAATGATTATAAATACGCAAACGAGTTGATGAACCGCAAGCTCATGTGACGACGGGGAGGACATTTCCCCGTTGTCACATGGCCAACAGAAACGAACAATCTACGATATGGCAGAATCGAATTTTATAGACTACGTCAAGATTCTTTGTCGCTCCGGAAAAGGGGGCGCGGGGAGCAGACATTTCCATAGGGCGAAGTATATTCCCAAAGGAGGCCCCGACGGCGGCGACGGCGGCAGGGGCGGACACATAATCCTGCGAGGCAACAGTCATATGTGGACTCTGCTGCCATTGCGCTACCAACGTCATATATTCGCCACCGACGGACAGGCCGGAGGTGCCGACCGTTCCACCGGAAAGGATGGCGAAGACCGGATCGTCGACGTGCCTGTCGGCACGGCCGTATTTGATGCCGAGACCGGCGGATTCCTTTGTGAGATTACGGAAGACGGCGAAGAGGTGAAACTTCTTCGCGGGGGCAAAGGCGGGCTCGGCAACTGGCATTTTGCCACGTCTACCAACCGTGCGCCCCGCTATGCGCAACCGGGGCAACCGGCGATAGAAAAAAGTGTAGTGCTCGAATTGAAACTGCTTGGAGACGTGGGGCTTGTCGGTTTCCCAAATGCGGGAAAATCTACTCTTCTCTCTGCCATATCGGCTGCGAAACCTAAGATAGGCGACTATCCGTTCACCACTATGGAGCCTTCTCTCGGTATCGTCAATTATCGCGGCGACAAGTCGTTTGTCATGGCCGACATCCCCGGCATCATTGAGGGGGCGAGCGAAGGGAAAGGCCTTGGCCTGCGGTTTCTCCGGCATATAGAGCGAAACGCTGTCTTGCTGTTTCTTATCCCGGCGGATAGCGACGACATTCGACGCGACTATGAGATTCTTCTCAATGAATTGCGTGAGTTTAACCCCGACCTTGCCGACAAGAGTAGGGTGCTCGCCATCTCCAAATCTGACATGCTCGACGAGGAGCTCCGCGAGGAGATAGCAAAGGAATTGCCGGAGGATGTTCCTTCCGTGTTCATCTCTGCCGTCACTGGTCAGGGTCTGACTGAGTTGAAGGACCTTCTCTGGAGGGAGATAAATTCGGAAGACAACCAGGTGAAGCAAACCCTGACCCACCGCGACCTCGACGTGCGCCATCGCGTGGAGGAGGAAGACAACTTCATATTCCAGCAGGAAGATGAAGAAGATGAAGAACTTCCGCCGATGACGGACGAGGATTGGGAAGACGAATTTTGGGATGAGGAAAGCTCGGTCAACTGACGGGCGGCTTGCTGACCTAATGGTAAAAAAACGACATCAAATTGGAAATTAATCTGCATAGGATATTGCGGGAAAGGATGCCTCGGAAAGTTTCGAGATGGGTGCCCGGATTCGCGATTACGGCTCTTGAACGTTTTATAAGACAGCGGGAGCTAAACGAGATTCTGCGTAACGGCAAGGGCCTGCAAGGCTCGGCGTTTGCCGAAAGCGCTCTCGAATACCTTGACATAGATGTTGAGGTCTCCGGGCTTGACAGCATTCCGGAAGGGCGCTATATGTTTGCCTCCAACCATCCATTGGGAGGTCTCGACGGCATTGCGTTGATAAAAATCCTCGGGAAGAAATATGGCGATGACTGCGTCCGTTTTATCGTCAACGACATGCTTATGAACGTGGAGCCGCTGAGCAATGTCTTCCTTCCTATCAACAAGTATGGGTCGCAAGGAAGAAAGGCAGCGATGGCAATCAACGAGGCAATGGCTTCGCATTGGCAGGTGTTGCAATTCCCCGCCGGACTTGTTTCGCGTCTCCACGACGACGGAAAGATTGCCGATTTAGAATGGCAGAAAGCGTTTGTGGCCAAAGCCATAGAGTATGAACGGGATATCGTACCCGTAAGATTCGAAGGACTCAACCGGATGCGCTTCTATCGTCTTGCCCGTCTTCGCAAACGGTTGGGAATAAAGGTCAATATAGAGCAGGCGATGCTTCCGGCAGAAGTCTGCGAGGCCAGGGGAAAGAGATTCAAAGTGATTTTCGGGAAACCGGTGGCTTGGCAAAGCCTGCGCGACTCCGGCCAGTCTCCCCGCGACCTCGCCGCCCACCTCCGCACCCTCGTCTATCGCTTGTAACTCCTATCCCTGCCCTGCCCCTCAACCGGCAAGAAAGCCTGAAGACATTTGTCCTCGCCCCCTATACCGGTATGCTCAAAAGTCCCAACCGCATCCTGATGGCATTACCGAGCTGCGGTAAAAAGGCCATGCCTTACCAACAATGAACAATCCCAAATCCAGAACAAAAAATTATGAAAAAAGCTGTAGAAAAGTTGGATGTCTTAAATTTTAGGATTATCTTTGCAAAGAGAAGGGCGATTGCCGAGGTTAAAAGAGGTTCTGCCTCGACATGAATGCCAAAATAAATAAATGAATCTCACACAATATTTATTGAAAACGATAATTAATGCCTCTCAATGATCTTGAACTCATTGGAGATAATGAACTCATATTCATCATGGGAGGAGGACCTGGAGAAGGATCCGGATCTGGATCCGGCTGCGGTTGTGGAACAGGATCAGGATGTGGATGTGGATGTCCTTCTGGTAGTGGATGCGGATGTGGATGTGATTGCTCTGGTCCTGATATTGAAGAACCTATTGAAACTCCTCCAATTGATTAAAAATCGACAAATCCAGTAAATTAATTATTTTCATGGAATTTAATAGACATTAATTATTGGGTCAAGCCGAAAGCACGGTGCATATGTTAAATTGGGCAATTAGAAGTGTTAAATTTTTAGGCGTAGA
>VSPO01000144.1 GCA_009775375.1 Muribaculaceae bacterium | reverse complement strand
TCTACGCCTAAAAATTTAACACTTCTAATTGCCCAATTTAACATATGCACCGTGCTTTCGGCTTGACCCGTTTTATCATCAGCCGTGCGTGTTCAATCATTCTGCCAAGAAATGATATGGCCTGTTGAATAAAACTTGAAATCTCGTTGGCGACTGTTTTAAGTAGCTGTTCAAGTTCATCCTGAACATAAGAGAGGGAGAAATGGACATCGTGCCAGACAACATCCGGTTCATAACATATCGCTGTGGTCGCTTCTTTGAACTCCGACAGCGAACTGTCCAAGAGATCGCGCCGTCCCTCCCTGACGTAAGTGAAGAAACGGCACTGTAATAGTATCAAGTGCTTCATAAATTATTGTTTTTGATTTTTGTAGAATCACAGAGATAAAACCAAGAAGCACCTTATAAGGATTATAGGACAATTAGGAAGATTGTCATATTGCACTATGTCAGAGCGTTAAGATCAAACGCCATCAATGGAAGTCAAACTGTAAAGTGGAAAAATTTTCTTGAAAGCGGAAATATTCTCCGAGAAATGGTATCGGATAAAGGTCAAAAAAATAGCGTGCAAAACACGCTCATCAGTGACGGCTCTGGTATTGCCTTTGCGAATCTACGTGTATGCACGCTATGCTTTGGAGCATAGCATAAGCATCACGCACATTGGATTCGCAGTTAAAATTTATCAGATTTCTTTGATAGAAAAAAGGGAATAACTCAAATGAGCTAATCACATTTGTTATCAGAGAGATAGCCGTTGTCAATATTGCGGTGATTTTCCTGCTTTTGACCCGATTTTCTCAAAAAGTACACCTTTTGTACCCTTGATTATGGACTGTAGTCAAAGGGTAAATGTTAAGGTCTGTAAACAGCGATTTTCAGATTATTACACCTCGGATTATCTTTGCGCAAAAATTTAATCGTATGGCAAAATTAGAAAATCGCAAGAAGCAGAATCCCAAGCTCCAGCAGTCGGAATTATGCGACGGTCGCGCCAGCCTCTACCTTGAATATTATCTCGGCAGAACTGAAACGCCCGTGCTTGACGAGGACGGCAATCAGGTGTTTTACACCGAGGGAGCGATGGCGGGTAAACCGAAATATCAAATCAAACACTCCCGCAAGAAAGAGAACCTCAACCTATATATATGGCTTCATCCCCGCAACCAGCAGGAACGTTTGCAGAACAAGAATACTCTTGCCCTTGCAGAAAAGATACGTTTTGAACGGGAGCAATCTTTCCTCGAGGACAGAGAGGGCTATCGTCTCCGAAAAGATATGGACGAGGATTTTCTTGAGTTCTGCAACGAGTTCATCAAATCTCCGGCCCTCACCAAATATACTCGCATAACGCTCGGGCACGGACTGCAAAAGTTCAAGAACTTTCTTGCCGATACGCCGAGATATTCTCTCTACAGGAATAATCTTAAGATGACGCAACTGACGCTTGACATGGTGGCAGCTTATGTGGAGTATCTGAAAGAGAACGGAACAGGCGACGGTCCGAAAATCTATTTCCGGATGTTCAAGCGTATGGTTACTGCGGCTGTTGACAAAGACCTCATCAAGAAAAATCCGTGCCGAGGCTTCGTGTTGAAGAACGACAACATGACGTTGCAAAAAGAGATTCTTCTGCCGGAGGAAATACAGCAGCTTGTTGCGACACATTTTGAAGGCGAGAGGCCGGAAATTCACCGTGCGTTCATCTTCGGTTTATACACCGGGGTGCGTTGGTGCGACACAAGCCAGTTGACCTACCGCAACGTGGATTACTCAACCCAGACATTGCGGTTCCAGCAGCAAAAGACAAAAGATCACAGCAGCCGGAGTTGGGTAATCGTTCCGTTGAACGACACCCTTATCCGTCTAATCGGTGAGCCGGATAACGACAACTATGATGAACGGATATTCACAGTTCCGCATTACAACATCTGCAACCTGTATCTGCGTAAATGGGTAAAGGCGGCAGGCATCAGGAAGAAAATCACATGGCATTGCGCGAGACACAGCTTCGCGGTGAACGTCCTCACCAAAGGAGCGAATATTAAAACGGTGTCGAGTCTTCTCGGACACACCTCCATAAAGATGACAGAGCGATATCTCCATGTCGTTGACAGTCTGAAACAGGACGCAATCAACTCCCTCGGTGAAATCAATTATGCACCGATGTAACCGTTATACCGAAGCCGATAAGTCCGATGTGATTTGTCGGCTTTTTTCTTTTCGCTGCCAATCATAATGAAAACAAAAAGGGAAAAATCGGAGTGTGAAATCGGCAACGGGGATTACGACTTTGGAGTAAGACCAACCAATATTCTGCAAGGGTTTTGAGCTGCAAAATCAGTTTCGTGCAGCTCAAAACATACCTTGCAGAATCCCGACGGATTCCGTTCCGACCTACAGAATCAGAAGGCTTCTTAGCACCAAATTACAATCGGCTCCATACAAAAAAGCAACTGTAATCGGGATAGCCGACTGTTTCAATTACTTGGAACATCAATATTGGCAAAATCCAACTTCTTCAATGAGGAAGAATAAGATTTGGCTAAAGATAGTTGATGTATCAATACGCGATACATAACGCTTTCGAGATTGCGATTCGATTAATATACATTGTTACAAGTAGTTACTTGTCGAGGTCTTGATTGCAAAGATGCTGTTAGTACGTATTGACGTATGAACGTACTAACGTATTGATGTATGAACGTATTGACGTATGAACATCTGAACGTATGGATGTACATACGTATGAACAGATGTCTGAATGAACTTATGAGCAGATGGATGTTATGCCTTATGGATGAATGACAGGAGGGATTGCCATTAGAATGTCTAAATGATTTATCAATCATTCAAATGACTGACCGTCTGATTTGCCATCTGAATGATTGTCCATATCTTCCAATTCTTACACTCAAAAACGGTTGGATTACGGCTAATCAATGCGCATCCGACCGAAATTTCGGTCGGATGTGATAAAAACGGTCGGATTATGTCTGTTTTCGGTCGGATGGACTTCTTCTATTTCTTTGGGGAGTTCTTTGGTTTCTTTGGGATTTTATTATTTTTCCATTCTTTAGCAGCTTCCGTTAAGCGGTATTTTTGTTGAGGATGGTTTGGAGTGTCAGGGTAGAGCCGTTCTATCGCTCCGTCTGCCAACGCAGGATTGAGATAGAATTTCCGGAAATGTCTTATGTTCTTTAGACCACACAAGTTTGCAAGTTCCAATGCTGTCATAAATTCATCAGTGCCGTTCTCAATCAAGGTCTGAACTGGTATGGAACTGGTATGGAACTGGTGCAGTACTGGTATGGTAGTGGTATGTTGCTTTGAGGAAACAGGTTGGGTATTCGCGCCTTGTACAGGGAATGCTTTGCGAGGTCGTTTGAAGGTGACGATTACAAAGCCTCCGTCCCAACGCCATGTTGGTTCCTCAACGCCTTGTTCGCGGCAGGCATCCATTATACGTTTTGCTCCGGAACCCCAGCTTTCCAGATAAGTTGACTTATACAGGGCTTCAGCAATCTTTAGATTGTAGGGATATGACTCATGCGGCTCCTTGATGGATTCGGGTGAGATTTGAGGAGGGAATATGCCGGGGTTGGCAATCTCTATGCGGTCATCGTAGATTGCGATACTTCCTGTCAGATTATGCTTCTCCCATTGACGATGGCACAGACTATTGATCAATGCCTCGCGTAAAGCGTGATATGGCACTTCAAGGCGTTCTTCGCGCTGAAGACTGTGGTTTGTAATCTTTCCGCTGAGATTGAGGTGCTTGAAGAAGAAAGCCATACCTGCGTCGAGTAGGTCAAAGAAATTGCCTTCGGCTCGTTGGTTGTCGATAAACTCATTCTTATCCGTACCCAAGAACCGGGCCATCCGAAGCCGGAACTGCGGATATTCATCAATATTGTTGGAGAAAAGCATCACCGCTCCATTGGTCGGATTGCCGTTTTTCAGCAGACTCCATTTCGCCAACGTGTCACCGATCGGCGCACTCATTGCGCTTGCGGGGATTCTACCGCCCTCAACGCCAAGCCGTATGCACCCTCTAATATGCTTCTCATTCAAGTCGGAAAGCATAACACCATCTGCCATCTGCCGCTCCCACGCATACATCTGAGGCTGATGCGCCCGGATTCGTTCATCATACATCTCATGCGGCATTACCTTAGTTGTGCTTTCGACTTTATAATACGGGCACCCGTGGAAGGTATGCGGGCGTTCTCCCCATACCCAGCCATCAAAGTGCATGGCAATCACTTTATTATTCGGGCGGTCAGGCACATCAACATAATGAATCTTCACATCGACAGCGGGTTCTAATCCGGTGATAGCTTTGGCTATCTCTTGCTGTGTTGAGTCCGTAACTTCCTGCCCTAATATTTTAAGCGACTTTGGCGCAATGCCGAAAATCAGCCAACCACCATCGGTGTTCAGAAACGCACATGCCGAGTGCATACCGTCTTTCAGTTCGCCGGTAGTCTTCTTCAGCTCCAGAGTCCGCGACTCGTCCGCTGCAATCAGAGCCTTTATATCGTCAATAGTCATTCTCAATACACTTAATAATGTTTGACAAAATTAGTTCATTAGTTTCCTAAGAAAGAAATCTTCAAAATCTTTGTCATTGAGACTGAATGGCACTTCGAGCTTAAGTGCTTTGCGAAGATAATCATCAATATTTGTTGAGCATCGTTGAATTAATGTTTCGTCTTTCTTTATTAAAGCTCCATGTGCCACTTTTGAACGAGTATCATACCCTAATTTGATGTTCGAGTATATATCAACTCGTTCTTCAGTATTGTTGCCCAATAGGGAGGCCATCCGCTCCGCGACACGATGACTTAATTCTGTTTCTGAATTTGCCACGAGAGCCTCGGCTGCAGAACAATACAGCAAAAGTTTCATGGGTATGCTTGCTTGTCCCCTCGCTAATGCAATATAAACTGAAGCTAATGCTTTTCTAGAAAGACCAGATTTTTTATAATGTTGTATTTGTGTCGCTGTTTTGTAATCGCCTATTTCATTGAAGCCGTTGTCTTTAATGAAAATTTCCATAATCTTTCCTTGTTCCATTAGTAGCGACGTGGGAATGCTAACAGACTCTATAGCTCCTGTGGCCTTACTATTAATAGTTGAAACTGAGGCTTTAAAGGTACATCCGTCAGATATGATTTCGTTGTATGAATATAAAAAACCGTCACGTACATAGATAGAATTATCACATATTTCCCAAAGACTTCCTACATATGCTTGGATTTGTCTAAGGAATGCAAAACAGATAGATGTGCCGACGGCGTCAATCTTAGATTGGTCGTATTCTTTACTAAAATCACCTTCGAGGACATAATAAGAAGGAGCATCTCGAATTTCATCGATAGAGTGAAGCCCTAAAGTGTGAAGAGATAAATTGTTAGAGAGTATCATCTCTAAGGTGTTACTCTCATTAGACAGATATCCAGCTTGAAGTGGAATTTTAATTTCTTCATTCTCTAATTTAAGATAATGAACGGCTGCAATAAATAGATACTTCATCTATAGTGTCGATTATTATAATGTGAGTAGTTAGGATTAAATACTTGCGATAATGAATTGTATTCTATTAAGGATACGATTGGCAACGGTGCGTTGCCCTGATTGTTACAGATCCGTTAGTGTCACATTGTCTGCCGTAATGCGCTCCCACGCATACATCTGAGACTGATGCGCCCGGATGCTCACGTTTTGTCGTTTCTGTAACCGGCTGTCCAAGAATCTTCAATCCTGTCGGCGCAACACCGAAAATCAGCCAACCGCCATCGGTGTTCAGAAACGCACACGCCGAGTGCATACCGTCTTTAAGTTCGCCGGTTGTTTTCTTCAGCTCCAGAGTCCGCGACTCGTCCGCTGCAATCAGAGCTTTTATATCGTCAATCGTCTTTTCCATAATTTAGCCAAAATTACTAAAAATCATCCTCCATCATATCGTAGTCGTCCTGCTCGTCATGGAAATCATCAAACGATTGATTATAACTTCCAGAATTCCAATCATTATGGGAACTATGACGACCGCTGCTATGATAATCACTGTCATAGTCTCTGTGATGCAGACTTGAATGATTCTTGCCGTTATTATTGCGCATGAATATATCCAAATCATCAAGTTCCTCAGAATTGTCGGAATCACCGAGTAAATTATCACCTATAGGTGTGACCGCATCATCAATAGGTGCAATGTCTTCATCGTGATTGTCATTCAGATGTTTTCCATCTCTGTCAATCGAAGCCCCTAAGTCCTCTATGTGCGCGTCATGCTTTGTTGCTGACTTCCTGAACTTGCCAAACAGCCAGCGAAACAAGAAAAACTCACCGATGTAATTCCAAAATGACATTTATTTGAGTTTTGCTTGTTTAAGGATATAGTTGAACGAATAAGCACGATCAACAAGGGTGTGTGGTATTATGACGTATCGCCAAGGTTTGCCTCCATTCTGAGCCGTAAACTCGGAGGCGCGACGACAGAACTCGCGGGCGGCTTCAGCCTTGGCTTGCACGTCGGGGTCGTTGACATCTTTCTCGGCTTTGGTTTCGCACATATAGATAGCGTCTGCAGTTTCCACAATGAAGTCTGGCTCATATTTCTTTGCGCCGCTCGACCAATATATGTTGAACTGATTGGGCACAGGACGAATCCATTTGAGGACTTCATTGTTGGTTTCGAGTATGAACGCAAAATCAAGCTCGGTAGAACTGTCGAAACGATATTTGGTATAATAGGATTTTTTGAAGCCTACATACACAAATTTTACAACGGCAGATTTTTGGGACGGTACAGGCTCGTGAAAATCCAATGAACCCCAGTTGTTGACAATAATGGGTTGTGGCAAGATTTGCGAGAACGGAAGTACCTTGTTGATTTTGAACTCTCCCGGAATAATGCGGTAGTGTTCTTTCATCTGCTTATAAATATTGTCGGCAAGGCTCTGCTTGAAAGCGTGGACACGCTCGTTCAAATCATCATCGGAGATGCCGGGAGCATTACTGCGGATAGCATC
>VSPO01000143.1 GCA_009775375.1 Muribaculaceae bacterium | reverse complement strand
TAATCCATGTTTTTTTGTTACTCCGCAAAATTAACACCGCCCTTCCAGTCAGGCAAGGCGGTTTATGGGACGTTTACTCTGTATAGGCTTGATATAAACCTTTAATTGAAGAACTCACTATTAGTAATAGTCAAGTATTTAAGGTTTTTATGGGAGTTCTCGATTAAAGTATCCACTTGAATGTGAGCATGAATTCCAAGGGACGGAGTTTATATGAGTAATAATCTATTTCGAGCGGAAGCATAGTGCAATATTCATATGAGCTGACATTGGCCAGATTTTTACCTGCCAACTCAATCTCATACTTTGATTTCTTGAAACGACAACCTCCGTCCACGAACATAAAGTTCCTATAACTCCCGTTCTCCATATGGCTTTGTCTTGCGTTGATGCCACCATACAGTTCAAGATATGGAAGAATGAACCATGACAATTTGCAGTTTCCCTTGAAGTTGCTGATATGAGACCGAGAGCCCGGCGTTTTTATACTTTGATTGGAATAAGAGTAACCACAATTGATATCAAGTGTCAATCGGTCGGAGAATAGGTTTGCCACTCCAATGGCATCGACATTGACCAGGTTCGTAATCACATGAAGAGGGGTGTCTTGTCGGATGCGTTTATTGCGAGTTGACATGCCATTGGCTAACAATTTAAAAACGATATCAAACTCCGACAGCCTCTTTGAGATATCCAGGTTCCATACCACAGATTTCCCTTTGTTGGCCTTATTTGCATTTGAGGTCAGCATGTTGCCATCGGAATCTATAGATGAAGCTGCCAGAGAGTTCTTATGGGTGTCTGTATAGATTATCATACCCCGACAGACAAGACCCTGTAGAGGATTAGAGTAGGAAACATTTAATGAATACTTCAAAGAGAGGGCATTTGCAAGATTTCCGTTACCGGGAATTATACGTGTACGGAAAGAAGAATATATCGGGGATTCGATGAAATCTTTAATCCCGCCAAATGTACGTCTGACTCCGAAGGCGGCATTCATGTGCACAAATGCCGAGGCTCTCCAGTATAGACTGGTAGAACCCTGCAGGTATGGCTTATGGTGCCTGAATATTCTATTGTTATCAACGGAGCCATATCTTACGTCGTAATAAGAGGTCTCCAGCTCGCTCCGCCAGCGCATTTTGCTGAGTTTCCATTCCAGATAAGGTCTTAACGCTACGTTTAGGATATGTCCACGTTCATTATTCGTGATTTGTCTCGCATCATCGTCAGCGGATTTAAAAAGTTCATTTTCAATTAGGATTAAAAGCTCGCCACCGACAACTAAGTTTGAAAAAGCATATCCATATCCCCCTTTTGCATGTCCGGAAAAACGTCTGCCGGAAAGAATTTGTGATATATTTTGACCCGGCGCAGAGTCGTCGGCATAGTGCATATAATAATTTGGCATATCTGCATAAGATATATCAGAGTTTATTTCAAACAGATTTCCCCCCTTCCTGATGATAGTATTAAAGCTGTTCGTTAAGGAAAGCTCTTTGTTGTTCAGCCTTTCCACTCCTCTGTACTCTGACGTCACGTCGTATGAATTGTCTGATTTTATACCTTCAAAACGAATTATGTCAATAAGATAATTATTGCTTGAATTCCGTTCGATTTTTGCCTCCGTCCTGAGATGGCTGCCGCCGAGAGACGTATGGCCTTTATTCTGATAGATGATGTCTTCTTGTCCGGAGGCGAGATAACGGAGGGAAGAGGCATTGGAGTATGAGTCACTCTCATTCCCATATATAGCACGGATAGAGAAGACGAGGTCATCATTGAATTTGAAAAGTGAGCTTCCTTCCGTGTCGAGGGTGCTGTTGTTGTAATAACGGTTGCCGGGAATGTCCGCGTTGCCCAACGGTTGTTTTTCCATCAGGGAAGAGGCTGTGGTGGCATAGAACTCCTTGTCCCTGCCGTAAGGGAGGCGAAATGCTCCGTGATTATTGATATCAGAGGAAATCATTGTCTGATTTGTCGGAGACACAAGCATGCTGTACAGATTCCCTTGGTATCTTATATCTTTTTCCGCATTCAGCCCGATCCCACCCTGCAAATATCCAATGGGACGCAGTAAGGATTTTTTCTTCAGTTTTAAATTTAGTGCTGCCTTATCCGACATCTTAAGATCAGTCAGTACTTTTTTCGGTTGATGTCTCTCGTAAATACTTATTGAGGAGATGTCGTTTGGATTGATATTGTTTGTGGCAATCGAGTAGTCATCTCCAAGCATGTTTAATCCTTCGATATAAAACCGGTTGATTGGTTCTCCGTCATAAAATATGATATCATCTTGAATGTGTACTCCCGGGAGTTTGCGTATAATGTCGGCAATGTTTCGGTCAGCCTTTGATGTAAGGGCGGCAACGTCATATTCAATCGTATCGCCCTTGACCCTTGTTTGAGGGGCTCTTACCACAAATTCCTTAAGGTCGGTTGTTTTGGGCAGCAGCATGACGTCGTAGATTGAATCGGAGGATATGGCAAGATACAAGGATTCATAGCCATATCTTGAAAATTGTAAGAAACAACCCTCTGTAATTGAATCTGCCTTGATTCTATATGATCCATCGGCGCGGGTGGTGGAGTAATATAGGGGCTTGTCGCCATCCATGATTTGCACTATCGTATGTTTAACGGGCAGGCTGTCTTGATCGACAACAACGCCCTTTATTACCTCGCCTTTAATTTGCAGGCATGATAATAATGCAATAACCGTAAATGCATTTATGTATGACAAGCGAAATCTCATCATTCAAGCTCTATTGGATTGTAAAACAATTTCTTTTTGCGATGCTGGATTTTTCTATCATCTTTATCCGCCATTTGAGTGCCAATCATTTCCAGATTTTTCCATGGATTGTTCTTATAATCTTTAAGTTCTTTCAAGTATTTTTCACGGGTTGTTTTGATGTAGAGATGTTTGGGCATGCCAAAGGGTGCCGTGGTGGTCTGGATTTCAAAGGCTTCGATTAGATGTTCAGATTCCGAATCCGTCAGTTTTAAGATTATCCCGGGAAGTCCTGAGAACATCCATGGCCCGTCGCTAATTGGAATGTTGGCGTACCAGGCAGTCCATTTTCTGCCTCTGAAGAGACACGTGGCTTTCCTACATATTTGGTTCAGGACAGTGTCTGTCTCGTTGTGTAATGTCCAGTCAATCACCGGCACTTTCTCTTGATATGTGTAATAGTTGGAGAATATATGTCCACAAAATTTATAGGAGTCGTCCAGATAATCCTTTATTAAGCATTCGGGAGACATGTCCAGGCTATTGTATATTTTGCCAAACTCCTCTCTGCTCATGTCAGGTCTTGAGCGCACCAAAGAGTCTATCTGGAATGCACCATATGAACCATACCAACTGTTGTTGTTGCCAATCAGAAGAATCTCATCGGGGCATCTGGTTGTCTCTAATATAGGGTCATACGTTCGATGATAATATCCTATGGTTAAATAGCATGTGTCTACAATCTCCTTAGGGGTAAGAAGTCTTCTTCCATCGGAAATATTATTCGTAGAGTAGGCTGGAAGCATTGTCCAAAGCATTCCTGCTATGATAAATATCAATAATCTAAGTTTCATGTATTTACGTATTAAGTAATCTTTCGGATTCAAGATCCGAAAGATTACTGAGTTAATGTTCAGGTTACTTGGTTCGATGTACTCATCTTTTGAAATAAAAATCCCGACTCTCATAACGAAAGCAAGCTAATGTTACGGGACTTGGTTATTTTGATTCAAAAATCAGAATGACTTTTTGCTGTCATTTTATTAGTATGCTATGTTCGACTAAAGTAATGGAGCTAAAAATTGTGACATCAAACTGAGTAGCCTAGTTAGTACTTAAAACAATCAATGGTTTGGATTTAGCTTAATGTTATTGTTGAACCAATTAGAATTGATTTAACAGTATATATCATCCAGCTCTGCGCAGTAATCCAACCACTCTTGCTCTGTCTCGAAATATTCAGATGGGATAGTCTGAACCATAACGCCACAGCTCGTCTTGTGCATGTATGCGTATGAAGATGACGTGCTTATTGCTAAGAGTCCCATAGCAAGTATTAACTTTTTCATGTGAGAATTAGTTAACCGAATTGGGTGCAATTCTATTGTTATAAGAAAAAAAGAAAGTTCAAACACCCTTGAAGCATTTCTTTGTCAGAACCGCTCTGACAGTTGCGCTTTTGAACAGTTAAGTCTGCACGATGATAGTGTCGACATTTATCATCTATAAGGATTGATGATTTTCCTTTATGAAAAATACCCTTTCTCTATATCACAAAGTTAATGAATTGAGTATTTTGGATTGATCTTTCATCAATAACATTTCATTATATCTGAATCTTTCCTTCGCCATACCATCCATCCCCTTGAATGCTGATTATATGGATTCCGGGAGTCGAAATATTGAAGGTCACATTGAGTGAAGTCGAAAAGTATTCGATATTTCCAAACATATCATATATATATACCTCGTATATATACCTCGGCATCAACTGAATTATCTCCAATTATATTGATAGTATGTGTGTCGAAGTCATACAGCACATCTATTGGAAAGTACATGGGCGTACGACGAACTTGTCTATTTGATGACTTACTATCACGGTGATATTCCATGAATATTGCGTTTTCTGCAGCTGGAGCAGTGAATGCTATCGTAAGCATCATCGATACAAAAATGATTAGTTTCTTCATCTGAGATTTGTTGTTAATTGTTGTTGAACTGGTGCAAAATTAGTGTAAATATAGTTTTCTGTCAAGTAAAAAAATTTAACGCCGATATTTTTATTTTGCTGATTGATAGTAATATATAAACAATGTGCAGACTAAACTTTATCAGAGACAAAAAAAGTTTAACGTTAATATGGAGATTGTCAAACCATGTTCCAGATTCAGGATTTATCATAGACAATTTTGCCGACAGATGTCTCTTCAGTATTAGACTTAAATGTATTAATAATGCAACAGCAATCTTCATTTTTCCTTTTATGGACTTCGTCAAGTGCGACACTTGCGCTCGATTACTTAGGGATATTCAGAAAATAGCCAGTTAATTGTTTGTAAATGGCATAGATATTTTGTAACTATACAAAGAACCCCCGATTGACCCGTCACGGACTTATTCGGGGGTAAAACCAAATTTTTTCATCGTGAAGTTACAAAAAATATCTGAGATTACAGCGACATTACCGCTTACCGAGTTCGATTTCATTCAGAGATATCGAGAGAGTTTTGCGTCCAGCGAACTTGGACGCATCTATGAGCAGCTCCCACTGAAGGAACTGGCAGCTGAAATTCGAGGCCGCATGCCGGCAAAGAAACCGCAGGGCAACAAACCGATGTTCCCTCCCGAGGGAGAGATCGCCCTGATGTTCCTCAAGCCGTATACGGGAATGTCTGACGACGGCCTTGTGGAGATGCTAAACGGCAACATCCACATGCAGATTGTCTGCGGCATACTCATCGATCCGGCCAATCCGATAAAGAACGGAAAGATCGTAAGTGCGATACGAAACCGCCTCGCCGCGTATCAGGACATCAGGCCATTACAGAAGATACTCTATGACAAATGGGAAGGACAGTTGGAAAACAAGGACATGATGCTGACCGACGCCACATGTTATGAGTGCCTGCTGCACTATCCGACCGACATCAAGCTTCTGTGGGAATGCTGCGAATGGCTGTACGGTCTTCTCAGGGACAAATGCCGTCTCTGGGGCGAACCCATACCCCGCACGAGATATCATGACGTGGGCAAGACCAGACTTGTCGATGCCAAACAACGGAAGTCTCGCAAGTCGGAGACCCGGAAGCTGAGACGCAGGCTTCTGCACCTTCTTGAACGGCTCCTGAAAGAATGGAGCAGGCTCAACAAGATCACAGGCGGTCTGACCATTCTGACTGCCGAACAGGCCAAACGGGCCAAGGCATGCCGGATGGTCCTTGACCAGCAGAGACGTCTTTTCAAGGGAGAGAGGATCGAGCATCGAATCGTAAGCATCGACAGACCGTACCTGCGTCCGATAGTCAGGGGAAAGGAAAACAAGAGGGTCGAGTTCGGGGCCAAGGTCAACAACATCATGATAGACGGCATCTCCTTCATTGAGCACCACTCGTTCGAGGCATTCAACGATGGCGTACGGCTCAAGAGTACTGCACACAGAACGGAATAACGACCTGCTTCGCCCGCAAGGGTCCGAAACCGAAGGACGAGTCCGCCGATGTCAGCACGGCACGCCGTATAATCGGCACACTGCGCTCGACCGCTATGGAGGGCAGTTTCGGAAACCAGAAGCAGCATTACGGTGTCGGAAGGATTGCGGCGCGCAACGCCCGAAGCGAGACCCTGCTCCTCTTTTCCGGCATACACATGGCCAATGCCGCGACACTTGCGGCACGCAAGCTTGCCAAGGAAGAGGAGATGAGGCAAAAGGGCAAGCGGGCCTGATGAATCAGATTGTTTTTGTACCTCCTATCCCGTCGGAGGCGGTTGGTCATGTAGTCGGGCGAACTTTTCAGCTGATTTTGACTGCTGAGATTTGGAAATTTGCTCTCTGATGTGAAGTCCGGAGCGAATACGGCACTCTCCCTTGCAAACTCAGCTATAAAATTAAGCCATTAACTGAATATCCCTAATTATAGCAGATAGGGGACATGTCGCTGGACGTAGTAAATAGTATTTGAAGCTTCTTTATAGTTCATTCATTTTCCTACGAATATATTTGCCGATATTTGTTTCATGTACATCTATGCCAAGTTTTTTGCGAATCTCGCAGCTGATATTATAGTGCCGTTTCAGCTGTATGTATTCGCCTACTTCTTTCCCACGTAAGCCTATTGCATATAAGCACAGATAGTTGATCTCATCTATTGTGAGTTCGTGTTGCTCCAAGTATTTAATTAATCGTGGATGTGATGCGGAAAATGCGAGTCTTGTTGAATTCATAAACTCATTTCTATCACGGAATATTGACTCAATCCATTTATTATATGGCTTTGCATAATTACAATAGTTCGTTAATTTTTGAATGAATCATGCGGAGTCTCTGACGCCGAAGAACAATAAGTTAGGCGGAATCTC
>VSPO01000142.1 GCA_009775375.1 Muribaculaceae bacterium | reverse complement strand
CCATCCGAGATTTCTGCCTGGCGCGTGGGCGCGGAGTTGTTAAAAAGATACTGGGCTTGTATTCAAGAAAACCAATCGACCCGATTGCGCAAAAGCGCAATCGGGTCGATTCTTTTTCTTGATCCCTGTCTTAGTTGAGGGTGCTTAGATACGGGTTGAGGCGTTTTTCTGCTCCGATTGTTGTCGGTTCTCCATGTCCGGGATACACCACCGTGTCGTCTGGAAGAATCAATAATCTGTCTTTGATGCTTCCGATGAGGGTTTTATAGTCTCCTCCGGGAAGGTCAGTCCTGCCTATGCTGCCATTGAATAGGGCATCGCCGACTATGACGAATCCGTCTGCTTTGTCGTATAGGGCGACGCTTCCGAGAGAATGTCCGGGGACATGTATCACTTGAAGTTCGCCGTTGCCGATTCTTATCTTCTCTCCATCAGAAAGGAATCCCGTCAGTTCCACTCCCTGGAATTCTTTGTCGATTCCAAACATCATGGCTTGCTGCTGCATGCGCTCCCCGAGAGGAAGGTCGAGTTTATGGGCAAGCACAGGCACCTTATATTTTTCTTTAAGGAGATTGTCGCCTATGGCATGATCAAGATGGAGATGGGTGTTGACGACGTGCGTCACGGTCAGATTCTCACGCTTTAAAAAATCGTCAAGCGCTTTTTCTTCCTCCTTATTGATGATTCCCGGATCAATTATCGCACATTTTTTCGTGACCTCATCATATACAACGTATGTATTGATTCCGAATAAACTGAAGTGAAATATCGCTACTTTCATTGCTTTGTTATAAAATTGTATTGGGAAGGATGTTGGGGCGTTTTGTCCGTTCAAGCCTTTCCCTTACTTTCCCTTATATGCTTGTATAAACAATTTTCTTGGTGTTAAAGAAAGGCTCTTCAAAGAATTTTGATATTTCCTGTGTTTCGCTACGGTTTTTAAGGCCTCTGAGTTCTGCGTTAAGGTCTCCGCCTTTCAGCGCGATGACTCCGTTGGGGATTGCGTTTCTCTGAACTGAAGATATGTTCTTGCGAGAGAGTCTGACAAGGTCTTCCTGTGGCATCACGGCCCTGCTGACAACAAAATCAAATTTCTCATGACACTCTCCTGAATCTCCATGTTGAAAAGAGACGTTGGTCAGTCCGATCGCTTTTGCGATCTCCTCTGCAACCTTCACTTTTTTTCCGATCCTGTCGATAAGATGGAAATGGACGTCGGGAAATAAAACTGCCAATGGCAGCCCCGGCAATCCTCCTCCGCAGCCGAAGTCCATGACGCGAGTCCCGGGTGTAAACGACAGGAACTTGGCGATAGAGAGGGAATGCAATATATGATTGACGGCAAGATTGTCTATGTCTTTTCTTGATATGACATTGATTTTCTCATTCCATTGAGGGTATAGCTCCATCATTATTTCAAACTGGGATACCTGCTTCGGACTCAGCCCCGGGAAATATTTTGCGATTATAGGATTCATTCGTTTTGTATAAAGTTTCTTCGTGCAAAGATATAAAAGGATGAAGACTAAACAAAATTATTTTTGAAATGTGGCATAAAATTTGTGGGAATGAATCAAAATTTGTAATTTCGCGAGATATGCGATGTCAACCCCCATCATGGAAAAGCAAGGAGGATTCAACGTGTGGGATCGATTCCCCTGAGAGAGTCTTTTATACAAGGTCTTTACGACGGCTTGGGATTTGATGGTTATTGATGCGCCAACTTCAATGAAGTTGTTTAGACTTTTTCTTTTCAAGATTTCGTCAGATTTTCGAGCTGAATTTGAATTGCGAAAAGGGAATTTAGCCCGCTAAATTCCCGATTAACGATTTAAAAGCAGCCGAAAAGATGATGAAAGATTGGAAAAGAGCCCTCAAAAAGGGAAGAAGCATTAATCAACTTCATTTGCGTAAAAAGTTTAAACAAATTCAAAAGCAAATATCAAAAATATATGGAAATCGAAGGAAAAGTAATCATCGACCTTCCCTTGCAGTCCGGCACGTCGAAGGCCGGCAATCCTTGGAAGAAAAAAGAATGGGTGATTGAGACACAAGGCAATTATCCCAAGCGCGTGAAAATACAGGCTTTCAATGCCAATGTCGACAACATAAGGCTTGAAATGGGCAAGGACTATCGTCTCAGTGTCGATTTGGAAAGCCGTGAATTCAACGGCCGTTGGTACACCGACGTTTCCGTCTATCGTTCTGAGGAAATCATGCAGCAGCCCCAGCAAGGATATCAGCAGCCTGCATACGGTGGCGATGTTCAGGGTGCATATTCCCAGCCCCAGGGAGGTTTCCCTCAGGGCGCTCCCCAGTCGTTTGGCGCTCCTGCCGCCACCGCATTCGATTCTGCGCCCGCCAACAGCGACGAGGATCTCCCTTTCTGACCGACGACGTCCCGTTCTGACGGCGACGTCATGGATAGTCCATGGCTATGGTGGCCTTTGAGAAGGATGCTTGTCATGAGCTTATTTTGATATAAATAGATAAAAAATTGGCTGCGACCCGGCTATGGGACGTGGCCAATCCTTATTTTTCTTGACTGAGTGTGCGCCCGGCAAGCATATGCCAAAATGTAGATTTTTAAGCTAAAGTTTGCCTATGTCGTATAAAATTAGTAACTTTGCTGCCGATAGAAAGTTCAATACTTAAGAATGAACGCCCCATTGCCCGAATAGCGGCCGATGGGAATGAGGTAAAAAGACTTAAAAGATAATTATGCAGGATTCAAAGCGATCAGATCGCGACCAAATTAATCTCCTTATGGAGACGAGTTGGGAGGTCTGCAATAAGATAGGAGGTATTTATACGGTCCTGTCTACGAAAGCCAGAGTGCTTCAACAACAATTTGGAGATAGACTTGTGTTTGTCGGTCCGGACGTATGGACTCCGGAAAACCCCTCACCAACATTCATTGAAAGGAAAACCCTCTTAAAATCTTGTGCGAGCAAACTAAAGCTCCCTTATGGCATTTCTATAAGGGCCGGACGTTGGAACATCCCGGGATCTCCTCAAGTTATTCTCGTTAAATTTGACGGTGTTTACCGGCACCTCAACGATATCTATGGCAAAATGTGGGAGCTCTTTGGCGTGGATTCCATCCATGCCTACGGAGATTATGATGAGGGATGCGCCTTCGCGGTGGCATCTGCAATCGTAATGGACGCTATTGCTAAACATCTTAAGGTGAAAACTTGCAATACGGTGGCTCACTTTAATGAATGGACCACGGCTATGGGCCTCCTCTATATGAAGATGATTTCTCCCGAGGCTCGTACTGTCTTCACCACCCATGCCACAAGCATCGGGCGAAGCATTTGCGGAAATGGCAAGCCGTTGTATGATTATTTCGAAGGATATAATGGCGACCAGATGGCTCGCGAACTCAACATGGAGTCGAAGCATTCTCTTGAAAAGACTGCCGCGCATAATGCCGATTGTTTCACGGCGGTGAGCGAGCTGACTGCCAAGGAATGTGAGCAGTTGCTCGAAATCCGCCCTCAGGTGGTCACTCCCAATGGATTCGAACCGGATTTCGTCCCAGTAAAGGATAAGTATCTAAAGCTTAGAAAGGCTGGCAGAGAAAAAATTTTGTCTATTGCCAAAGCCCTTAAGGGTGAGGAATTCGACGATTCGACAATGATTGTAGCCACTTCCGGACGTAATGAATACCGGAATAAGGGGCTCGACTTGTTTCTTGATGCAATAACCGACCTTGAGAAAAGAAATCCGTCTTCAAAGGTCTTGGCTCTTGTCCTTGTCCCTGCATGGGTGAAAGAACCCTCTCAGACTCTGCTGGCGGCAATGGCAAACGGAAGCTCCATAAAAAGCTATCCTGATTTCATGACCCACAGGCTGAACAACGAAGACTGCGACTCCGTGACCCTCAGAATCAGCCGCCTTGAAAGCGAAGGATATTTGAAGGATGGAGTCAGCGTGATTTATGTCCCATGCTATCTTGATGGCAACGATGGTGTGGTGGGGATTTCCTACTACGATATCCTTCCTGCCCTCGACATAACGGTCTTCCCTTCCTACTACGAACCCTGGGGATACACGCCTCTGGAGAGCATTGCATTCGGAGTGCCGACAGTGACGACCGACAAGAGTGGTTTCGGACAATGGATTTTGGCTAATTTCATTAATTCAATCTCTGCCTGTGGAGTGAAAGTCGTCGGAAGGACTGACTCAAATTATCAGGAAGCGGCCTCGGAAATTGCACATCAGGTTGAAAAGTATTCTTCGATGTCGGATAGCGATAGGGCGATAGCCGGCAAGGCTGCCGTCGACACTGCTTCAAAGGCCGACTGGAAGTTCTTCATTTCTGCATATGATGAGGCTTTCAGGGTTGCCACAAAAAGGAGAGACAAAAGAATATCAAACAAAAATACAACTAAATAATTTCAATAAATGAAACTGCAGGTTAGCAATACAAACGAGCCCGTGTGGCGCAATCTAACTGTAAGTGTGGAGCTCCCAAAAGCTCTCAAACCTCTTGAGGAGCTTTCCAAAAACCTTTGGTGGGTATGGAATAGCGAGGCAAAGAATCTTTTCCGCGACCTTGACCACGACCTCTGGCGCAAGGTAGGGGAGAACCCTGTCATGCTTCTTCAGCAAGTCAGCTCCGACAGGCTCAACGAAATTCTCAATGATGAGAGAATGCTGGAGCGTCTCAATGGTGTCTACGCCGAGTTCCAGGACTATCTCAAGCAGCCTATGAGAAGCGATATCCCATCAGTGTCTTATTTCTCTATGGAATATGGCCTTTGCAACTGCCTGAAGATTTATTCCGGCGGTCTTGGTGTCCTTGCCGGCGACTACATCAAGCAAGCTTCCGACAGCCGCGTCCCGATGACTGCGGTCGGTTTCCTATATAGATATGGTTATTTCTCGCAGTCCCTCTCTATCGACGGCCAGCAGATTGCCAACTACGAGCCTCAAAACTTCGACCAGCTCCCGATAGAGCCGGTAATGGGCGAAGACGGTCTGCCGATGGTGCTTGAGGTGCCTTATCCCGGTCGCATAATCTACTGCCACGTTTGGCGTGTAAACGTAGGCCGCATGAAGCTATATCTTCTCGACACTGACTTCGAGATGAACTCTGAGTACGACCGCCCCATAACACATAAACTTTATGGTGGCGACTGGGAGAACAGAATGAAGCAAGAATACCTGCTTGGCATCGGAGGTATTTACATGCTCAATCGTCTTGGCATTCACACTGACCTTTATCATGCCAATGAGGGACATGCTGCCCTGCTCAACCTCCAGCGCCTCGTAGATTATGTGCAGAAAGAAAACCTGCCTTTCAACGTCGCTCTTGAGGTAGTGCGTGCAAGCTCTCTTTACACGGTGCATACCCCCGTGCCTGCCGGCCACGACTATTTCGATGAGGCGCTGCTCGGAAAGTATCTTGGAGAATATCCCGCAAAGCTTGGCATTTCCTGGAACGACCTTATCAACATGGGTCGCGAAAATCCCGACACCCCCGAACGCTTCTCTATGAGCGTATTCGCGCTCAACACATGTCAGGAGGCCAACGGCGTTAGCTGGCTTCATGGAGAAGTTTCCAAAAAGATGTTTGCCGGAGTATGGAAAGGCTATGCTCCTGAGGAAAGCCATGTGAAATACGTCACTAATGGTGTCCACATGCCTACTTGGGCTGCTTCTGAATGGAAGAAGTTCTATATGGAAAATCTTGGAGAGCAGGTTTTCGAAGACCAAAGCAATCCGGATGCTTGGAAAGCCATTTTCGATGTGCCCGACGAGGCGATTTGGAATATGAGAATGACCCTCAAGAATCGTTTCATCGATTTCGTTCGTCGTGATTTCAAGGAGAAATGGCTCAAGAATCAAGGCGATCCCGGTGCCGTGGTCAATATCCTCGAAAAGATTAATCCCAATGCTTTGATCATTGGATTTGCTCGCAGGTTTGCCACCTACAAACGTGCTCACCTTCTTTTCACCGACCTTGACCGTCTTGCCAAGATTGTCAACAATGACAAATATCCTGTCCAATTTGTCTTCTCCGGCAAGGCTCACCCTGCCGACGGTGCCGGTCAGGGGCTGATCAAGAGAATTGTGGAGATTTCCAAGATGCCGCAATTCCTTGGTAAGATTATCTTCCTTGAAGACTACAACATGATCGTGGCTAAGCGTCTCGTGACAGGTGTCGACATCTGGCTCAACACGCCGACACGTCCTCTTGAGGCTTCCGGCACGTCTGGAGAAAAGGCTGAGATGAATGGTCTTCTCAATTTCTCTGTGCTCGACGGATGGTGGTATGAAGGCTACAAGTTCGATAAGCTCGCCGGATGGGCTTTGACTGAGAAGCGCACGTATACTGATCAGTCGCAGCAAGACCGTCTCGACGCGGCTACAATCTATTCTATGCTCGAGAATGAGATTGTTCCGATGTATTTCAACAAGAACTACAAAGGCTACAGCCCTGAATGGATCGACCGTATCAAGCGTTCGATTGGCCATATTGCTCCTCATTTCACGATGAAGCGTCAGCTCGACGACTATATCAGCCGTCTGTACGCTCCCGAAGCCAAGAGAAGCGAGACGCTTAAGGCCGACAACTACGCTAAGGCTCGTGAAATAGTGGCTTGGAAAGAAAACGTTGCTTCAAAATGGAATCAGATTGAGATCCTGAAGGTTGAAATCACCGATGGCACAACCGGGAAAACCACTGTAAGAACCGGCAATCCTGTCGACGTGAAATGCGTGATCGACACTAAGGGTCTCGGTGACTCAATCGGTGTTGAGATTGTCAAATATCGCGACCACGATGGTGAAAGCGAGTTTATAGGCACAGAACCCTTGAAAATCACTAAGAAAGATGGTGGAGTGCTTACGTATGAACTCAAGACTGCCGCCAAGGATGCCGGCACATTCCGCTATTCTCTGAGAATGTACCCCAACAATCCTGCGTTGCCTCATCGTCAGGACTTCGCCTACACTCGCTGGTTCTGATTCTTCAGACACTGATATAAAAAATCCCGCCGGACATTCCCGGCGGGATTTTTTTTACGTGTTCTTAGAAACTGTTTAAATTTGATTCAATAAAATTTTTATGGCAGCCAAATCAATCATTTCTTCAGCGACCTCGGTT
>VSPO01000141.1 GCA_009775375.1 Muribaculaceae bacterium | reverse complement strand
GCGGAAAGACAGGGATTCGAACCCTGGGTACACAGAAGTGTACAACGGTTTTCGAGACCGTCCCGTTCGACCGCTCCGGCATCTTTCCTCGGTCGTTTTTGATAGCGGTGCAAAATTACTACTTTTTTTTGATATCGACGCTATTTTTTTAAATTTTTTTCAATCTTTTATTAGCGAATCGTCTTGTTTGTTCAAGTTTTATTCTGTCTGATAATGCTTTAGAAACGCCTGCGTTTTGACAAAAAAATTGCAATCCTTTCATGGCAGAAGTGTGCGTCTGATGGATGAGACGAAGAATATATTTCCATGAATAACATCCGTTTCTTTATTATTCATTGTCAAGATGAATAAGTCTTTTGAAACATTTGATCAATTCTGCATCGCCTGTGTGTTTGCCTTTATCCTCACTGATTTTGCACGTCTGACAATAGAATGGCCAAGACTCCGTGATTTTGACATCTGTGAGTTTTATGACGATGTTCATTGGCTTTATTCCATCGAAGTCATTGGTGAAGTGCGTGCCAATTCCGAAGGATGGAATACATTTCCCTTTGGCATACTCCTGTATCTCCAATGCCTTGTCCACGTTTAGGCCGTTGCTGAAGACCACCTGCTTTGTGGTCGGGTCGATTTTAAGGGATTCATACTTGCTGATTATCAAATCAAGCTGCTCGAAATTGTCGCCGCTGTCAACCCTAAGCCCTTTGAACATGTTGGCATAATCCTCGGAGAAATTCAAATTGAATATCTGCCAGCCATACGTGTCGTAAAGAAAAATACCCAAAGCTCCACGATAGGTCTGCGCCCATCTCTCCATTGCTATATGGTTTGCCATTTGCGGGCCATACATCCCGGCAATAGCACTGATGAATTCATGGGCCATAGTCCCGATGGGAGTGAGGTCGTATTTCATTGCGAAGTAGACGTTGCTTGTGCCCATGAAACATCCCGGCATACTTCTTGAACGTTGGCATTCCGCCATGGCACCAATCGTCAGATCCTGGGCTTTGAGTGAAGCCCTCCGTCGTGTCCCCATGTCGCTGAATGTGCAGCCGGCTTCAAGCAGTCTCTTGGCCTTTTCATGGGATTTGTCGTAATATCCGGCAAAATCAAATTCCGCAGCCTGCCCCGTCATTTCGTAGTATAGCTCGGAGATTATGGCCAGAACCTTTACTTCAAGCAGAATTGTATTGCTCCAGCATCCTTCAAATTCCACAAGCAGATGTCCTTCCTCATTCTGTGAAGCCTTTACCCAATGACGACTGTATCGGAATCCACGCAAGAAGTTGTAGAACCATGCCGGGATATACCGGCATCTGTAGCGCATAAATGCAATTTCTTCCTCTGTGATGGTCAAGGTTTCCAAGAGTGCGACCTGCCGCATCAACTCTTCTGCAAAGCCGGAAGGGTATACCGTATTGTTGCGGTCGTTGAATCTGTATTTCACCTGAGCACGTGGAAAGTTTTCAATCACGGCGCAGCACATTGTGAATTTATATAAATCATCATCGATAAAATGGGTGATTATTTGTCGCATATCAAATTATGTCTTAGAATGAACACTTGCTTTTTAAATTCATAACGTCTGAAAGCGTCTTGTGGATTTTGATTTAAGGCGATAACAGGCATTAGGTAATAATCTGAACACGTACTAATTTTTTTTATTCTGTATCACGAATTGCGACACCTTTTGTTTAATTTTGTGAGTGATTGATGACAAGAAGGAAATTGACAGTACATATTTACTTGGGAGATATGGAATTGAATTCTTGCCGAGGTTTGATTAATATTTTTGAATATGAAGACAATAAGCGGATATGACGTGAAAATATTCACGGACAACATTGAGGAAAGCGCCTTAAATCAGATTCGGGAGCTGCTGTCTATCGATGTTTTTTCAGATAAAAAAATCAGGATTATGCCCGACGTGCACGCAGGGGCAGGTTGCGTAATAGGATTCACCGGAGACCTTGGCGACAAGGTCATTCCCAATATCGTCGGGGTGGATATTGGTTGTGGAATGCGAGTGCTCAAGCTTGGAAAACTCTGTGATATTGATTTTCATGCCTTTCATGAGCATATCTTCGGCAACGTTCCGTCGGGAATGATAGTCAGGGAGTCTCGTTTCGGATTCAAGCCGCTTGTCGGCGAGGAAATGGAGATATATAGAGAAGCAAAGCAACTCGTGGCTACTCTGCATTGCTATCGGGATATCAAAGATCCGGGACGGATCAATAAGGCGATTGGCTCGCTTGGAGGGGGCAATCATTTTATCGAACTTGACAAGGATGGCGAAGAGAATGTATACCTCGTGATCCATACAGGCTCGCGCAATCTTGGAAAGCAGGTGGCTGAAATCTATCAGGCAAAAGCAGTCGGACATCTGACGGAGGGAGCCGATGAATTTGAAGAGACCATAAAGCGAACCATTGAGGAATATAAGGCAGCAGGACGACGCTCAGAATTGCAAGGCGTCATCAAGAAGATGCGCAGAGAGCAGAAAAAAGCGGAACCCAATCTTCCGGCGGCACTATGTTATGTAGAGGGGGAGAGCCGCGAACAATATCTGCATGACATGCGGATCTGCCAGCGTTGGGCAGAGATCAACCGAAAACTGATAGCATTGCTGCTCTTAAGGTTTTTCCCTGGCGTAGAGGTGGCTGAAGAATTTGAGTCGGTCCACAATTATATCAGCGACGATAATATAATACGTAAGGGTTCTATTTCCGCCAAGAAGGGAGAGCGATGCATCATCCCCTTGAACATGCGCGACGGCTCATTGCTTTGTACCGGAAAGGGGAATCAAGACTGGAACTGCTCGGCCCCACATGGCGCGGGCCGAATATTGAGCCGTTCGCAAGCTTATGAAATGGTGACGATGGAGGATTTTAAGAGATCAATGCAAGGCATTTACTCCGAATCCGTCAATGAATTTACCCGCGATGAGTCGCCTATGGTGTACAAACCCTCCGAAGAGATTATAGCCAATATAGGAGGGACGGTAGGAATAGACTCCATAATCCGCCCGATATTTAATTTCAAAGCCTCAAAATAATCAATAACCTCAATCCATAGCCATCATATCTTTAAAAGCAGCTCTAATCAACCACAACTTACGCAATCGTAGGCAGCCAGGAACGGTTGCCTATAATTGTCTTAAGTCTCATTTTGTCTTCAACATGAATGATATCACATCATATATGAACAAATTGCCCTATGTCGAATCAATCAACGCCTGGGTCTTTTCAAATTGTCGGATGACTATCTTTCAGCAATAGAGTATACCGAGCTTTTCAAATATCAAGGACGCGAAGCTCCCGCTATTGTCAAAGTGGATGGCTTGTACCATATGCTGTCGTCCGCATGTATGGGATGGGATCCCAATCCATGCAAACTTTCATCCTCCAAGTCGCTTACAGAGGGATGGAGCGATTTGAAACAGATAGGGGATGACATCGCCTTTGATACCCAGGCCGCGTCAATTCTTAAGGTCAAGGGATCGGAAGGAATGACTTATCTTTATGTCGGCGACCGCTGGATGGATCCCGGTCTTCCGGAATCCAAGACAATAGTGTTTCCTGTTTCTTTTAAGGATGGCGAGTGTACGTTTGAGTATAAGCCCAAGTTTGAGATGAATTTCAAAACAGGCAAGTGGAGAGAGTCGAATTCCAATTGAGGAGCACCAAAAGCTAAATAAACGCAGTTTGTAAAAAAACAAACGGTTGATAATTAGGCTATTTATGGGGTTTTGTATAGGCCGTGATTTCATTGGCTATACAAAATCCCCATAATTTGTTTATTCCTACGACTACAAAAAGTTGTTATGAAGGATTGTTTTTCTACAAACATGCAAAATTGGTTGTCGTAAGTGTAGGGCAATGTCGAAAAATATCACTAAATTTGTGAATCTCGATCAGACTTGGGGAATTTGTTTTTCAGATTTCCGTCACAACACATATAATTATGGCTAAGGAAAGAAAAAATTTTATGGAGGGAATGGGAGCGTCGTCAATGAAGAGGGACGTTTCCGGCTCCTTTGAGAAGTGTAATAACGTAGATGAGATTATGGATATCATAAAGGATAATCCGCTATTTGAATCGATAATGCAGGTTGTTCCGGAAGACTCGCGCAAACAATTCATGTTGATGTTTGAATTGTATATGAGAGGAGTCGATTCTGCAGAATACGGTTCGTTCTGCCAAATGATGGATAAAGCCGGAGCGATCACAGACTCGATGGATGCTCGTCATGGTAGAGGAGGATCAACTATGATTAAGGAGTATGAGCCTATGAAAGACGCATCAACTCGCACGCTATTGTTGAAGATCCAAATGAAGGGAGTTGCAAAGCCTCCTATGTGGCGAGAGGTGGAGGTTCCTGCCGACGTGGATTTTCTATATCTTCATGAGGTCATTCAGCGTGTTATGGGTTTTGAAGACTGTCATTTATGGCAATTTAATGCTTCGGCCTATGATGACAGGCTTGTAATAGGATTGTCGATAGACAATGACAGTGATATAGGGCTTGATTATGTCTCTGACGAGGCATCAGAAACTCCGCTCACCCAATTCCTGAGTCAGAAGGGAGACAAGCTTGAATATGTCTATGATTTTGGAGACGACTGGATATTTTCAATAGATGTCAAGAATGTCATTGAAAAGAAATCTGATTATGCTGTATGCGTCAAATATAAGAGTGAGCTGAATCCAATTGAGGATTTTGGAGGCATCTGGAGCTATATTGAGACGCGCCAGGACCTGGAGCAATGGAGGGAACTTAAAAAGGAGGTTCAAAAGCAGCGGGCTGACTTATATGGTTTTGACACTCCGAAGAATTATATCGACTTCCTCAAAGATAATGTTCTTTCGATAGATGATGTCAACGACGAATTGCGAATGCTGGAGAAATAAGCGAACTGAGAAATAAAGGAAATCGGATTATTCTTTCAATGGACGGAATATAAAGCGTTTTCCCTGATGGCACCCCTGCTTTCTAAAGCAGGGGTTGTTTGGTCTTGTCTTCCGCTGGCGACTGATGGTTTTTGCGATATTTAAGAGGAGAGACTCCTATACATCTTCGGAACATTCTTGAGAAGTGGTTTGGATACGCAAATCCAAGTTCTTCAGTAATTTCGATGACTGATAATGATGTCTCCAATAATAGCCTTTTCGCAGCGGAGACCATTTTTTGTTGAAGGAAGTCTTGTGCCGTTATATGCAGTTCTCTTTTTATGATTTCGCCAAAATAATTTGGCGAAAGATTGAATTGGCTTGCGCACCATGCCACGGATGGCAATCCTTTTTGGGCAGGCATTCCGCTTGAGAGGTAATTGTCGACGAGAATATCGAGTCGTCCTCCTAAGGTGGAAACGTTTTTCGTGGCGTTTATACATTGTCGCTCATAAAACCTTTTGAAATAGCTAAGGAGTTGTCCTATGCCGAGTCTTAGGAGTTGGTCAGACATGTAATCACGGGGAGTGTGGAGTTCTGCCAAAAGATTATTGAAGCAATTTAAGACAATACCTCTTTCCATGGGCGACAGCGCCATAGCCTCAAGGGTGTCGGAAAAGAAGAAACTGAACATATAGAAGTCCCGACCAAGTCCTGTCTTGTCAAGAAGTTCGGGGCGAAAGGCAAGCATCCATCCACATGGATGGACGGTATAGTCGAGTTGCATGCTGACTTCCTCTCCCGGTCGCAAGGAGAAAAGCGTGCTCGCCTCGTAGCTCATTTCCTTTCCATTTTTACATAACTTGCCGAAAGAATCGTCCATCAGCACGACACAGGGGATTTCAATCTCGATGAACTTAAGGCTGCCATCGAAAAATACGGGCCGGATAAAGTGGCATTCGTCAGAATAGAAGCAGGCACTAATTTGATAGGTGGCCAACCGGTTTCGTTGGAGAATATGCTCGCCGTGGCCGACATTTGTCATAAATTCGGAGTGAAGTCAGTGCTTGATGCATCTCTGCTTCAGGATAATGTCATATTATATGAAGACACGTGAAGCTCAATGCAAATATATGTCGACACGCGAAATCTACCATCTCTTGGCGGCAAAATGCGACATAGTCTATTTTTCAGCCCGGAAACTTGGTTTCGCGAGAGGAGGAATAATCACGAGCGTAGACAGAAAATATACTGATGAGATGATGGAATACATTCCTCTGTATGAAGGCTTCCTTACTTACGGAGGTATGGAGGTGCGTTCAATGGAGGCTATGGCCCAGGGTTTATACGAGAGTCTTGATATGGAATACATTAATCAAGGACCGGAGTTTATTGCATATCTCGTAAAGGAACTTAATGATTACGGAGTGCCGGTCATTACTCCTGCGGGCGGCTTGGGAGCGCATCTCAATTGTTCGGAGTTTGTGCCCATGATGCCACATGACCAATATCCTGCTGCTGCCGTTGCAACTGCACTCTATATAGCAGGAGGAATACGGGGCATGGAGCGAGGCACCGTATCCGAGCAGCGGGAATCGGATGGCACAGAGCGATTTGCAGAGCTTGAATTGTTGCGTCTTGCCGTGCCGAGAAGGGTATACACGTTGTCGCAGCTTAAATACGTGGCCGACCGTGTGAAATGGGTATGGGACAACCGTGAGCTTATTGGGGGACTCCGATGGACAATGGAGCCAAAGGTGCTCCGTTTTTTCTTCGGCAGAATGAAGGAGTTGGGCCATTGGCAAGAGGATCTGGTCGTCAAGTTTAAGGAAGACTTCGGCGACAGCTTATGACCGACAATAGGCCACGTATTCTGGTTCCGTCGATGTTTCCCTACAATATCAGAAAGCGCTCTTACAATCATCTACGATTTAGAGCTTGTTTAAAAATGAATGTTAAAACAGGGGAGGCAATTTTTTTAGTAAAAATTCAATTAAGGCAAAGAAGCATAGCGGGCTATGTGACTGCGCCGCGATTGGATTTTAACAAAAAAGTGCCGGACCAGAGGTAACTTTCATTTCCTGACAGCTCTGAGGGTTAATATTTTTGACAGAGACTCGTTAAAAAAATAGCTTCGGTCTCGCATTTCCGGGCATATTTTTCCTTTTGGTTCGGTCATATAGCCCGCTATGCTCCCTCTCCTGCAAGAAAAAATCTGCTCCGGAACTGCGACCCCTGATTTAACATTGATTTTGAAACAAGCTCTTAGAAACTGTTTAAATTTGATTCAATAAAATTTTTATGGCAGCCAAATCAATCATTTCTTCAGCGACCTCGGT
>VSPO01000140.1 GCA_009775375.1 Muribaculaceae bacterium | reverse complement strand
AGCTCAGCTGGTTTAGAGCGTCTGCCTTACAAGCAGAGGGTCTGCGGTTCGAATCCGTAATCGCCCACTTCCCCGAATTAAAAAATTTTTTTCATAAGAAGCTATCGGCTCGTTCGTGAGAATGAGCTGATTTTGTATAATCGTAAAATTTTCAGACAACTTAATTGCAAAATTCAAATGAAAGCATTAAATTGCATCGATTTTCGATTCCAGAGCTTCTTTCCCTTCACTGGCTTATAAGGAAAGTCTCTCGAAGCTTGACAATCTTATGTGTGAAAATGTCGGTATAACCAAATATAATTCAGACTCATGAAAAAAATTCTAATCCTTGCCGTGGCGTTAATCAGTTCGCTTGCGGCAACCGCACAACAGGCATTATGGGGAAGCGCTCCCGTAGTCTCCCCGGAAATCAACCCCGACAAGACAGTCACGTTCAGACTCAAAGCCCCCGATGCAGTGAAGGTACAGGTGACAGGGGATTTCCTGCCCACTCAGAAAATCAAGACCCCCTATGGCGATTTTGATGGACCCGGGGTGGCAGACCTTGTAAAGAACGACGGTGTCTGGGAATTTACCACTCCCTCCCCGCTTGCTCCCGAACTTTATAGCTACACTTTCATTGTAGACGGCGTGAAAATGACGGACCCTTCCAACGTATTCCAGCTGCGCGACGTGGCGAGCGTGACCAACGTCTTCCTGATCGACGGCGACTATGCCGACTATTTCAAGATAAAGGATGTGCCTCATGGCACGGTCTCAAAGGTATGGTACCACAGTCCGTCGTTAGGGATGGAACGCCGACTTAGTGTCTACACTCCCGCCGGCTATGAGAAAGGCGACAATCGCTACCCCGTATTCTATCTTCTCCACGGAATGGGAGGCGATGAGAACGCATGGCTTGAACTCGGACGCGCTGCCCAGATTCTCGACAACATGATTGCCGAAGGAAAAGTAGAACCGATGATCGTGGTGATGACCAACGGCAATGCCGACCTTCAGGCCGCCCCGGGAGAGTCAAGCCTTGGTTTCGCTCCCCCCACAATACAATTGCCAAAAACCATGGAGGGCTCTTTCGAGACCCATTTCCCGGAGGTGGTGGAATTCATCGACTCCAATTATCGCACGATACCATCAAAACAAAACCGCGCGATAGCAGGACTCTCGATGGGCGGTTTCCATTCGCTCCATATCTCAAAGGAATATCCCGACATGTTCGACTACGTCGGCCTCTTCTCCGCAGCCATTATGCCCGACCGAAAAGTGAAGTCGCCAATCTACGACAACATGGAAGGAAAGCTCAAAACTCAGTTCGACAAAAAGCCGGCCCTTTATTGGATAGCCATAGGCGACAAAGACTTTCTCTACGAGGCCAACAAAGAATATCGCAAAAAGCTTGATGAGAACGGCTATAAATACACCTATAGGGAATCGCCCGACGGCCATATCTGGAAAAACTGGCGTATATATCTGACTGAATTCATCCCTCAACTTTTCAAGAAATAATCCCGTAAGTCGCGAGTGCCCCGGAGGCATTTCGGGAGTGTCATCGACGATTACCTGGTCAGCCTGCGGTCGGCATATTTGGATATGCCGACCGCAGGCTGACCAGGTATCTAATGCTCAATATCTAATGATCAACACGCCATGCGCAAGTTTGAAGTCAAGATTCTCTTACTTGCTGCTGAGGTATTCATGGATGGCGTGGGCTGCTTTGCGGCCGGCTCCCATGGCGAGGATTACGGTAGCGGCTCCTGTGACGGCGTCGCCTCCCGCGAAGACCCCTTTGCGGCTCGTGCGTCCCTCTTCGTCGGCCACTATGCAGCCGCGCTTATTTGTGTCGAGTCCGTCGGTGGTCGACTTGATGAGAGGATTCGGGCTCGTCCCGAGAGCCATGATGACCACGTCGCAGTCAATCCTGAAATTGCTCCCTTCCTTTACGACCGGGCTGCGGCGTCCGCTCGCGTCGGGTTCGCCAAGTTCCATCTCCACGCATTCTATTCCTACGACCTTCCCTTTTTCATCGCCGATTATGCCGACGGGGTTGGTGAGCATACGGAATTCTATCCCCTCCTGCTTGGCATGGTGCACCTCCTCGACACGGGCCGGAAGTTCCGCCTCGCTGCGGCGATAGACGATGACAGCCTCTGCTCCAAGACGTTTGGCGGTTCTCACGGCATCCATTGCTACGTTGCCACCTCCGACCACTACGGCTTTCTTCCCAAGATATATGGGAGTGTCGTATTCGTCATCATAGGCATGCATGAGATTTGCACGCGTAAGGAACTCATTTGCAGAGAAAACCCCATTAAGGTTTTCCCCTTCGATGCCCATGAATCGGGGCAGGCCTGCTCCGGAGCCGACGAAGACGGCGTCGTATCCCTCTTGGTCGAGAAGGTCGTCGATGGTCATGGTGCGTCCGATGATGACGTCGGTCTCTATCTCGACGCCAAGCCGCCTGACTGCTTCCACCTCTTTGGCTACGATCCTCCCTTTGGGCAGACGGAATTCCGGGATGCCGTAGACAAGCACGCCCCCTACTTCATGCAGGGCCTCGAAAATCTTCACGGCATAGCCGAGGCGGGCGAGGTCGGAGGCGCACGCCAGTCCGGCCGGCCCCGAGCCGACTACGGCCACCTTTTTGCCGTTGGCGGAAATCTCAGGCCTCGGCAATGACTCGGCATTGGCAATCGCCCAGTCGCCGACGAAGCGTTCGAGCTTGCCTATGGCGACCGGCTCGGATTTTATGCCCAGCACGCATGATCCCTCGCATTGGCTTTCCTGCGGGCATACGCGCCCGCATACGCTTGGCAGCGAACTGTCGGCAGAGATTGTCGTAGCCGCCATCGCGAGTTCGCCTTCTGCGATGAGGCGTATGAATTCCGGGATGTTGATATGCACGGGACAGCTCCCCACGCAGCGCGGATTCTTGCAGTTGAGGCAGCGCGACGCCTCCAGGGCGGCTTCCTCGGCATTGTAGCCGTAGCATACTTCCTCAAAATTCGTGGCCCTGACTTGAGGGTCCTGCTCCCTTACGGGCACTCTTGGTATTCTGTTAGCCATTGCACTTGCAGTTATGCGTTTCAGGATTGTTCTTGGGATTCTCGCGATACATGTTCTGACGACGCATCGCCTCGTCGAAGTCCACTTTGTGGGCATCAAACTCCGGACCCTCCACGCAGGTGAAACGGGTCTGTCCGTCGACCGTAACGCGACATGCGCCGCACATTCCTGTGCCGTCGACCATCAGTGCGTTGAGCGACACCATCGTCGGGATGCCGTATTCCTTTGTGGTCATGGATGCGAATTTCATCATTATCATGGGGCCGATTATGACGCAGTGGTCATATCGTTTCCCTTGGTTGTCAATAAGGTCTTTCATAAGCCCGGTGACCATCCCTTGGAATCCTTCCGAGCCGTCGTCCGTGCATAGATAGACATTCCCGACGGTCTTCATCTCGTCGACATACGTGAAGAGGTCCTTGCTTTTCGCTCCGATTACGACGTCGGCCACCACTCCATGCTCCTTAAGCCATTTCACCTGGGGATAGACCGGGGCTGTGCCTACGCCTCCGGCCACGAAAAGGATGCGTTTCTTTTCCAGCTCCTCCTGAGGGAGTTGGAGAAGGTCTGACGGGTTGCCGAGGGGGCCGGCGAAATCCGCGAATGCATCTCCCTCCTGCCGGTTGATGATTTTGCGTGAGGAGTGCCCTATTGCTTGGGTGACAATGGTGACGGTGCCGTCATCGGTGTCGAAGTCACATATTGTCAACGGTATGCGTTCCCCATGCGTGTCAGTGCGCACGATGACGAATTGTCCGGGACGGGCTGAGGCCGCCACTCTTGGCGCATTGACCTTCATTTCCACGATATTGGGTGAAAGTTCGCGCCTGCTTACTATTTCAAACATAATCTGTCGGTGTCAGGTGGTTGTGTTGGTGAGAGCCGAGGCATGACCCGGCTTCGGGCATGGACGGCACTGCAAATGTAGTGGTTACGGATGAATCCCGCAAATATTTTCAGAAAAACTTCATAACATGCCGATAAAATTGCGAATCAGATTCAAATCCGCTTAGTGTTCCTTAAAATTTCGGGGCCGTAGGGGCGGTGATTTTTTAAGAAACGCGCTCTTACGCTCATAAATTTGATATATGTTTGGTTGAATGGAGGATTATTTGTAAGTTTGCCGAATAATTTGCGAAGTTGTTTAAACTTTTTCTTTTTCAAGATTTCGTCAGATTTTCGAGATGGATTTAAATCGGAAAGAGGAAATTTAGCGGGCTAAATTCCCGATGAGCGATTTAAAATCAGCCGAAAAGATGATGAAAAATTGGAATAGAGCCCTCAAAAAAGGAAAAAAGACTTAACCAACTTCATTTGCGTAAAAAGTTTAAGGCAGCCAAGAGCCTGCTTAATATTAATTTTAAAATAAAGGCGGTCAATTTATATAACCTGCCTTAAACAACTTCTACAGTTCCGTATGAAGATATTGATTGTGGGAAATGGCGATTCCGCCATTCATCTGGCTAAGATGCTCAGTCATGAGGAGCAGGATGTAGTGGTCATGGGCACGGACAGGGATGTGCTCTCCAATCTGGATTCCCGCTACAACGTTATGACAATGTATGGCAGGGCCATATCTATAAGCGACTTGAAAGCTGCCGGCGTGGCAGGGTGCGATCTGTTTATCGCAGTGACGCCTTATGAGAACCATAACATAGTGTCGGCTCAGATGGCTAAATGGCTCGGCGCGCGCACCACGCTTGCACGTATCGACAACGGCGAACTTCTGGATGCCGATGCCAAAGAGCATTTCAAGACTTTGGGAATCGATAAGATGGTATATCCTGAACTGCTTGCCGCAAAGGAAATTGACGCATCCTTGGCACATTCCGGTCTTAGGAGCCTTTATTCGCTCAGTAATGGGGAGATTTGTGTGTTCTGCCTTAAAATTGAGGAGAATGCCCCCATCGACGGTATGTCGCTCGTGGAATTCGGCAAGACAACGGGTAATTTCCACGTATCGCTGATAAAACGAAACGGCGACTCGATAATTCCCGGAGGCTCGTATAGCATTGAAAAGAACGACGTGGTATATTTCACGGCCTTGCCCGGCAACGAAAGGGAGCTCACGGAGCTATGCGGAAAGCGGATGATGAGGATAGGGAAGGTGATGATTTCCGGAGCCGGCAAAATGTCGGAGACTCTCGTGCCGATGCTCTCCCCTAAATATGGCGTGACGGTCATCGACCCCGACCGGGAGAGGTGTTTGCGTCTGTCGGCAATGGCCCCTTCGGCCACTGTCGTCAATGCCGACGCGAGGGATATAGACGTGCTCCGTGAAGAGGGTATAAGAGACGATTGCGCTTTCGTGGCTTTGGGCGATACGTCGGAGAAGAATATAGTATGCGCTATTGTTGCCAAAGACCTCGGTGCGGTGAAGACAATAGCCCAGATCGAGGATATCCAATATTTCGACGAGGCCCAGAACCTGGATATTGACGCAGTGGTCAACAAAAAGCTTCTGACGTCGAGCCGCATATATCAGATTCTGCTTGACAGCTACCTTGATTCCCCCCGTTGTCTTGCCTTTGAGGATACGGAGATCGTAGAGATTGTTGTCTGCGAGTCGTCGTATATTACGAGGCGCGACGTGCGTGATCTCGATCTTTCCGACGACATGACCATCGCCGGTCTGACCCGCGAAGGGAAGGGGATGCTGGTGAAGGGTTCCAGCCGGATATGCGCCGGCGACCATGTCATTGTGTTCTGTCGGCGTGGAAGTTTGAAAAAAGTGGAGAAGCTGTTCAAATGAAAGAGGTCTACAACATACGATACGGCTCCGTGCTGAAGATATTTGGCTGGCTCATGTTGCTGGAGAGTCTTTTGCTGATTCTTCCGGCTCTGGTCTGCCTTATATATGGAGAAGAAGACTGGCGGGCTTTCCTTGTCTCCATTATTTCTACGGGGGCTATTGGCGGCATTGCTGCATATTGTTTTCGCGACAACGAGACCCACGTCCATCGCCGGGAGGGATACTTGCTTATATCATTCGTTTGGGTGCTCTTCTCCGCGTTCGGGATGCTTCCATTTATATTGGGTTCTCCCCGCCTTGGCGTGGCCGACGCGTTTTTCGAGACTATGTCGGGTTTCACCACCACCGGAGCGACGGTGATGACCGACGTGGAGTCGCAAAGCCATGGCATTTTGTTCTGGCGCTCTGTTATCCAATGGATAGGGGGCCTTGGAATAGTTTTTTTCTTGATCGCGCTGTTGCCCGCATTGAATGATTCAGGGGGAATCTCATTATTCAATGCGGAAATCACCGGTGTGACCCACGATAAACTTCATCCCCGAATTCGGAAGACTGCCATGTCGCTTTGGGCGGTATACGGGGGGCTGACGCTTCTGATGATACCCCTGTTGGCCGTCGGAGGCATGAGCGTTTTCGACAGCATATGCCAGGCGATGACGACGATGTCCACTGGAGGCTTCTCCACCCGCAACGCGAGTATCGCATCTTGGGAAAGCCCTTGGATTGCCGGCGTAGTCACGGTTTTCATGTTTGTCGGAGGGGTCAATTTTATTTTGGTGTATAATGCCGTCAGCGGACAATGGCGACAGCTTTGGGGAAATGGAGTTTTCCGCAACTATCTTGTCATTGTCGCCGCCGCGTTTATCTTGATAGCCGGTTCGCTTTTGGCTGTGCCGGGACATGGAAGTTACGGAGAGGTGACTTTGGCGGCTTTATTCCAGATATCGTCTTCCATAACTTCGACGGGACTGACGTATTCGAATTTTGCAGCTTGGGGCACACTTCCATTGATGATTATTATTTTGCTTATGATGTGTGGGGCCTGTGCCGGCTCCACGACGGGAGGAATAAAGGTCGACCGTGTCGCTGTCTTGTTTAAGAATATCAGAAATGAAATTGTGCTGACCCTGTTCCCTCGCCATATAAAGATGGTGGAATTCGGAAAGGGAGTGCTCTCCGATTCAGCGCTTATTCGGGTGATGGCGTTTATCACGATATACATACTTATAGTAATAGCCGGTGCCTTGGTCATGTCCGGATATGGCTACACTGTCACGGATTCTTTTTTCGCTTCCGCCTCCTGTATGGGTAATAACGGGCTTGGTTTTGGGGCCACAGGTGCGGGTTATGGAGAGCTTCCCGATCCGCTGATGTGGCTTTTCTCTTTGGAAATGTTGGTCGGGAGGTTGGAGATATTCACGGTTCTTGTGCTGTTTTACACTCCATTTTGGAGAAAATAGCCATAAAGCTGAGTTTCCAAATCGATAATTTAAATGAAAAAATAGCCTGCGGACATGAATTTTCATGTCCGCAGGCTATTTTTTTTGTTGTGTCAACCTTAAAATAACGCTGAAATACGATAAAGAGTTTTATTGATTAACAAAACAAAACATATTTTAACATAAGTTGATTTCAATGTGTTTCAAGTATTTATAAGCTCGTAAAAAGAAAAATCAAGCAAAAATAGAAAGAAAGCTTGCGAGACGGGAAAATCGGTTGTAATTTTGCAACCGCAAACGGGAAACGACGCAAGCCGCTCCGGGAGCGAAGAGAGAACATTGA
>VSPO01000014.1 GCA_009775375.1 Muribaculaceae bacterium | reverse complement strand
CGAGATTCCGCCTAACTTATTGTTCTTCGGCGTCAGAGACTCCGCATGATTCATTCAAAAATTAACGAACTATTGTCTTTATTAAAACATACTTATTATTGAAGTTGATTAAATCTAACCAGTTTAATTATGAACAAGTTATTGAATTTGGGAATTGCATCTATGATTGCAATATCCTTGTGCGCATGCCATGAAACCAAGGAGGGGGTAGAAGAGCCTCCTATTATTCCGGATAATCCTCCTGAAGTTGTCGACTTGCCTGACATCAATGGAAAAGTGTTCGGGGAGAAAGACGGATTCTGTTTTACCGGCACGTATATGGGATCGGGAGGACAAGCCTATTTCGACATAAAACTGTCGGAGGGGCAACATGTCAAAATATCCCTAACCGATGGCAATAAAGGGACGTTGCAACTTTACACGGATCCTCTCTACCTATCTTCAATTGAGGGGAATCCTGTGAAGGGGAAAGTGGAAAGGCCTTCTTTTATCGGGTTGGGCATCCAACCGATCATACCCATCAAGCTAACTCCCAATTATCAGAAAGGAAGGTATGAATTTTCCGGGGAAGAGGAAATATACGGTGTCAAAGTGAAAATCTCAAATGGAATAGCCACTGCCGACAGTCTCAAGTGTGGAGAATGGTATGTGTCTCCCACAAAAGACTTTGAGTCACTTAACCCCAACGCCGGCATATTGGGTAAGGAATCCCCTTTATACTTCATTGCTGCTATTCCTGACAGAGACATCAATTGTCATTTCTCCCACTCATTGTTCATATGCGACTTGAAAAGCTCGTCCTATCCATCGAAATACGAACAATCCATCTCGCTGTCTGACCTTGTTCTGCTGATACTCAATACATCGTGCATAAAAGAAAAAGACTACGGTTTTGATCAAGACTCCGACCGACTTATATCCTTAGGGAAACTATGGGGTAGGATCATACCGGGAGTCTCAATACCTCATACTCCTTCGCGATATCCACTATCGTTTGGCATAGCCGGTTTATACAAAGATCAAGAACTATACTATGAGCCGATATCCGTCTATCCTCCTAATACATTCTGCGCAAGCCATATTACAGAATCTTCATATGCGCTGACTTTCGATCCATTAAAAATGATGGGAATGAATATCGTCAAAAGGAAAACCGCCGACTCATATGAAACGTATCCCATGAATACCGAGGCTCTGTATTCCCTTCTGTCGAATATATTTCTGACAATCACCCCAAGAAATGCCGAAGGGGTTGCAATTAACTATATTTTTAAGGAAGAGGGAGACGAACTGCTTTTCAACAATACTTTTGCCGATTCAGCCATGGGAATATCCGTATTGAAGAATATGATTTCTACAGTCTTTACAAACAGTGAGTCACGCGACAACTTGATAAGCACGCTGAAGGGAGAAGGCATCAGCGAGGATATTATTTCAGCGGTAGGATTTGCTTTAGATAATATTGATGAATTATTTGGAGGGTGTGAGACTTCGAAATTTGGATGGACCTATGTCCGCCAGTCTCATGAACTGTCGCACTACTACAACGATTTCTACGGAGACTGATTTCATCCGGAAAGTCCAACATGATGGATGTCGTGGTGGATACGAACAAAAAAAGGATTGAACCGCTGCGGTTCAATCCTTTTTTGTTCGTATTATGTATAATTGCTATCAGAGCGCTATCTCTTCGGGATTGTCGGTCAGCTGAAGAGCTGCGTATTCGTCTTTGTTGGCAACTACAAGGCGGTTGTATTCGCGAAGACCCGTACCGGCGGGGATAAGGTGACCGCAGATGACGTTCTCCTTCATGCCCTCCAAGTTGTCGGTTTTGCCGTTGATGGCTGCCTCGTTGAGCACCTTCGTTGTCTCCTGGAAAGAGGCCGCCGACATGAAGCTCGAAGTCTGGAGAGCCGCACGCGTGATACCCTGAAGAATCTGCTCAGAAGTGGCGGGCATTGCGTCGCGCACCTGCATCGGACGGAGGTCCCTGCGCTTCAATGCCGAGTTCTCGTCGCGGAGCTTACGGACGGTGATGATCTGTCCGGCAAGGTAAGTAGTGGAATCCCCGGCATCGGTGATCACCTTCTTGCCCCAGATATTGTCGTTCTCCTCCATGAAGTCGAGCTTGTCTACCACCTGCTGCTCAAGGAATCGCGTGTCGCCCGGATCAAGGATATTGACCTTGCGCATCATCTGGCGGACAATCACCTCAAAGTGCTTGTCGTTGATCTTCACGCCCTGCATACGGTAGACGTCCTGCACCTCGTTGACGATATAATCCTGCACGGCCGTGGGACCCTTGATGTTAAGGATGTCGGCCGGAGTGATGTGGCCGTCGGAAAGCGGAGTGCCGGCACGCACGAAGTCGTTCTCCTGAACAAGAATCTGTTTCGACAGAGGCACAAGATATTTCTTCTCCTCGCCAAGCTTCGACGTCACGGATATCTCACGGTTACCACGTGTGATCTTACCGAATTTCACCTCGCCATCGATTTCGCTGACCACGGCAGGGTTGCTCGGGTTGCGGGCCTCGAAAAGCTCGGTCACACGGGGAAGACCACCGGTGATGTCACCGGCGTTACCGGCAGCACGCGGAATCTTCACGAACACCTCACCCGGAGTCAGTTCCTCACCCTCATTGATGAGAAGGTGGGCACCTACAGGCAGAGAATACGTGCGCACGAGATTTCCGTCATTGTCATAGAACTCGGCTGCGGGCACCTTCGTACGGTCCTTAGACTCGATGATGATTTTCTCGCTGAGGTTGGTGCCCTCGTCGCTCTCCGTGCGGAACGTCACGCCCTCTTCCATATTCTCGAAGCGGACCTTACCACCCTCTTCCGAAACGATAACGGCGTTGAAGGGGTCCCATTCGCAAATCATGTCGCCAACCTTCACGGTGTCGCCGTCCTTGAAATAGAGTTTCGAACCGTAAGGGATGTTGGCAGTGGTCAGGACGATCCCGGATTTGGGCTCGACAATACGCATCTCAGCCATACGGCCTACAACGACGCTAACACCATCCTTGTTCTTGACCGTACGGAGCTCGTCGATCTCAAGTTTGCCGTCGTAGCGGGAAGTGACGTCCTTCACGGCTGCCACGTTGCTTGCCACACCACCGACGTGGAACGTACGGAGAGTAAGCTGCGTACCGGGCTCACCGATTGACTGAGCGGCAATCACGCCGACAGCCTCGCCCTTCTGCACCATGCGATGGTTGGAGAGATTGCGGCCGTAGCACTTGGCGCAAACGCCCTTCTTGGCCTCGCACGTGAGCACCGAGCGGATTTCCACCATTTCGATCGGAGATTTCTCGATACGGTCGGCGATGGCCTCCGTGATTTCCTCTCCGGCATGGACGATGATATCATCAGGATTGAATGGGTCGACAATGTCATGCACCGACACGCGGCCAAGGATACGCTCGCTGAGCGAGGCAACTACCTCCTCATTGTTCTTTATCTCTCTGCATTCAAGTCCGCGCAGCGTGCCGCAGTCCTCTTCAGTGATAATCACATCGTGGGCCACGTCGACAAGACGACGTGTAAGGTAGCCGGCGTCGGCGGTCTTAAGGGCGGTATCGGCAAGACCTTTACGCGCACCGTGGGTGGAGATAAAGTATTCGAGCACCGACAGACCCTCCTTGAAGTTTGCAAGAATCGGGTTCTCGATGATCTGTCCGCCTTCGGCTCCTGCTTTCTGAGGCTTGGCCATCAGACCACGCATACCTGACAGCTGACGAATCTGGTCCTTCGAACCACGGGCACCGGAGTCGAGCATCATGTAGACGGAATTGAAGCCTTGCTGGTCTTCCTCCATCTGCTTCATCAGCGTATTTGCGAGGCGGGTGTTGACGTGTGTCCATATATCGATGACCTGGTTGTAGCGGTCGTTATCGCCGATAAGACCCATCGAATAGTTCATCATCACTTCCTCCACCTGGGCATAACCCTCATTGACGTATTCCTCTTTCTCCTTCGGGATGATGACGTCGCCGAGGTTGAAGGAAAGACCTCCACGGAATGCCATGCGGTAGCCGAGGTTCTTGATGTCGTCGAGGAACTGCGCAGAACGCGTCACGCCACACGTCTTGATGACCTTGCCGATGATGCCACGAAGCGACTTCTTAGAGATAATCTCATTGACGTAGCCGATCTCCTTAGGCACAAACTGATTGAACAGCACGCGGCCAACGGAGGTGTTCTCCTTCAGCACCTTTACGGGGTTGCCATTCTCGTCGATATCATCGACGAGGACGCTGACGGGGGCGTGAAGAGTCACTTTCCCCTCGTTGTAAGCGATCTCTGCCTCTTCGGGTCCATAGAACTTCGAGCCTTCACCCTTGTCGCCCTTGCGGAGTTTGGTGATATAGTAAAGACCAAGCACCATGTCCTGCGAAGGCACGGTGATAGGCGCGCCATTGGCGGGATTGAGGATGTTGTGGGCTCCAAGCATGAGCATCTGGGCCTCAAGCACGGCCTCGTTGCCAAGCGGGAGGTGGACTGCCATCTGGTCGCCGTCGAAGTCGGCGTTGAATGCCGTACAAGCGAGCGGGTGAAGCTGGATAGCCTTGCCCTCGATCATTTTAGGCTGGAATGCCTGAATGCCGAGACGGTGGAGCGTCGGGGCACGGTTGAGAAGCACGGGATGACCCTTCATGACGTGTTCGAGGATGTCCCATACGACTGCTTCCTTGCGGTCGACAATCTTCTTGGCGCTCTTCACGGTCTTCACGATTCCACGCTCGATGAGCTTGCGGATGATGAAGGGTTTGTATAGCTCTGCGGCCATCAGTTTGGGGATGCCGCATTCATGCATTTTCAATTCAGGGCCGACAACGATTACCGAACGGGCTGAGTAATCCACACGCTTACCGAGAAGGTTCTGACGGAAACGTCCCTGCTTGCCCTTGAGGCTGTCGGAAAGCGACTTCAGCGGACGGTTGACATCGCTCTTTACGGCAGAAGCCTTGCGGCTGTTGTCGAGCAGGGAGTCAACGGCCTCCTGAAGAAGGCGTTTCTCGTTTCGGAGAATGACTTCCGGAGCTTGAATCTCGATAAGACGTTTGAGACGATTGTTGCGGATTATGACCCTGCGGTAGAGGTCGTTGAGGTCGGACGTAGCGAAACGGCCACCGTCGAGCGGGACCAACGGGCGCAGCTCGGGGGGAATGACGGGCACGGCCTTAAGCACCATCCATTCGGGCTTGTTGCGGTCGGCGGAGGCAAGGAAGGAGTTGACCACCTGCAGACGCTTCAGCGCCTCGGTCTTCCTCTGCTGCGAGCCGTCGATGTTTGCCTTATGGCGAAGCTCTGCAGCAAGATGCACGAGGTCGATCTCATGAAGAAGATCGAAAATTGCCTCGGCTCCCATCTTGGCCACAAATTTATTCGGATCGTCGTCGGGCAACGACTGATTCGATTCGGGAAGGTTTTCCACTATTTCAAGATATTCCTCCTCGGTCAGCAGGTCGAGTTTCTCCCTGCCGCTTTCCCCCGGATTGATGACGACGTATCTCTCATAGTAGATGACGGCGTCAAGCTTCTTGGAAGGAAGTCCGAGCAGATAGCCGATCTTGTTGGGCAAGGAACGGAAATACCAGATATGAGCCACGGGGACAACGAGCTCTATGTGGCCCATTCTCTCGCGACGCACTTTCTTCTCCGTCACCTCCACACCGCAATGATTGCAGACTATACCCTTGTAGCGGATACGCTTGTATTTCCCGCAATGGCATTCGTAGTCCTTGACCGGACCGAAGATCTTCTCGCAGAAGAGTCCGTCGCGCTCCGGCTTATAGGTGCGGTAGTTGATGGTCTCGGGCTTCAGCACTTCTCCGCTACTCTTGGCCTTGATTTCCTCAGGGGAGGCAAGTCCAATCGTGATTTTGGTGAAGTTGCTCTTTATCTTGTTGTCTTTCTTTAAAGCCATATTGTGTTAGTCTCCTAATATTCAATGATTATTCGAGGGTTATGCTCAGGCCGAGGCCGCGAAGTTCGTGGAGAAGCACGTTGAGGGATTCCGGAATGCCCGGATTGGGCATCGGGTCGCCCTTGACAATGGCCTCGTAGGCCTTGCTTCTTCCCATGACGTCGTCGCTCTTGATCGTGAGAATCTCCTGAAGCACGTGGGCAGCGCCGAAGGCTTCGAGAGCCCAGACCTCCATCTCTCCGAAACGCTGGCCGCCGAACTGGGCTTTACCACCGAGAGGCTGCTGCGTGATAAGAGAGTACGGACCAATGGAACGAGCGTGCATCTTGTCTTCCACCATGTGGCCGAGCTTAAGCATGTAGATGACGCCGACTGTCGCGGGCTGGTCGAAACGGTCGCCGGTGCCGCCGTCGTAGAGATAGGTCTTGCCATAACGGGGAAGTCCTGCCTTGTCGGTCCATTCGTTGAGGTCATCGAGACTCGCACCGTCGAAAATCGGGGTGGCGAACTTCTCGCCGAGTTCACGGCCAGCCCATCCGAGAACGGTCTCGAATATCTGTCCGAGGTTCATACGGGAAGGCACACCCAGAGGGTTGAGGACTATGTCCACGGGCGTTCCGTCTTCGAGGAACGGCATGTCTTCCTGACGCACGACCCTGGAGACGATACCCTTGTTGCCGTGGCGGCCTGCCATCTTGTCGCCGACGCCGATCTTACGCTTCTTTGCGATGTAGACCTTAGCCATCTGCATAATGCCGGAAGGCAACTCGTCGCCAATCGTGATATCGAATTTCTTCCTGCGCAACTCGCTGTCGACCTCTTTCGACTTGCGGAGATAGTTGGTGATGAGAGCCATCACCATCTTGTTGATGCGCTCGTCGTCGGTCCAGTTGGCAAGGTTGACCGTCTCATAGTCGATGTTGCCGAACGTCTGGTCGTCAAACCTTGCACCCTTTGCAATGATGTCGGCTCCGATAAAGTCCTTTACGCCGGCGGAGATTTTTCCTTTAAGCAAGGTCTGCATCTTGCCTATGAGTATCTCTTTCAGCGACGACTGCTTCTCCTCGTATTCCTCATCGAGACGCGGGAGCTGGGCGTTGGCGCTCTTCTTGTTGTTCTTTTTCTTTATTGCACGAGAGAAAAGGTTTGTCCCGATTACGACTCCCTTAAGCGATGGAGAAGCCTTGAGGGAAGCGTCCTTCACGTCGCCGGCCTTATCGCCGAAAATAGCGCGGAGAAGTTTCTCCTCAGGGGTCGGGTCGCTCTCGCCCTTAGGCGTGATTTTACCGATCATAATGTCGCCCGGCACAACATGCGCGCCGATGCGGATGATGCCTCTCTCGTCAAGATCCTTGGTGGCGTCTTCGCTGACGTTGGGGATGTCGCTCGTGAGTTCCTCCATTCCCCTCTTGGTCTCGCGCACCTCAAGTGTATACTCATCGACGTGCACAGACGTAAGGATATCCTCCCTGACCATTCTCTCGTTGAGCACGATGGCATCCTCATAATTGTAGCCTTTCCAGGGCATGAACGCCACCTTAAGGTTGCGGCCGAGGGCAAGTTCACCCTTTTCCGTAGAATAGCCTTCGGTCAGTATGTCGCCTTTCTCCACGCGTTGGCCGACATTGCATATCGGGCGCAGGTCGATGGTCGTTCCCTGGTTGGTGCGACGGAATTTCGGAAGCTTGTAGTCTTTCGTTGAAGAATCAAACTCTACGAAAGCCTCATCTTCCGTGCGGTCGTATTTTATGCGGATCACGGTGGAATCAACATATTCGATGACTCCGGCGCCTTCCGCCATTATCTGTGTTCTGGAGTCGCGAATCAACTGGCCCTCGATGCCGGTGCCGACAATCGGGGCTTCGCTTCTCAGCAAAGGCACTGCCTGGCGCATCATGTTCGATCCCATGAGCGCACGGTTGGCGTCGTCGTGCTCAAGGAACGGGATGAGCGAAGCCGCAATGGATGCGATCTGGATAGGAGCGACATCCATAAGCTGAACCTGCTCGGGCGGAACGATCGGGAAGTCGGCGTCAAGACGAGCCTTCACCTTGCTGTTGATAAAGCTGCCGTCGTCGTTGAGCGGGGCGTTGCCCTGCGCGATCATCTGTCCCTCCTCGATTTCAGCCGTCATGTAGACAACATCGTTGTTGTCGGTGTCTACTTTTCCGTCAGTCACGACCCTATAGGGGGTCTCGATGAATCCGAGGTTGTTGATCTTCGCATATACGCAAAGAGAGGAGATTAGACCGATGTTCGGACCCTCAGGCGTCTCGATAGGACACAGACGGCCGTAGTGGGTGTAGTGGACGTCTCGCACCTCGAAACCGGCACGCTCTCTCGACAGACCACCGGGGCCAAGGGCTGACATACGGCGCTTGTGGGTGATTTCGGCCAAGGGATTGGTCTGGTCCATGAACTGCGAAAGGGCGTTCGTGCCAAAGAAAGTATTGATTACCGACGAAATCGTCTTGGCGTTGATAAGATCAATAGGCTTAAACACTTCATTATCACGCACGTTCATGCGCTCGCGGATAGTCCTCGACATACGGGCAAGGCCCACGCCGAACTGGTTGTAGAGCTGTTCGCCCACCGTACGCACACGACGGTTGCTCAAGTGGTCGATATCATCCACGTCACTCTTCGAGTTGATTAGCTCGATAAGATACTTGATGATGGCGATGATATCCTCTCTCGTCAGCACTTTGACATCGTCAGGAATGTCGAGATTAAGCTTCTTGTTGATTCTGAAGCGGCCCACCTCGCCAAGGTCGTATCTCTTCTCTGAGAAGAAAAGATTCTGGATAACCTCGCGTGCTGACGCATCGTCCGGTGGCTCTGCGTTGCGGAGCTGCCTATAGATATATTGAATAGCCTCCTTTTCGGAGTTGGAGTTATCTTTTTGGAGAGTATTGAAAATGATGCTGTAGTCTACTGCGCTGACATTTTCCTTTTCAAGAAGGAGGGTTGATGTCCCACTGTCGAGAATAGCATCAATGTTGTCTTCTGAAAGCTCAGTGCCACGGTCTACAATCACGTCGTTACGCTCAATGGAGACGACCTCACCGGTGGCCTGGTCGGAGTAATCCTCCACCCAGCTCTTGACGATACGACCTGCGAGGCGGCGGCCGATTGCGGCTTTCAAATTAGACTTTGTGACCTTGATTTCTTCAGCGAGATCAAAAATCTGAATAATATCCTTGTCACTTTCAAGGCCTATGGCACGCAAAAGAGTAGTCACAGGGAGCTTCTTCTTGCGGTCGATATAGGCATACATGACATTATTGATGTCAGTAGCGAACTCAATCCAGCTGCCCCTGAAAGGGATGATACGAGCAGAATAGAGTTTGGTGCCATTGGCATGTGTGCTTTGTCCGAAAAAGACTCCCGGCGAACGATGAAGCTGCGAAACGACAACACGCTCCGCACCATTAATGACGAACGTACCCTGCTCGGTCATATAAGGGATAGGGCCGAGATAAACGTCCTGAATCGTGGTGTCGAAATCCTCATGGTCGGGATCCGTGCAATAAAGCTTCAATTTTGCCTTCAAGGGGACGCTGTAGGTGAGTCCTCTTTCAAGACACTCCGCAATAGAATAGCGGGGAGGGTCGATATAATAATCGAGAAACTCCAAAACGAAATTGTTGCGAGTGTCGGCAATGGGGAAGTTTTCCGCGAATACTTTATATAGTCCCTGATTCTTCCTGTCCTCGGGGGGCACATCGAGCTGAAGGAAATCCTTGAAAGATTTCAGCTGCACCTCCAGAAAGTCAGGAAACGGGAGCGGATTTTTAATCGATGCGAAGTTTACGCGCGGTTTTTCGGTTAAAATTACTGACATTGGGGTTTGGGTTAGTGTAAGAGTTACTCTTCGAGAAGTGTTATGTAAGGGTCTGGCCACACGTCATAGCGACCGACTATAAATATGGCAATTAATTCACCCAAAAGGGAGAACAAACATTAAATATGCCAAAAAAAGGTTAAGAACGCCACTCCTCGTGCGTTCTTAACCTATTGGTAGGATACGGTTTATCTTATTTGAGCTCAACTTCAGCACCAGCCTCTTCAAGCTGCTTCTTCATGCCCTCAGCCTCAGCTTTGGGAAGACCTTCCTTAACGACACCGGGAGCGCCGTCAACGAGAGCCTTAGCCTCTTTCAGACCAAGACCGGTCAGCTCTTTCACGAGCTTAACGACTGCGAGCTTGCTTGCACCTGCTGCCTTGAGCACTACGTCGAAGTTAGTCTTCTCCTCCTCTGCGGGAGCTGCTGCGCCGGCGGGGCCTGCTGCTACTGCCACTGCTGCAGCGGCGGGTTCGATGCCATACTCCTCTTTGAGGATCTGAGCAAGTTCGTTGACTTCCTTTACGGAAAGGTTAACCAATTGTTCTGCAAATGCTTTCAAATCTGCCATTGTTGTATCTCTTTTTATTATTTTTTACTTGATTAGTTTTCTTTGTTAGACAAGGTCTCCAATATGCCATGAAGCTTTGTTGCTCCGCTCTGAAGAGCGCTGACAACGTTCTTGGCAGGACTCTGGAGAAGGCCGATGACATCGGCAATGAGCTCGTTCTTGCTCTTGATGTGGCTGAGAGTGTCCAACTGCTCTTCGCCAACATATACAGTCTCCTCGACGTATGCTCCTTTCAGAAGGGGCAATGTATCGTTCTTTTGGCGGAACTTCTTAATCAGTTTTGCAGGAGCATTTCCTGTGTTGCTGAGAAGAAGAGTAGTTTCGCCGTGAAGAAGATCGTAAAGCTCACTGTAGTCTGTCTCGCTTGCCTCAAATGCTTTCTTAAGAAGCGTATTCTTAACACAAAGCATCTTGATGCTATCCTTGAAGCATGCGCGACGTAGCGCACTTGTCTTCTCGGCATCGAGACCGGACGTCTGGGTCAGATACACGCATGAATATTCAGAAAGCGTGTTGCTGATTTTCGCGATTATAATTTCTTTATCTTCCTTTTTCATTACGTCTTCGTTTTAGATTAATCAACCACAGACTTGGGTTCCACCTTTACGCCGGGACTCATTGTGCTCGAAAGATAAATACTCTTGATATATGTGCCCTTTGCCGTAGCCGGTTTAAGCTTGATGAGCGTATTGATAAATTCCTTTGCGTTGTCGCGCATCTGATCGGGGGTGAAACTTACCTTGCCGATTGAAGCGTGAACGATGCCGGTCTTATCAACCTTGAAATCGATCTTACCTTGCTTCACCTCTTTTACTGCTTTTGCAACGTCCATCGTGACAGTTCCGCTCTTGGGGTTAGGCATCAAGCCACGAGGGCCGAGGATACGACCCAAAGGACCGAGCTTACCCATTACGGAAGGCTGAGTGATGATAACGTCAACATCAGTCCAACCACCTTTAATTTTGGTGAGATATTCGTCAAGACCGACATAATCCGCGCCTGCCTCTTTTGCGGCAGCCTCGGCATCAGGGTTACAAAGCACGAGTACACGAACCTGCTTGCCTGTCCCGTGCGGCAGTGATACCACACCGCGAACCATCTGATCTGCCTTGCGAGGATCGACTCCAAGACGTACGTCGATGTCGAATGAAGAATCAAATTTCGTGAAGGTAATCTCTTTTACTTTCTCAGCAGCCTCAGCGAGTGAATAAGCCTTCCCGGGTTCAATCTTCGACAAAGCCAACTTTTGATTTTTTGTCAGTTTTCCCATTTTTGAAGATTTTTAGATGTTTTCGGGGAACGCCCCTTTAACGGTGATACCCATGCTTCTCGCTGTGCCGGCAACCATACGCATTGCCGAGTCTAAAGTAAAACAGTTCAAATCAGGCATCTTGTCTTCTGCAATAGTCTTCACCTGCTCCCATGAAATCTCAGCAACCTTGTTACGGTTAGGCTGAGCTGAGCCACTTTTAAGCTTGGCGACTTCCTTCAGCTGTACGGCCACCGGAGGCGTCTTCACTACAAAGTCGAAAGACTTGTCGGTGTAGTAAGTGATTACTACAGGCAATATCTTTCCGGCCTTATCCTGAGTACGGGCGTTGAATTGCTTGCAAAATTCCATGATATTGATGCCCTTAGAACCCAAAGCAGGTCCTACTGGAGGCGACGGATTCGCCGCACCACCCTTTATCTGCAATTTGATCTGTCCAGCAATTTCTTTAGCCATTGTTCTGTTTGTTTAATGTTGTTATGCAGGTTTCTTCATTTTCGCAACGATGCGTAACATCATCATTATATTATGCGTTCAACCTGCGAATTTTCCAACTCCAAGTCGGTAGGGCGTCCAAAAATTTTCACCTCGACTTTTATCTTCTTTTTGTCGGCATTGACCTCGCGAATCTCTCCGGTGAAACCTGTGAACGGACCGAAATTGACCTTCACATTCTCCCCAACAATATACTCGTTGGCAAGTTCATCCTGCGGAATACGCAAATCATCTGCAGCACCAAGCATTCGCATCACTTCGCTCTCCCGGAGCGGTTCCGGCAGACTCGTCTTGCTGCGTCCACGCAAAAAATCAATGACATTCGTCGTGTTGCGGAGCTCATACATGACCTCACCTGTAAGCTTTGCCTCAACAAAGACATAACCCGAATAGAGGTTGCGCTCCTTAAGCACTTTCTTGCCATTGCGCATAGTGTAAACTTTCTCTGTAGGAATCAATACCTGTGAAACGTATTCGCCAAGATTCGTATTCTTGATTGCTGCATCAAGCACCTCCTTGACTTTCGCTTCCTTCCCTGAAATGGCACGAAGAACATACCATTCTTTCTTTAATTCAGCCATTGAACTACAAATTTAAAGTTTAAAAACTGATACTGTAGACCAATTCCATCAGAAGATTGAAAATCTTATCAACAACCCAAATAAAAACAGCGATGATGATGGAAGCAATCAGCACCAACACCGAGCTGTTGATAAGTTGTTTCTGAGTTGGCCAAGAAACCTTATAGACAAGCTCGTCATAAGATTCCTTTATGTCATTGATTAATTTCATATTAATTTCTGTTGGCACGGGAAGAGAGGCTCGAACTCCCGACACCTGGTTTTGGAGACCAGTGCTCTACCGACTGAGCTATTCCCGTAAGTATGGGACCTTCAACAAAGCCGAAGGCCCCATGATTGTTATTTCATTATCAGATGAGGCGTTGCCTACGGATATCTGATTAGTCGTCGATTACAGATGTGATCTGACCTGAACCTACCGTACGTCCACCTTCGCGGATAGCGAAACGAAGACCCTGATCGCAAGCCACCGGAGTGATGAGCTTAACCTCGATCTCTACATTGTCGCCAGGCATTACCATCTCGATTCCCTCGGGAAGAGTAATCTCACCGGTAACGTCAAGAGTACGGATATAGAACTGAGGACGATACTTGTTGTGGAACGGAGTGTGACGGCCACCTTCCTCTTTCTTCAGGATATAAACCTGAGCCTTGAAGTGATCGTGAGGCTTAACCTGTCCGGGATGGCAGATTACCATACCACGACGGATTTCATCCTTGTCGATACCACGGAGAAGCAGACCTACGTTATCACCAGCCACGCCCTCGTCAAGAATCTTACGGAACATCTCGACACCGGTCACAACTGACTTCTTGTCAGCACCAAGACCAAGAATCTGAACCTCATCACCTACCTTCACGCGGCCAGCCTCGATACGGCCGGTAGCAACTGTACCACGACCGGTGATTGAGAACACGTCCTCAACAGGCATAAGGAATGGTTTGTCAACATCACGGGGAGGAAGCGGAATCCAGTTATCGACAGCTTCCATGAGCTCCATAACTTTCTCCTCCCACTCAGGCTCACCGTTAAGAGCGCCAAGAGCAGAGCCACGGATAATAGGAGTCTCGTCACCGTCATATTCATATTGAGCAAGAAGGTCGCGCATATCCATTTCCACGAGCTCAAGCATCTCCTCGTCGTCTACCATGTCGCACTTGTTCATGAAGACAACAAGACGCGGAACGTTCACCTGACGAGCAAGAAGGATGTGCTCACGAGTCTGGGGCATCGGACCATCAGTAGCAGCTACTACAATGATAGCACCGTCCATCTGAGCGGCACCGGTTACCATGTTCTTCACATAGTCGGCGTGTCCCGGGCAGTCAACGTGAGCATAGTGACGATTTGCTGTCTGATACTCTACGTGAGAGGTATTGATAGTAATACCGCGCTCTTTCTCCTCGGGAGCGTTATCAATAGAATCGAACGAACGAAGTTCGGAAAGACCTTTTTCAGCAAGCACCTTAGTGATGGCTGCAGTAAGCGTGGTCTTGCCATGGTCTACGTGACCGATAGTACCGATGTTTACATGCGGTTTGGTTCTTTCGAATTTTTCTTTAGCCATAAGTTTTGCTAGTATTATTTAGTTGTTTTATTTTCCTCTTTGGACAAGGAGAGAATTAATTGGAGCCAATGGCGGGATTTGAACCCGCGACCTCTTCCTTACCAAGGAAGTGCTCTACCCCTGAGCTACATGGGCGTTCTGGAGCGGAAGACGAGGTTCGAACTCGCGACCCTTAGCTTGGAAGGCTAATGCTCTACCAACTGAGCTACTTCCGCAGAACCTTTCCCTAAAGAAAGTGTGGGCGAAGATGGATTCGAACCACCGAAGGCATAAGCCAGCAGATTTACAGTCTGCCCCATTTGGCCACTCTGGTATTCGCCCTTTCGTCAGGTTTCCTCCTCTTTAGTTGCCTTGGAGAAGTTCCCAACCGAAATCGAGTGCAAAGTTACTGCTTTTTCTCACACAATCCAAATTTTTTTCAAACTTTTTTCAAGAAAAATTTATTTCAAACTTAAACAGCACAACGAAAAATAATACAATTTGCTTTTTCTCAGCGTATTATTATTCTACCGTCACCGACTTCGCAAGATTGCGAGGCATGTCGACGTCCTTTCCTTTATTGATGGCTATATAGTAGCTCAGCAACTGAAGCGGTATGCTGGTGATGATCGGAGTCAGGCATTCCGGCATATCGGGCACCTCAAGGACATGGTCTGCTATGTTGCGGATGACGGTGTCTCCCTCCGTGACAATCGCTATGATAGAACCGCCACGGGCCTTCACCTGCTGCACGTTGCTGACGATCTTCTCATATAGATGATCGTTTGGAGCTATGATGACGCTCGGCATTTCCGCATCTATCAAAGCTATCGGCCCATGCTTCATCTCTGCAGCAGGATAGCCTTCTGCATGGATATATGAAATTTCCTTAAGCTTCAACGCTCCCTCCAGAGCCACGGGATAACTATAGCCCCTGCCGAGATACAGGAAATTGCGGGCATACGTATATATAAGGGAAAGACGCTCTATCTTGTCGGCAAGCTTCAGCACCTTCTCCACCGTTTTCGGAATCTTAAGAATATGCTTCCCGAGCTCCTCTATCTGCTCCTTCGAAAGCGTCTCCTTCACTTGCGCTATCGATATGGCAAGCATCGTCAGCACCATCACCTGGCCAGTGAACGCCTTCGTCGAGGCTACTCCAATCTCAGGGCCGACATGAATATATGTCCCGCTGTCGGTCTCCCTCGGTATCGAACTGCCCACCACATTGCTAATCCCATACACGAACGCGCCCATCTTCCTGGCGATCTGTATGGCAGCAAGCGTGTCGGCGGTCTCGCCGCTTTGGGAAATTGCTATTACGATGTCTTGTTCGTCGAGCACGGGATCCGAATATCTGAATTCGCTGGCGTATTCTACCTCCACCGGAATCCTGCACATACCCTGTATCAGATATTTTCCAAGAAGGGCAGCATGCCACGACGTCCCGCACGCCACGATCACAATTCTCTTTGCCTTAAGAAACTTGTCGATATTGTCTATCACGCCGTTCAAGACCACATGCTTTCCGCCGGCCACTACCCTGCCGCGGATGCAATCGAGAAGGGTGTTGGGTTGTTCGAAAATCTCTTTGAGCATAAAATGAGGATATCCACCCTTTTCAAGCTGGGATATGCTCATTTGCAGCGTGGTCACGTCAATCTTACTCTCCTGATTCTCCAGAGTAAGGATTTTCAAGGGCTCACCTTTCTCTATCACGGCGAGCTCCTCCTCTTTAAGATAAACGCATTCCTTAGTATATTCTACGAAAGGAGTGGCATCCGAGGCAAGGAAATATTCATTATCCCCTATACCGATTACCAATGGAGAGCTCTTCCTTGCGGCTATTATCCTGTCGGGGTTGTTTTTCTCTATGACGGCGATGGCATATGCCCCCACCACCTGTTTCAAAGCCTCGCGAACGGCATCCACAAGTTCGCAATTGTTCTTCAGCTTTATATATTCTATCAGCTGCACAAGCACCTCCGTGTCAGTCTCGGAATGGAATGTGCACCCATGCTGGGCAAGCGCATCCTTCAGCACCTTATAGTTTTCAATCGTGCCATTGTGTACGATTGCGAGATTGCCGTCCTCGCTATAATGGGGGTGGGCATTACAGTCGCTCGGTTCGCCATGAGTGGCCCAGCGTGTATGTGCAATCCCGGCTTTGCCTGAGAGGTCTTTTTCCTTGCAGAATCCCTCAAGATTGCTCACCTTTCCCATTGCCTTGTATACATTTAATTTACCTTCCGGCGTGACAAGAGCGATTCCCGCACTGTCGTATCCGCGATATTCCAGACGATGAAGACCTTTAATCAAAATGTCGTATACGTTTCCATCGCCGACATAGCCTACTATTCCACACATATATAAATAATAGTAATGAAATCCACAACTTTTCCTATTCAGGCATGGTATGGATTTCAGTTTTTCTGTTTTATCGTTGTTTTCTTTATCCGTCGTTTTCCCGACGGGCGCGAATTCCAAGCGGCATTGCCTCTAATGACATCCATCTGCAATACAGGCATTTGCCACATTGGCAACCACTATCCTCAAAAAGCCTTTCCAATCATAGGAGACGAGAGAATGCAGACTCTTCTATCCTTTCAACGCATTCCGACGCTTTTTATTATAGCAGGCCGCCTGAATCATTGCATATTATGTGGGCGCATCATTCATCATTTCATTCATAAATCTGAAACGCTGAACGATACGCCCACTTTTAGTCAGGCGCGCCAAATATTATTTCACCTCCTCGCCGTCTCCCGCAGCTATTACTCCGGCAGTGTCTTCCGCCGGCATCTCAACAATATCGCCTACCACATCGGAATCAGACGTCACATCCGCCCAATCCGGAGCCGAGAACCACGTCAGTGGAGCAAGCCTATTGATCTTGTCGGCATTTGCCGTCCCTACCTCTTCCGGCGTGGAAGTGGAAATCTTGCCAAAAAATTCGTTGACGTATGAATATTTATCGGTCAACGCGGCTATTTTGTCGGTGAGTTTTCCCGCCTCCTCTGAAGTCGGAGTCAGGATATTGATCTGGTCCTGAAGTTTCTGGGCTTCTTCTGCATATTTACCACAATAATCCACCATCACAGTGTAGTCTTTCTCCGTAAGCTGTTCTCCATTTTGGATTTTGGAAGCCACCTTCGACGCATCGTCTGATCCGCCACATCCGACCATCATGAAGCATGCTACGATGGCCGCAATCAGTTTTAACATTTTCATAATTTACAAGTTTATAGTTTTGAATTATTATATCTTAAGTTGCAATCCTGAATGAAAGCATGTTATCCGGGATGCAAGGCCTGCTGCAACTCGGCAGGTTCAACCGGGCATCCTGCATTTAAATGCGTTAACACAAAATCAGAATTCATCGCCAAGGGGATTAAGCGCGGAATCCCTCAGCTTATAAAGTAAGGCTTTCTTCAGTCCGGCTTCATCCCTTACCATCGCCGACAACTCCCAATGATACCCGGCCTCCTCCCGGAGAAGAGGGGAAGTGGCCTCACCGTTGGCAAGGTTCCACGTCAGCAGCACGGTCTTTATTTTCAACGCCTTCAGTTTTCTTACAAGCATCTCATGATCGGCATCGCCAGTGATGAGCACGACATAATCAAACTTTCGGAATGTGGCAAGTTCATAAGCCTCCAAGGCAAACCATACGTCCACCCCCTTTTCTATCACCTGCACCACCCCGTCTTTCTCCATCTCCCGGAGATGCTTGTAGTGGAAAATGACGTCGTTCTCTATCAGAGTGTCTTCAAATTTCCTCTCATTATAAAGCAAATGCTTATCATAGGCATCCTTCACCCTAAACCTTCCCCTGAAGTAATGGGCCTCAGTAATCTGGCAGTTGGCAGGGTCTACGCCCTCCTCCACGGCAAGACGGTTGCAGATAAAATCGAAGAGCGATCTTACCCTTATTATCGAACTTTCAGCGGCCTTCAAAGCCCTGTTGACCTTGGCGTAATAACCTCCGTCGATAAAAACGCCTATTGACAAATATCCTAACATTGTATTCCTTTATAATTCAGGCAGCTTTTTCCGCTTCCTTTTACATTATAACTTCCGGGGCTATCTTTTGTTCATAAAAAAAGCCTCCCGACAGGCAAATTTTCATGCCGTCGGGAGACTAATAAGTAAGCGCCTGCCTTATCAGGCCAGTCGCCTCAGGATATCACACAGGAATTTCCAATATTCCTGCACTGAGGGAATGTTGGCCTTCTCGTTGGGAGAATGTATGTCTTTGAGAGTCGGACCGAAGGAGATCATGTCGAGTCCCGGCATCTTTTCAAGGAAAAGCCCGCATTCAAGACCGGCATGAAGAGCCTCCACTTTGGGCTTACGGCCAAACAAGGTCTCAAAACTCTCCTCCGCCACATGAAGCACCTTAGAATCGGGATTGGGCGACCATCCGACATAGGCGTCATCAAAGCCCACCGTGGCTCCGATCATCTCAAAGAGAGCCTTTACTCTGTCTGCGATTTCATCGCGACGGGAGTCTACGGAAGAACGCTGATGCAAGGTGACGGTTATCTCATTGTCGCTCATCTTTAAGGAAGCAAGGTTGCACGATGTCTCGACAAGCCCCTCTACCGCATTCGACATCCCCTGCACGCCGTTGGGGCATGCGAATATCGTGGAAATCAACCTTAGTGCGGTCGGGCGGTCGATTTGCTTTTCAGGCGCACCCGTCTTCGTTGCAGTGAATGTGAAATCTGAACCCTCTGCCAAAAGGAATTCAGCATGAATCATGTCGCTGAACTTGACGACGTCTTGCTCAAACTCCTTCTCTCTCCCGGCGGGAATCCCGACAATGGCCCAAGCCTCTCTCGGAATGGCATTCGCGAGTCCGCCTCCGTCGATTGTCGACAGCTGCAATGAATACTTTTCGAAATTCTCCCATAGGAAACGGCATAGCTGCTGATTGGCATTCCCTCTTCCGAGATTAATCTCCATTCCTGAGTGGCCGCCTTTGAAATGGTTCAGGTGCACCTTATAATAGGAGTATCCGTCGGCCGCATCCTCCTTTGAATAAGGAAGCTTGCAGATGGTGACTTTTCCTCCAGCACATCCAATGACCAACGAGCCATGCTCCTCAGAGTCAAGATTAAGAAGAATTGAGCCCTCCACGAATCCCGGTTGAAGGCCATTGGCCCCTATCAGACCCTGCTCCTCGTCTACGGTGAAAAGGCATTCTATCGGGCCATGCACGATGCTGTCGTCGAGAAGTACAGCCATGGCGGAAGCACACCCAAGACCGTTGTCTGCCCCGAGTGTAGTGCCATCGGCTTTCACCCAGTCGCCGTCTACAATAGTCGTGATCGGGTCCGTGAGGAAATCATGCACCTTGTCTCCCCTCTTCTCTGCCACCATGTCTTGATGTCCCTGCAATATGATAGTCGGGGCGTTTTCATGCCCCGGCGTGGCCGGCTTGCTCATCATGACGTTGCCCACCTCATCAGTGCGCACCGTTATTCCGTGCTTGTCGGCCCAACCAACAAGAAATTCCTTCATTTTTTCAAGATGATGCGTCGGACGTGGCACCCTTGTTATCTCGTCGAAACATTGCCATACGAGTTTCGGCTCAAGATCAATCATTTTCATAGTCTCTGATTTTATGGTTGCTTTTATTGCTTTATTCTATGTATCCATTCGGGATACTTATTTTTTCTCTTGTTTTTCAGCTTGCGAAAAGCGTTTATATGCCGCTGCCATTTTCTTATGGTAGCCTCTTTTGGCATAGCCCGCTCCGTTGTATTTTCTGGCGAATCCGGCCCAGTTCTTATTCTTAAGGTCGTCGAGCATTCCGGCGTTGGTGATGAATTTGGCGAAGAGCTCAAGCTGCTCAAGTTCGGAATGCGACATCAGCCTGACAAATTCCTCCACCGAATCGCAGCCACACTTGGCATAATTGAAGCCCCCTATCTGGAACATTCCCCAGAACGTGGCCATATCAGCCGCCCTGCAGTTGATTTTCCGAGCGTTCGAAAGCTGCCTCCATTCCCGAAGGGCATACCCCGACAGATTTTCCGGCACTTTGGCTTTCTCCTTGTCCCCCTTCCCGGATTGTTTCCTGCGAAATCTTGAGAAGGTGGCGTTGTCGAAATTGATAATAGGCACGCCCGGAGCCCAGAATCCCTTCATCTGGCTTCCGGCCTCTATGACCACGACCGCCTTGATAGCCGGTATCTCTACGCCAAGTTCCTGTGCCACCATCTCGAAATCTTTGTCTGTGAGGCCGGAGTAGCGCGTGGCGACATCCTCCGCAGGAAGCGAATCGATCCTGGCATGCCCGTTTAGTCCGGGAAAGGAATCCGGCGAATTGACAATATTGTCGAGCACTTTCACCATCTCCCGCACGTCGCTGCCTGCGTGCTTCTTTTCACGGGAATAAGCCGACGAAACGGCCACGCCCCCGAATAGGAGCGCGACCATTACGACCGGCATTATTTCCCGGGAAAACGGATTCATATCGACGCCACTTTTTTAAGGACAAGCACGAGATGCTTCCAGAATTTGTCCACGGTAGGAATCAAAAGCTGTTCATCCGGAGAATGCACCCCCGTCATTGTCGGGCCGAAACTTACCATATCAAGCTCCGGATTGTTCTGGAGGAACAATCCGCACTCCAGACCTGCGTGGATAGCCTTGATGGCAGGCTTTTGTCCGAACAGCTCCTCATATGCCTCAGCCGAAATCTTCATTATCGGGGAAGCCATGTTGGGAGCCCATCCCGGATAGCCGTCGGAGTGGGTCACTTCCGCCCCCGCGAGCTGGAAATGGGCCTCTACCTGCCCGGCGATGTCGTTCTTGCGCGACTCCACCGACGAGCGCTGCGACGTAGTGACCTTAATCTTGTTGTCTCCCTCCATCTTGACAGATGCAAGATTCGTGGAAGTCTCTACGAGACCCTCTATGTCGCGACTCATGGAGATGACGCCGTGGGGAGCGGAATAGACGGCCCTTATCAAGGCTATCGAGGTCTTGGAGTCTATGCAATACTCCGGACGGTCCACAGCCTCTATCTGGAGCTCCATAGCCGGCTCAACTCCCTTATATTCATTTACAATTTCAGCCCTGTATTCATCAAGGAATTTCTCTACATATGCCGAATTCTCATTATGGATGCCGAAGACTGCCTCGGCCTCCCGCGGTATGGCATTCCTGAGGTTGCCGCCCCTGAAGCTGCTAACCTCGATTTCCCATTTCTTTGAGCAATTCCATACAAACCTGGCTATCACCTTGTTGGCATTCGCACGGCCAAGATGGATGTCGCCGCCGCTATGGCCGCCAAGCAGACCGCTCACCTTCACCTTGAAATACTTGAAATTCTCCGGCGAGAAACTGCGATGGTAGTTGAAGACCGCCGTGGTGTCGATTCCTCCGGCACAGCCCACGAAAATTTCGCCGTCGTCTTCTGAGTCAAGATTGATCAGGATCTTGCCGGATATCATATCCTTACCGAGGTTTTGCGCGCCCTCCAGCCCGATTTCCTCATTGACCGTAAACAGGGCCTCGACCGGGCCATGCTCAATAGAGTCGTCGGCAAGCACTGCCAGAGCCGCCGCTATACCTATACCGTTGTCGGCTCCGAGGGTGGTGCCTTTGGCCTTCACCCAATCTCCGTCGATATATGTCTGAATGGGATCTTTCATGAAGTCATGATCAACTCCGCTATTCTTTTCGGCCACCATGTCCATGTGAGCCTGAAGCACTACTGTCGGTGCGTTTTCCCTGCCGGCCGTCGCCTTCTTGCTCATCACGACATTTCCAACCTCATCGGTCTTTACCGCAATAGAGTGTTTCTTGGCGAATTCAAGAAGATACGCACGTATCTGCTCCTCGTGGCATGACGGACGGGGAACTTTCGTTATCTCATCAAAGCACTGCCAGATCAATGCCGGCTTCAAATCTTTAACTTCCATTTCTATTATTGTGTTTTTTATTGGGTTTGTCATTTCAGGTTCTTGGATTCCTGCCACACTGGCATCGCCTGCCGCAAAGTCAGGTCTCATCAGGAATCCCTTCAATTTTGTTTCCAAAAGTACATAAAATTTTTCATCTTCGCAACTATCCCGGCCCGCCAAGCATAATTTTTACGCTCATATCCTTATTATTATCCCCCACTCTCTTTTTTATTTTATCGTTTTTTCCTAATTTTGCACCTCAAATCAGGTCATTCTCCATCATTCATGGCCTTCAATTGTTAAATTAAGTTTAAAATCAATGAAATTAACCTTATTAGTGCTATTTTTTTGCGGAATTGCGCTACTTTTGCTCTCCGTTAGGGTTATCTTCTCAAAATCCCACTCTTTCCTGACCGGGCATGCCTGCAAGCATACAGGGGCATCTCCCGACTCCGGCCGGAAGAAACCCGGGACGACATCAAGCATACAATAATAACTTTTATCAATAATAATGAAAAAAAATCTTCTCAGAGCCTCGGCTTTTGCATTCGCACTGTCAATATGCGCCACTCTGCCATCTTGCGGAGGAGACCAGGCACAGAAAGAAGCTGACAAACCCGCCGCCAAGGCCGCTGCCCAGGCCGGACAATTGCCTAACTACAGATATGTGGATCTTGACACAGTCTTGAGCAAATACAATCTTGCCAAAGACTACAACGAGGAGATACTCCGCATGCAGACAAATATGGAGAGCGAAGTGAAACGCCACGAAAACTCAATCCAGTCGTTTGCCTCTTCCATGCAGAAAAAACTGCAAAACAACGGCTATCTTTCGGAGGAATCCTACAAGGCTGACCAAGACAAAATCAACAACATGCAGGCTAACGCGCAGCGTTCCGTAGCTTCTTTGCAAAGCAATTTCGAAAACGCCGCAATGAACGCGCAAAAGACTGTCAATGATTCCGTACAGGCTTTCATAAAGGAATACAACGCCAAGAAAAAATATGACGCGATATTCTTCAAGGCGGCCACCCTTTTCATAAGTCCGGAGCTCGACATCACGGCTGAAGTGGTGGAGGGGCTTAACGCTCGCTATAACAAGGTGAAGAAATAATTCAGCCTTTGGCGTGAAATCAAAATAGCCACCTCTTTTCCCGGGGTGGCTTTTTGATTTTGTCATGCGAATCTATATTGCCGGCTCCTTCCCGACCCTCGATGCCGAATATAAACATATAGGAAGTCTAAGCCGTTGTAGTTATTACAGGATTGAATATTGCTCCATCCCTTACGATTGGCCTGGGAGTTTCACGTAAGTATCTGCAAAAACAAACCTACTTTTTTTCATATGCCGCAAATGATTGAAGACAATATAATTAATCAGGAAGCCAACGAACGCACCGTCTTGGTCGGGCTCGTGACGCTCCGACAAAACGAACAAAAGGTGAAGGAATATCTCGACGAACTCGACTTCCTCGCCAAGACTGCCGGAGCAATCCCTGAGAAAAGATTCATTCAAAAACTCGAATATCCCAACCCCCGGACGTATGTCGGCAAAGGGAAGCTTGAGGAGATTCAAAAATATGTGGAAGACAACGAAATCGGGCTTGTAATCTTCGACGACGACCTTTCTCCCAAGCAGGTTGCCAACATCGAAAAGGAGCTGAAAGTCAAAATCCTCGACAGAACAAGCCTTATTCTCGACATTTTCGCGAAAAGGGCACAAACCGCCACTGCCCGCACTCAAGTGGAGCTCGCCCAATACCAGTATCTGTTGCCGCGTCTGACCAGGATGTGGACCCACCTCGAACGCCAACGGGGCGGCATCGGAATGAGGGGTCCCGGCGAGACTCAGATCGAGACCGACCGCCGTATTATCCTCGACAAAATATCCCGCCTGAAAGAGGAACTCGTGCATATCGACAAGCAGAAAAGCATTCAAAGAAAAAACCGGGGAAAACTGACAAGAATTGCCCTCGTTGGATACACCAACGTCGGGAAATCAACTCTCATGAACCTTCTGAGCAAAAGCGAGGTTTTTGCGGAAAACAAATTGTTTGCCACGCTCGACACTACCGTTAGGAAAGTGATTATCGACAATCTCCCCTTCCTGCTGACAGACACGGTAGGGTTCATCCGCAAACTTCCCACACACCTTGTCGATTCCTTTAAATCCACCCTCGACGAAGTCAGGGAAGCCGACGTGCTGCTCCACGTCGTAGACATTTCCCATCCAGGATTCGAGGAGCAGATTGAAGTGGTCAACAAAACTCTTAAGGACGTGTGCGGAGGGATGGCCAAGCCCGTCATAATGGCTTTCAATAAAATCGACGCTTTTAAATACACGCCCAAAGACCCCGACGACCTTACCCCCTCCACCCGCGAAAACATTTCCCTCGACGAATTCCGGCAGACCTGGATGGCCAAAATGGAAAGCAACTGCGTCTTCATTTCGGCTAAAGAGCGCCTGAATATCGACGCCTTGAAGGACATGCTTTACCAAAAGGCTAAAGAAATTCACATGGAGAGATTCCCCTACAATGATTTTCTCTTCCAAAAATATGATGAAAACTATGACCCAGATCAACTATCCGGCCAGCCCTGAGGAGATTCTTTCCGAAAATCCTCCTTGCGCGACTACACGAAAACTTAAATGGTGGGAAATCGACAGCCTTGAGAGGCAAGGATGTTCCTGTCCCGATTGGAGCTTGATCAGCATCGCCGACGATGCTTGCCTAAAGCAAATACGCAATGTCCATTTCGAGGGGAAAGTGGAAATCGGAGCCGACGTGGTAATCAGGAATGTGCCGGGAGGAATCAGCAATTGCAGAATCCGCGACGGCGTAAAAATAGAGAATGTCGCCAGAATTGAATTCCAGCAAGAAGCCCCTTGCGGAGTTGGGATAACCATTGCCACGCTCGACGAGACCGGCTCCCGTCCGATAGTGGCATATCCCGGGATTTCTTCGCAGATCGCCACGCTGATGACAAGAGTGCCGTCATGGATCGAACACGACATCTCTCCCTATCTTCAAGATTTCCTTGATTCAAAGGCCTCACCCCATGAGATCGGAGAGGGCGCCATCGTGCGAGATTGCGGGGTATTGCTCAATGTCAGCGTGTGGCCAAGGGTCAGAATCGAGGGTGCTCGCTCGCTCGTCAACGGTTCGGTGGTCAACAATGCCGCGCCGGGAAGGGAGCTCGCATACATCGGATCCGGAGTCGATGCCAAAAACTTTATCCTTGAAGATGGAAAAATCGATTCCGGATGCATCATCAGGAATTGCTACGTGGGGCAGGGCGTGGAACTTGAAAAGGGATTCACGGCCCACGATTCCGCTTTCTTCGCCAATTGCTCGTTTGAGAACGGCGAGGCATGCGCGGTGCTTGCAGGCCCCTACTCCGTCAGTATGCACAAGGCCTCCCTCATCATCGGATGCCAGATCTCTTTCATGAATGCCGGATCTGCCACCAATGAGAGCAACCACATGTACAAGCTCGGGCCCGTCCATTGGGGAGTGCTGGAAAGAGGCGTCAAGACCTCTTCCGGAGCATATATCATGCTGGGGGCGAAAATCGGGGCTTTCTCTCTCGTAATGGGCCAGCATAAGACCCATCCCGACTCTTCCGCTTTCCCATTCTCCTATCTATTCGGCGACGAGAGGGGAGCTACGGTGGTCGTGCCGGCGGCCATGCTACGTTCATGCGGGCTTATGCGCGACGAACAAAAATGGCCAAACCGCGACCGCAGGCTTAAGCGAAAGCTCCCGCTCCACGACAGGATAAACTTCAACGTGCTTAACCCGTTCACCGTAGACAGTATGCTCTCAGCTATCGACACTATCTCTGAGCTGCTTAACGAGCCTGTCTTCGACGACCTTTACATCCGCCATAAAGGGATGAAATTCACCCGCGCAGCTTTGGAAAGGGCAAAATATCTTTACACTCTCGCCATCTACAAGTATTTTTCCCTGACCTTGGGCGACAAGCCCTTCCCTCCCGCCTCCGACAAAAAGGCCGGCAGCTGGGTCGACCTTGGCGGACAGATCATCCCCCGGTCGCTTCTGGAGGAGATTCTGGCCAAAGACGACATTAATGAAGCGGAAGAGCTCCTTAATGAAGCCGCCGCAAACTACGACGAACTGCAGATGGAATGGATTGGCAACAGATTCGGAGATTGGTGGCATTCCCATCATCAGGACATACCCTCCGGAGCTCGCCAGTTTGACGAGCTTGTGGCCGAAGACCGTCAGGAATATATCGACGCCATAGCCCGCGAAACCCGTATGCTTAACCTTTAGACACTCCAAAATCCCACAAAAATCACTAGAAAGTTCCCTTTCAACGCTTTTTTCGCGTCGCAAGGGGCTTTTTATTTGCATATTATGGAATTTATGACTAATTTTGCCGCGCTCGTGATGGGATTCCGCACGAGGTAGAGAATATTAAACCCTATTTATTAACTTTTAATGACTGAATCTAAAGTTCAATCCCCGATTGAAGATTTCGATTGGGATGCCTATGCAAACGGCGAAACAGCTGGTTCGAAGAGCCGCGAGGAGCTTGTAAACACCTACGACGAGTCTCTTAAGACAGCTAAAGACAATGAAGTGGTGACTGGTGTGGTGAAATCCATCACCAAGCGTGAGGTCCGTGTCGACATCGGCATGAAATCTGACGCCATCATCCCCGTTTCAGAATTCCGCTACAATCCCGACCTCAAAGTCGGCGACGAAGTGGAAGTTTTCATCGAGACCCTCGAAGACAAAAACGGCCAGCTCCGTCTTTCCCACAAGAAAGCTTGCCAGACCCGCAGCTGGGATCGTGTCAACCAGGCTCTTGAGAACGACGAGATCATCAAAGGCTACGTTAAATCCCGCACCAAGGGCGGCATGATCGTTGACGTATTCGGCATCGAGGCCTTCCTTCCCGGTTCGCAGATTGACGTTCGCCCGATCCGCGACTACGACGTATTCGTAGACAAGACTATGGAATTCAAGGTTGTGAAAATCAACCAGGAATATAAGAACGTTGTCGTTTCCCACAAAGCTCTCATCGAAGCTGAGCTCGAAGCCCAGAAGCGTGAGATTATCTCCAAACTCGAAAAGGGCCAGGTGCTCGAAGGCAAGGTCAAGAATATCACCCCCTACGGCGTGTTTGTTGACCTTGGCGGTGTTGACGGCCTCGTTCACATCACCGACCTCTCCTGGGGCCGCGTATCCGACCCCCGCGAGGTTGTCGAGCTCGACCAAGATATCAAGGTCGTTATCCTCGACTTCGACAACGAGAAAAAACGTATCGCCCTTGGCGTTAAGCAGCTTCTTCCCCATCCCTGGGATGCTCTCGACCAGACTATCAAAGTCGGCGACCACATCCACGGCCGCGTAGTCGTTATGGCTGATTATGGCGCTTTCGTTGAGGTTCAGCCCGGCGTTGAAGGTCTTATCCACGTGTCTGAGATGTCGTGGAGCCAGCACCTCCGCAGCGCTCAGGACTTCCTCAAAGTCGGCGACGAGGTTGAGGCGGTTGTCCTCACTCTCGACCGCGAGGACCGCAAGATGAGCCTTGGCATCAAGCAGCTCAAAAACGATCCTTGGGAAAACATCGAGGAGAAATACGCTATCGGATCCCGCCACACTGCCAAAGTGCGCAATTTCACCAACTTCGGCGTATTTGTTGAGATCGAAGAGGGCGTAGACGGCCTCATCCACATCTCCGACCTTTCCTGGACAAAGAAAATCAAACACCCCTCTGAGTTCACTCAGGTCGGCAACGACATCGAGGTACAGGTGCTTGAGATCGACAAGGAAAACCGTCGTCTCTCTCTCGGCCACAAGCAGCTTGAGGAGAATCCTTGGGACGTATTCGAGACTATCTTCACCGTTGGTTCTATCCACGAAGGCACAGTCACCGAAGTGATGGACAAAGGCGCAGTGATTGCTCTCGAATATGGCGTGGAAGGTTTCGCTACCCCCAAACATCTTGTGAAGGAAGACGGCACTCAGGCCAAGCTTGACGACAAACTCAACTTCAAGGTTATCGAGTTTAACAAAGACAGCAAGAGAATCATCCTTTCTCACAGCCGCATCGCTGAAGACGCCAACAAGGCTGAGGCTCGCGCACAGCGTCCCGCAGCAAAGAAGCCGCGTCGCGAAGAAGAGACTGTTGCCGCTCCCGCAATCGAGAAGACCACTCTCGGCGATCTCGGCGCTCTCCAGGCTCTCAAAGAACAGATGCAGAAAGAGGAACGCAAATAATCAGACCCTTTCAAAGGTGTTCATACAACTGGATTTCTTGACTTAGTCGGGACTTTCAGGCAAGTTTACAGCAAAAAAATGGGAAAGCTTCTGCTTTTCCATTTTTTTTTGTAATTTTACGTCTTGAAACACTTTGCTTTCCCAAGGCATGAAAAAATATCTAACGACATATATGCTTCTCTTTGCGGCAATGATTCCTCCGGCGGTCTATGCCTCAGGCGAATCCATCTCATGGGAGACCATGACAGGCACGACGGTCGAGGCTAAATCCGTAGCCAAAGAATCGGGAATAGAAATCCTTGCCGCTCCCTCCTGCATTATTGTCAATTCTCCACGCCAGGTGCAGATTAAGGTGTTTTCCATCCTTGGCAGGCTTGTTTCTTCCGAGACGCTGCAGCCAGGCTCTTCCAGACTGAGAATAGCTGCACATGGCGTCTACATCGTGAAAGCCGGAGAAATCACCTGCAAGGTGGCTATCTGATCCCTCAGCCAAGGATGCTTCATCGTAAAAAAAACAACGTGTGACAAATTCAGCACAATGCCAATAAAGCGTATCTGATCAATCACACCTTAAAAATTTATTGATTATGAAAGAGACAGAAATTGATTGGTGCAACCTTCCCTTCAGTTACATAAAGACTGACTACAACGTCAGATGCACCTATAAGGACGGCAAATGGGGAGAAATCGAAGTCACTGATTCCGAATATATCCCTTTGAACATAGCGGCTTCATGCCTTCACTACGGCCAGGAAGCTTTCGAGGGGCTCAAAGCTTTCCGTGGCAAGGATGGCAAAATCAGAATCTTCCGCATGGACGAAAACGCAAAAAGATTCATCAAGTCGGCCGAAGGAGTGAAGATGCAGCCTCTCCCCGAAGAGATTTTCTGCAAAATGGTCAGGACCGTCGTCAAACTCAACGAACGATTCATTCCCCCATACGGCACGGGTGCGTCCCTATATATCCGCCCGCTCGAAATCGGAATAACTCCCCGCGTCGGTGTCAGCCCGGCCACTGAATATACGGTCATCATCCTCGTGACTCCGGTCGGGCCCTACTTCAAGGAAGGATTCAAGCCCACAAAAGTTTGCCTTAGCAGGGAATACGACCGCGTGGCCCCGAAGGGAACGGGAGCAATCAAGGTGGGAGGCAACTATGGAGCATCCCTCGTGGCTGGTGAGAAAGCCCATGAGCTGGGATATTCCGTCATGCTCTACCTCGACCCCAAAGAGAAAAAATATATCGACGAATGCGGCGCGGCCAACTTCTTCGGGATTAAAGACAACACCTATATCACCCCTGCAAGTGAATCGATTCTACCTTCCATCACAAATAAAAGCATCCGCCAATTGGCTGAAGATCTCGGTCTGAAAGTGGAGCAACGCCACGTGCCTCTTGAGGAGCTGTCAACATTTGAGGAAATCGGAGCCTGCGGAACGGCTGCGGTAATATCCCCGGTTTCTGAAGTCGATGACCTCGACACCGGTGAAAAATACGTCATCTCCACAACGGGAGAGGCAGGTCCGGTCTCAACCATGCTATACAACAAAATCCGTGGCATCCAACTCGGAGAAGAACCGGACGTCCACGGATGGTGTGAAATTGTCGAATAAGAGCTTGTTTAAAACGACAAAGTCAAACAAGCGATTATCCAGGAGTATCTCTATTGAATCAAGAGACGATTATACAACTCGGGAATTCTCGTATGAATATTGACGAAATTTTCCATCGCTTCTACAAAGACAATCCCAAGCTGCTTTCCACCGTCACCACCCATTCAAGGTGTGTGGCGGTGAAAGCACTCGGATGCCTGCGTGCCCATGGCCTTTCTGCCGACCTGCAATTCGTGGAGGAAGCCGCTATGCTCCACGATATAGGGGTGGTGGAATGCGATGCCCCGTCCATCTATTGTCATGGCAGCCTCCCATACATCTGCCACGGCGTGGCAGGACGAAAAATGCTTGATGAGCTTGGTCTGCCAAGACATGCCCTGGTATGTGAACGCCACACGGGATCCGGACTCTCTGTCGCCGATATCATCCGACAGGAACTTCCCCTCCCCCACCGCGACATGCTCCCAGTCACGATTGAAGAAAACGCAATCTGCTATGCCGACAAGTTCTTCTCCAAATCAGGAGAACTGACAAAAGAAAAGCCTCTTGATAAAGTCATGCGGCAGATGGCTGACCATGGAGAAGACTCATTAGATAGATTCATGGCTCTTCACAACCTGTTTGGATGAGAAACACAGGCTGCCACGAAATGCCATAGACCTTTTTTCAGATTTTTTAAGCATATCAAATCCTACATTTAGCATTTTATTGCTAACTTTGCAATCATTTTCAAGACAACAATAGCCAATTTTGAGGCACACTACTCTATATATCAGCGCATTGGCCTTTGCAGGACTCGCAATTGCCTGCAAAACTGTTGCCACTCCGGTCAACAATCAGCTTCCACGGCCTTCGTCTACCGATTCCTCGGCAGACGTTGATTTCGTGCCCTTAGACTCCCTGTCGCTTAACGCCGACTCCGTAGTGGTCAGAAACGATACTGCGTTCTTTGGCTACGACTCACTTCTCGTGACCAATGACTCGATTATTCTTGCCGGAGACTCTCTCGCAATGGATTCCACCTACAGGGCAAGAAGAGGTCTCGGTGAGGGTGAGCTACCCGGAGACTCCACCAAACAACGTCTTTCACGAATCAATCGAACGGAGGGCGACCTTGAGACGGTGGTCAATTTCGAGGCAAAAGACTCGCTGGTCATGATCGGCCAAAACAACACGTATCTTTACGGAGACGGCAACGTTGATTATGGAGAATTCAAGCTCAACGCCCAGGAAATACGGATGGAGCTCGACAAATCGACCGTCTATGCCACCGGGGCCGTCGACTCTACCGGGAATCTCTCGGGAAATCCTATATTCAATCAAGGCTCAGATGAATACGAGTCGAAGCAGATGAGCTACAACTTCAAGACCGGGCGAGGATTCATCACCGACGTAATCACCGAGCAAGGCGAGGGATTCCTGACGGGCGGAGCCTCCAAAAAGATGGAAGACGGCTCATTCTTTATTGAAGACGGAAAATACACCACCTGCGACGACCACGAACATCCCCACTTCTATTTCAACGTGACAAAAGGTAAGATGCGGCCCAACAAAGACATAGTTACCGGCCCCGTATATATGGTGCTCGCTGACGTGCCTTTGCCTATTGCATTGCCTTTCGGATATTTTCCTTTCTCAAAAGACTATTCAAGCGGAATCATTTTCCCCTCATTCGGAGAAGACTACAATCGTGGCTTCTATCTGCGCGACGGAGGATATTATTTCGCGATTTCCGATTATGTAGACCTAGCTCTACGCGGAGAGATCTATACAAAAGGTTCGTGGGGCATCTCCGGGCATTCTTCCTATACCAAGCGTTATCGCTTCCGTGGCAACTTCGACTTCTCCTATATCACGACCATCTACGGCGACAAGGGAAGCCCCGACTATTCCAAGCAGAACAACTTCCAGATTATCTGGAGTCATTCACAGGACACTAAGGCCAATCCCAACATGAATTTTTCGGCTTCCGTCAACTTCACTACATCGGGATACACCAGAAATGACCTCAACTCCTATTACAACAATTCGTTTACGGAGAACACGAAGTCATCTACCGTCAACATGACGTATCGTTTCCCGGGGACGAAATGGAGCCTGTCGACCACAGCCAACATATCGCAACGCACGCAAGACTCCACGCTTGCCGTCTCCTTCCCCAACGTCAATGTGACCATGTCGCAGCTCGCACCGTTCAAACGCAAGAAATCCGTTGGAGGCGAACGTTGGTATGAGAAGATCAGAATGTCTTATTCCGGGCAATTCCAAAACTCTCTGACCGCCAATCAAGACCAATTCTTCAAGAAGAGCCTGATAAAAGACTGGAAAAACGGCATGAAGCATTCAATCCCCGTCTCAGCCACATTCTCTCTCTTCAAATATATCAACCTCTCCCCCTCAATCTCAATGAACGACAGGATGTATTCCTCCAAAATTCGTCGTCAATGGGACACACAGGCATCGAGAGAGGTGGCTGACACCACCTACGGGTTCTACAACATTTTCGACTTCAACGCTTCATTGTCGCTCGACACTAAAATCTACGGTTTCTGGAAGCCTATGAAATTTCTTGGCGACAAGGTGCAGATGATTCGCCACGTCATCACCCCCACCGTATCTTTCAGCGCATCGCCCGACTTCAGCGACCCAATGTGGGGCGTATGGGGCAGTTATAACTATGTCGACAACGAGGGAGTATTGCAAAACAAGAAATACAACTATTTCCAGCACGGCATCTTCGGAGCTCCGTCGCAAGGGAAGTCGGGAGTGGTCTCTGTCAGCCTTGCCAACAACCTTGAGATGAAGGTAAAGAGCGATAGCGACACCACGGGGGTGAAGAAAGTCTCTCTCATCGAAAACTTCACCATAAGCCAAAGCTACAACTTTGCCGCTGACTCCATGAACTGGAGCAACGTCAACACCTCTATCCTACTCCGACTCGTAAAGAATTTCAACCTCAACCTATCCGCCACCTGGGATCCATATACGTATAAGCTGTCTCCGTCGGGCACGCCGGTCAAGGTCAACGTGCCACGCTGGAAAGCAGGCAAAGGCTGGGTGAGACTCGCCTCTACCGGCACTTCATTCTCCTATACTTTCAACAACCAGACATTCTCCAAGAAAAAAGACTCCGGCAGCGGAAGCGGAGATGGCGATGAGGATGGTGAAGATGACGATGCCCCGTTTGATGGGGAAGACGGATCAATGGAAGATCTGAACGCCACAGTCGACGAACGGAAGCAACGCCGCAACCAAGCCAAGAAAGATGCCGCGACAGCCGACGCCGACGGCTACTTCAAATGGGAATGTCCTTGGAGTCTGACGTTCAACTATTCCGTCAACTACGGATACGGAGCCTTCGACTACGACAAACTCGAATACAAGGGGAAATGGACACAAAACCTTTCATTCTCCGGAAATATCCGACCCACCACCAATTGGAACTTCTCATTTTCAGCATCGTATAACTTCGATCTGAAGAAAATCGCCTATATGAACTGTTCGATTTCGCGCGACCTACATTGCTTCACGATGTCGGCATCATTCGTGCCATTCGGACCTTATAAATCCTACAACTTCAACATAGCTGTCAAGTCATCCCTACTCAAGGACCTGAAATACGACAAACGCTCGTCAAACACCAACGGCATAAAATGGTATTGACCATTGGAGCTCACTACATCAAATCTTAAGGTCACAGGAGCCACGAATATTCAAAGACTCGCTCTTTGAGCCGGGAAAGAAATCAAGCAAAAAACAAATCGCAAAGGGAAAAATTTGGTTATTTCACATAATAATGCTACTTTTGTAAAAAATTAGGCAGTGATGGCTCTACCACTTACTTCTCTACTCGATATAGTCGGACAGAAAGTCGAAAGGCTACAGACCATACATCAAGGTCTGCATACAAGAATTGCCGCACTTGAAGAGGAGAACAACAATCTCCGCGCAGAATTGGAAGAGACTAAAAAACAGCTCTGCAACACGAGGAGAGACGTGGAATTCCTGACTATGTCCTACAGACTGGCAGACTCCCCCGACACTATCGTAAGCGCGCGACGCCGCATTGCCCGATTGATCCGAACCATCGACAGTTGCATCTCCATGCTTAAGGAGGAATGACGATGAACGAGACCGACAAAGTAGAAATGACCATACATATAGGCGGCGAGCATATCCGGCTCTCCGTCGCATTCGACCGGCAAAACGCCGTGCGCGACGCTGAAAAAGCAGCCCACGACCTCTATCAGGATTGGAGAGCCAAATTCCCCAACCGGTCGGACAAAGAAGTCCTTGCCATGGTGGCTTATCAATTCGCCTCTTATTATACAGGACTTCTGGAACGTTTTGAGAAGGCTTCAGCCACTGCCGCCGACATAGACGCAAAATTGTCGAAGATAATTTCCACAGAAAAAGGCCGGTAGCCTCTCCTTTTATCGGGAGACATTTTCTAATTGCCCGTTCATTATTTTTACCTTTTTTCATGCGCACTGTCGGCCCCCAATCCGGCCGAGGCATATTGTCTTGTGCCCTTTTAAAGAATTTTCCTTTAATAAAAACTCAATAAAAAAACAACTGAAATAAGGTAAATGGAAACAGCAATATGGATCATAATCGCCGTAGGAGCAGGCATAATAGGCTATGTCGCCGCTATGGCAATTTCGAAAAAAAACGCTAAATCAGCGGCAGGGATAATAATCGAAGACGCACGCCGGGAAGCCGACATCATAAAGGAGAAAAACACTCTCAAAGCCAAGGAAGAGGAGATGAAAATCCTCGCTGATGCAGAGCGTACGGCCGCCCAGAAAGTGCAGAAAGCCCAGGCCTCCGAAGCTCGCGCCCGCCAGAAAGAACAGCAACTTTCCCAACAGCAAAACGATCTGGCAAGAAGAAAGAAAGATCTCGATTCATTGAAGACAAACCTCGACGCAAAGGAGCAAAACGTCAACAACCGTGCAGAACAAGTAGAGCAGCTTCGCCGCCAGGCTCAGGAGGAGCTGGAAAGGGTTTCAGGCCTTTCCGTAGATGAAGCGAGAGAAAAATTGGTGGAATCCCTTAAAGATGAAGCCAAGACAGCTGCTGCCGGCTATATCAACGACATAATGGACGACGCCAAGCTGACTGCCTCCAAGGAAGCCAAGAGAATCGTAATCCAATCCATCCAAAGGGTGGCTACGGAGACGGCGGTGGAGAATTCCGTGACTGTGTTCCACATCGACAACGACGAGATAAAAGGAAGGATTATCGGGCGCGAAGGCCGCAACATCCGTGCGCTTGAGGCTGCCACCGGAATAGAGATCATCGTCGACGACACCCCCGAAGCGATCGTGCTTTCAGGGTTCGATCCCGTCAGACGTGAAATAGCACGTCTTGCTTTGCATCAGCTCGTAGTCGACGGACGTATCCACCCGGCACGCATCGAGGAGGTTGTGGCGAAAGTCAAAAAACAAGTGGAAGAGGAGATCATCGAGACAGGAAAGCGCACGGCCATCGACCTCGGAATCCACGGCCTCCATCCGGAGCTTATCCGCATGGTCGGAAAAATGAAATATCGCTCTTCTTACGGGCAGAACCTGCTTCAGCACTCCCGTGAGACAGCAAACCTTTGCGCTGTCATGGCCTCTGAATTAGGACTAAATCCGAAAAAGGCGCGACGTGCCGGCCTTCTCCACGACATAGGAAAGGTGCCAGACGATGAGCCGGAACTGCCCCACGCATTATTTGGAATGAAGCTCGCGGAGAAATTCAAGGAGAAACCGGAAATATGCAACGCCATCGGCGCTCACCACGACGAAGTGGAGCAGACATCGCTTCTCGCGCCCATCGTGCAGGTATGCGACGCCATCTCAGGCGCCCGACCTGGTGCCCGCCGCGAGATAGTGGAAGCCTATATCAAACGCCTGAACGATCTCGAACAGATTGCCCTCTCCTATCCGGGCGTGCTGAAGACGTATGCCATCCAGGCAGGACGCGAGCTTAGGGTCATTGTCGGGGCAGACAAAATCTCCGACGAGGAGACCGACAAGCTGTCGTCTGAGATAGCCCGCAAGATCCAGGATGAGATGACGTATCCGGGACAGGTGAAAATCACCGTCATCAGAGAGACGAGAGCCGTAGCGTTTGCAAAATGACGGGGATGTCTGATTCAATCATAAATGATATGGAAGGGAAAGAGACCCGGGCATTCTCAAGCGGCTGTCATGATTGCGGACGCAGTGCTTCCTGCTTCGGATGCACACGCAAAGAACCCAGAGGGAAACTGATGGCTACCGACTGGCTTGCCGACGTGCCGGGCAACGACGCGACGGCCCCGGTGGAGGTGCTCTTCAAGAACACACGGTTTGGATTCTATTCCAATCCTTCGGCAATCCCGTTGAAGATTGGAGATATCGTCGCTGTGGAAGCTTCTCCCGGCCACGATATCGGGAAGGTCGTCATGACTGGACACCTTGTGACATTGCAAATGAAAAAAGCCGGGGTGAAGTCGGCTGAAGACCTGAAAAAGGTGTTCCGCATAGCAAAACCCGGCGACATAGAAAAATTTGAGGAAGCTCGTGCTAAGGAACATTCCACTATGATCAAGGCCCGCGGCATTGCCGAGGAGCTCGGACTCTCGATGAAAATCGGCGACGTGGAATATCAGGGCGACGGCGGAAAGGCGATATTCTATTACATCGCCGACGAGAGAGTCGATTTCCGCAAGCTAATCCGAATTCTGGCAGACACGTTCAAGGTCAGAATAGAGATGAAGCAGATTGGAGCCCGCCAAGAGGCGGGGAGAATCGGAGGAATCGGACCCTGCGGACGTCCGCTATGCTGCTCCTCATGGATGAACAGATTTGTCTCTGTCGGCACGGGCAGCGCCCGACTTCAGGATCTCTCAATGAATCCCCAGAAGCTTGCCGGACAATGTGCGAAGCTGAAATGCTGCCTGAATTTTGAAGTGGATTCTTATGCTGAAGCCCAAAAGCAATTGCCCTCAAAAGAGGTGGTGCTTGAGACAAAAGACGGCAACTTCTATCTTTTCAAGTCTGACATTCTGGCGAGGAAAGTGACCTATTCCACCGACAAGAATGTGCCTGCAAATCTTGTGACCATTGATGCCTCTCGCGCATTTGAGATCATAGCTCTAAACAAACAGGGAATCAAAGTGGATTCTCTCGATATCCCCGACGACCTTGATGAAGAAAAGGAATATGGCGACATTATCGGGCAGGATTCTCTGACAAGGTTTGACAAGAACAAGAAGAAGAAAAAGAAAAAGAAAAAAGATTCTGAAATTTCCGATTCTCAGAAAAGTCAGGCCAAACCGGTTCTAGCCTCGGGTAAACAACAGAATCCAGGTCAACCTTCCGGCAGACTGCAAGGTCAAAACCAGAATCCCGGTAGACAGCAGAATCCCGGCCAACCCTCCGGCAGACCGCAAGGTCAAAACCAGAATCCCGGTAGACAGCAGAATCCCGGCCAACCCTCCGGCAGACCACAGGGACAAAACCAAACTTTTGGAAGACCGCAGGGACAAAACCAACCTTCCGGAAAGCAGCAGCCTGCACAAAGATCTCCTAAAAAGAAAAACCGCCCTCCTCAAGGACAACCCAAGGTTGCCCCCAATGAAGGGAAAGAGAAAGAGGGAGGGGAAGCTAAATGAGACGGCTAATACCCGTAGCAGCCATTTTGGCTCTGGCTGTCGTCTCTTGCGACTATCTACCTGCCATAGATTATTCATCGTTTGCCGACATTCCCACACAGGGAATGCCGGCAGATTGGCAATATGACTTTTCCGTCACGTCGAAAGATTCAGCCGACGTTCTATCCGGAATCCATGACGTAGTGCTCGTGGTCAGATACACTGATGATTGCCATTCAACTTCAATCACTCTGAACATTGAGGAAATATCATTCAACCACCACGACCCTGATTCCGTTTCAATAGAAATTCCCTTTTTTTCAGAGAAAGGGAAACCTTTGGGATCAGGAGTCTATGGAATATACGAGGTGGCAGACACTCTACATAAAAATATAAAAATCCCGGATGGCTACACAATTTCTGTCTCTTCCCCACTTCCTCAGGAAACTACATCGGGGGTCAAGGCAATTGGGATCGTAGTCACCCGAAAATAAAGACTTATGCTATGAAACTTATCCAAGAAGAAATCCGCCAAGATATTGCGACAAGAATAAGCTCAATAAGGAGCCATATGAGTCGTGAAAATATCGAGGCGACTCTCGTGGCTTCAAACGCCAATATATATTACACGACCGGTCGGTTTTTCAAAGGATTCGTCTATATCCCTATGGGGTCAGACCCGATATGGTTTATAATAAAACCCGACATTTTCGACAAGGAAGATGACGTGGTCATCATCCGCAAACCGGAGAATATTCCGGGGAAGCTTAAGGAGCTCGGTCTTGAGCTTCCCGCAACAATCGGTCTTGAATTCGACACAATGTCTTATTCCGACATTGAGCGCCTCAAAGCGGTGTTCCCCGATTCCGTTCCGCTCAATGCCTCATCCTCGCTGAGGAAGGCAAGAATGGTGAAGACGCAGTGGGAACTCGACCGCATGAAAGAAGACGGCATCCATCAGTCGGAAGTCTACAGAAGAGTGACCCGTTGCTATAAGGAGGACATGACCGACGTGCAATTCCAAATAGAGATAGAGCGAATCCTCCGTCTCGAAGGATGCCTTGGATTCGTCCGTACGTCAGGCAATCTTATGGACATAAATCTCGGGTCGGTCATAGCCGGAGAGAATGCCGATGTCCCGAGTCCCTACGACTTCACGATGGGTGGCTCCGGCATCGACCCATCGCTACCGGGCGGAGCCAACGGGACCACGCTCAAGCCGGGTCAGTCGGTCATGATCGACATGAACGGATCTTTCAACGGCTATCAGACCGACATGACGCGCGTATGGAGACTGGGAGAACTGCCCTCTTTAGCATACAAAGCCCACGACTGTTCGATCAATATCCTGCGCGCCCTTGAAAGCATTGGGAAGCCCTCCACCCCCGTCGCCGATCTTTACAACAAAGCAATGGAAATAGCAGAAGCCAATGGGCTGGCCGAATATTTTATGGGACATCGTCAACATGCCTCGTTTATAGGACACGGGGTCGGCATTGAGCTCAACGAGCAGCCAGTCGTGATGGCCAAAAGCCGCGACATCTTGCTTGAGAACATGACAATAGCTCTTGAGCCTAAATTCGTCATCCCGGAAGTTGGAGCAGTCGGAGTGGAGAATACATATGTGGTCACATCCACCGGATTAAAATCCATAACGATCTTCCCCGAGGAGATTCAAGAATTGTAATAAACAGCCGCAGTCAGATGAATTTGAAAGAAGATATATCCGATCCTATATTTTCCAAAATTGGAGAAATCGCCGATGAACTGGGGAGGGAAGTCTACGTCGTGGGAGGTTTAGTTCGCGACATTTTTCTCCAACGGCAATCGAAGGACTACGATTTCGTGACAGTTGGATCCGGCATAGAACTCGCGACAGAGGTAGCAAAAAGACTTGGCCACAGGGCGCACCTGTCGGTATTCCCCAACTATGGCACGGCACAAGTCAAGACCCGCGAGCTGGAATTGGAATTCGTAGGGGCAAGGAAAGAATCCTATTCAAGAGATTCGAGAAACCCTATAGTGGAAGACGGCACCTTGCACGACGACATGTGCCGCCGCGATTTCACCATCAACGCGATGGCCGTTTGCCTCAACAAAGACAGGTTCGGAGAGTTGGTTGACCCTTTCAACGGGCTGGCCGACCTTTCCAAGGGGATTATTCGCACTCCTCTCGACCCCGACATAACATTTTCCGACGACCCCCTGAGAATGCTGCGTGCCATCAGGTTTGCCACGCAGCTTTATCTCCCTCAAGACAACAGTCAAGAGGGGGAGGCATCACGTCCATCATCGTTCAAAATATTGCCTGAGACATTTGAGGCAATAAAGAGAAACGCATCGAGGATGGAAATAATCACCCGCGAGCGAATCAACGATGAGTTGTCGAAAATCATGCGTGCGCCGCGACCTTCGGTTGGCTGGCGACTTCTCGACATGACGGGATTGCTCCATTACGTGTTTCCTTCGCTACAGCCTTTGAAGGGAGTGGAGATGATGGAGGGAAAAGGACACAAAGACAATTTCTATCATACGATACAGGTGGTGGACAACGTTGCACGACGTTCAGACAACGAATGGCTCCGCTGGGCTGCATTGCTTCATGACATTGCCAAACCCGTCACGAAGAAATATGACAGCCGACTCGGCTGGACATTCCACAACCATAATTTCATCGGGGAGAAAATGATTCCCAGAATATTCAGGGAGATGAAGCTTCCCTTGAATGAAAAGATGAAATACGTGGCAAAACTCGTAGGGCTTCACATGCGTCCTCAATCTGTGGGCGACGAGGGAGTGACGGATTCGGCAGTCAGAAGGATGATGACGGAAGCCGGCAATGACGTTGACGACCTTATGATACTCGCAGAAAGCGACATCACATCAAAGCAGCCAGCCAAGGTGCGCCGACAGCTTGAAGGATTTGAGAAACTCCGCGAGCGCATGAAGGAGGTGAAAGACTCGGATGCCTTCCGCAACTGGAAGAATCCGATCGACGGCAACGAGATAAT
>VSPO01000139.1 GCA_009775375.1 Muribaculaceae bacterium | reverse complement strand
AGGTTTTTCAACACCGAAAATTGAGTTCTTCCGAATGATTTGCTAATTTTGCACTTGCCACTTGACTCTACATTGAAGAAAAAGTGGCCCCGGCAATTGCTTAAACCGCTTTTTTGAAGTATTTTTGCAGTTTGGTAGATGTGTCCGACGGTTTTTTTATTCCCGACAGGCATACCTCCATTAAAATGTAGACAACTAAAAACTATAAAGCAATATGAACCTATTTGACAAGATAAGCGAAGATATAAAGAAGGCGATGCTCGCCCGCGAGAAGGTGCGCCTCGAAGCCCTCAGAGGCGTGAAGAAGGAATTCCTGGAGGCCAAGACGGCCAAGGGAGCCAACGGCGAGCTGACCGACGAAACCGCCACCAAGATTATGGTGAAGATGGTGAAGCAGCGCAAGGAAAGCGCCAAGATTTATGAGGAGAACAACCGTCCGGAGCTTGCCGCCAACGAGCTTGAGGAGGCTGCCGTCATAGAGGAATACCTGCCCAAGCAACTTTCCCCCGAGGAGCTTGAGGCGGAGTTGAAAGCCATCATCGCCGAGACCGGCGCCACCGGCCCGAAAGAGATGGGAAAAGTGATGGGCGTGGCCACGAAGCGTCTCGCCGGCCGGGCCGAAGGGAAGCTCATATCAGCAAAGGTGAAGGAACTCCTTGCATGACGCCTCCCGCATATCCCCGTTGCCTCTCCCCATCCGTACCTCCCCCGGCAATGCGGGATAGAAATATCCATATAAGACAACAAAACAGAAACAAAAACCGCGTCGACCACACAGTCGCGCCAACAACTTATTCAGATGCTTACACTTCAGACTATAAAGGCGGATCCCGACTTCGTTGTCCGACGCCTTGCCATAAAAGGATTCGACGGCAAAGCCGTCATAACCGAGATTCTTGAAATCGACGCCGAGCGCCGTCGCCTTCAGCAAAAATGCGACAGCGCTGCCTCCGAGCTCAAAAAACTCGCTGCCTCCATCGGCGGCCATATGAAGGCCGGCGAGAAGGACCTCGCCGAGCAGGCCAAGGAGCGCGTGGCTTCCATCAAGGGGGAGGCCAAAGGATTGCAGGACCGTCTCCAGGAATGCGAGACGAAAATGACCGAGCTGCTCCTGACCGTGCCCAACCTTCCCTGCGCAGCCGTGCCGGAGGGTCTGACTGCCGCCGACAACGTCGTGGAAAAGACTGGAGGACCGATGCCCGAACTCGGCCCCGACGCCTTGCCCCACTGGGAACTTGCGAAGAAATACAACATCATCGACTTCGAGCTCGGAGTGAAGGTGACCGGAGCCGGTTTCCCCTTCTATGTCGGGAAAGGCGCCCGCCTTCAGCGCGCCTTGATACAGTTCTTCCTCGACGAGGCATGGAAGGCCGGATACACGGAGGTTGAGCCTCCGTTCGTGGTCAATGCTGCCTCCGGCTACGGCACGGGCCAGCTCCCCGATAAGGAGGGGCAGATGTACCACGTCAACCTCGACGATCTTTACCTCATCCCGACGGCCGAAGTGCCCGTCACCAACATCTACCGCGACGAGATCATCCCCGTCAGCGAGCTCCCCAAGAAGAATTGCGCCTATTCCCCCTGCTGGCGCCGCGAGGCAGGAAGCTACGGCAAGGACGTGCGCGGACTCAACCGCCTGCATCAGTTCGACAAGGTGGAGATCGTGCGCATCGAGAAGCCTGAGAACAGCTACGCCGCCTTAGAAGAGATGAAGGACCACGTGCAGGGTCTGCTCGAAAAGCTCGGCCTTCCCTGGCACATACTGCGCCTCTGCGGCGGCGACATGTCGTTCACGTCGGCCATAACGTTCGACTTCGAGGTGTGGAGCGCGGCTCAGCAACGCTGGCTTGAGGTCTCCTCCGTATCGAATTTCGAGACCTATCAGGCCAACCGCCTGAAATGCCGCTACCGCGACGACGACAAGAAGATAAAACTCTGCCACACGCTCAACGGCTCCGCCCTGGCCCTCCCCAGGATAGTGGCAGCCCTTCTGGAGAACAACCAGACTCCCGAGGGTATCGTCATCCCCGAATGCCTGCGTAAATACACCGGCTTCGACATTATCGATTAATCACCATCCCGTCGCCGGCCGGAAAGCTTCGGCCTTCCCCCTGCTTTCCGGCCCGGAGACGAGAATAAAGACCCCCAGACAGTGAGCTACATCAGTAAAGAAGAGAGGCAGATCCCAATCGACGACCCCTCCGGAAAATGGTCGGAGCTTTTCATTCTTCCCGAATGGGAGGATGACTATTGCGACGTCTACACCGTCAAGAAGCACGGAAAATGGGTGATGCTTAAGGCCTTGAAGAAGGAATTCGCCGACAATCCCGAATATCAGAAGCGTCTTGAGGAGGAATTCGACACACGCTACAATCTTTGCCACCCGAATATCGTGATGGTCAATGACTTTGAGATTGTGCCGGGTGTCGGAAAGGCTATCATCACGGATGACGTCTACGGATATTCCCTCCGAAGGCTGATCGACGAGAAGCGCCTCACCCCCAAAATCGTCCACCGCCTGCAGACCCAGCTTCTCGACGCTATGGAGTATATTCAGGAGAACCATATCCGCCACGTCCCGATCTCACCGGAGACAATCATCTTCACGGAATATAATGAAAATCTTAAGCTGACGGATGTAGGGTTTGCCAAGCTTGACTCCCTTACCGACCAAGACACCAGGGCAGATATCGAGAGCTATGGAAAGGTCATTAACGAGGTGCTCGACCATCTTCCGACGTCGCTGCCAAAGCTGAGGAAAATCGCCAGAAAATGCGAGGACCCCGACCATCCCTACCGCACCGTGGCCGACCTTCAGCTCGCTATGGAGAAGAGGAATTCAAGCCAGCTCTACGTCTTCCTTTGCGTCTTTATCCTTCTTATGGCAACCCTCCTCATCTGGCTCTCTTTCGCGGGCTGACCCGACGCCGGGCAGCCCGCCGAAGACCATAATTAAGCAACACCCCCTACGACAATGATTGAAATAAGAACCATTGAACCGACAAAAACAAATCTCAAGGCATTCACTCAATTCCAGATTGACCTCTACAAGGGCAACGACTGCTATGTGCCTCCTCTGATCAGCGACGACGTGGCCACCCTGTCGCCCGGCAAGAACCCCGCGTTCGATTTCTGCGAGGCTGTCTATTTCATGGCCTTCCGCGACGGACGGCCGGTGGGGCGTATTGCCGGAATCATCAACGACCAGGTCAACAAGACCCAAGGCAAGCATACAGCCCGATTCGGCTTCGTGGATTTCATCGACGATGAGGAAGTGTCGGAGGCCCTTTTCAAGGCCGTGGAAGACTGGGCGCGTGGCAAGGGGATGGACCGTATTATCGGTCCGCTCGGATTCACCGACCTCGACCACGAAGGAATGCTCGTGGAGGGTTTTTCGGAGCTATCCACAATGGCCACCATCTACAATTATCCTTATTATCCTGAGCACCTTTCCCGCCTTGGATATGAGAAGGATTCGGATTGGGTGGAATTTCAGATGGAGGTGCCTGACGCCATTCCCGACAAATACAACCGTATCGCCGAGATTGTCAAGAAGAAATTCGGACTTAGGGTCGTGAAATACACCGACCGCAAGAGGATAAAGAATGAGTATGGCAAAGCTCTCTTCCATCTCATCAACGATGCCTACGACGGCCTATATGAGTATTCCCACCTGACGGAGCGGCAAATCGATTATTATATCGACATCTATCTGGGTTTGCTCAATCTCGATTTGGTGACGCTTGTCGTTGACAAGGATGATGCCCTTGTCGGGGTCGGGATTTCGATGCCTTCGATGAGCCGTGCGTTGCAGAAGAGCGGAGGCAAACTATGGCCATTCGGATGGTGGCATCTTTTGAAGGGACTTAAGGGAAAGAACGACCGCGTGGACCTGCTCCTTGTGGCGGTCAAGCCGGAGTTTCAGAACAAGGGAGTCAACGCGCTCCTCTTCCAGGACCTTATCCCCTACTATCAGAAGAACGGCTACAAGCTCGCCGAGTCGAACCCTGAGATGGAGACCAACGCCAAGGTGCAGGGGCAATGGGAATATTTCACCAATCGGCAGCACCGCCGCCGCCGCTCATTCTTCAAATCCCTCCGATGACCATGACTGAGAAGAGAGGAGCTGAGAGGATAAATCCTTACGACGACAGGAGAGAGAAGGGGGAGCAGGTGGAGGAGATGTTTGATTCAATCGCACCGGCTTATGATTTCATGAACACGGCGATGACGTTCGGACTTCACAAGAGGTGGCGCGACAGGGCTTTGAAGGCAGCCCTTCAGGCTATGCCGGAATGCGCGAGGCCGGAGATTCTCGACGTGGCGACGGGCACGGGCGATGTGGCTTTCCGCATTCATGAGTTTTTGCCCCATGCCCACGTGACAGGTATCGACCTGTCGGCCGGTATGCTTGAGGTGGCCCGCAAGAGGCTTAAGTCGTTGCCTGAGCGCGACCGCCGGCTGATGGCCTTCGGCAAGGCCGACTGCCTGGCGTTGCCTTTCCCCGACTCACGGTTTGACCTCATCACCGTGGCCTACGGCGTGCGCAATTTCCAGGACCTGGAGCAGGGATTAAAAGAGATGAAGAGGGTGTTGCGTCCCGGCGGAGTGCTTTGCATAGTTGAGCTCTCGTGCCCCACGGGAGCCGTGGCTGGACTTGGCTACAAAGTATATACCCGGCACATAATCCCCGGAATCGGACGGCTTGTCAGCGGCGACAACCGGGCCTATACATATCTTCCCGAAAGCATCGCCGCCGCCCCTCAGCGACAGGACCTTGCCGACCTTCTCGGCAAGGCAGGATTCAGGAAAACGGTCTGGAAATCCCTGACCTTCGGAGCCGTCACCTACTACCTGTCGAAGTAACCCCTCAGGCGTATGCACGAATCCAAGGCAAGAATATTGTGATAATTCTTTATCCTGCCGGTGTAGAAATATCAGAATATATATAAATTTGCAGGGAAAACCAAAAAACGTTGGAGGCATGGCAGAACCGAAATATCCTGTAGGAGTGCAGTCTTTTTCCGAGGTGAGGGAAGGGAATTATGTCTATGTCGACAAAAAAGACATCACCACGGCGCATCGACGGAGTCAAGATAAGCTGACCGGACGGGAATCATTAGAGATTCGATTGGGGAATTGATGATGGTTCGGGAAATTTTTTCTAATTTTGCGGACAACATCAATATGCACTGATTTGGAAAGAAAAGATTTTGAGATAATGGCTCCCGTAGGTAGCTGGGAGTCGCTCGCGGCGGCAATCGACGCGGGGACGGATGCCGTCTATTTCGGTATCGAGGGACTCAATATGCGCTCCCGGTCGAGTTCAAACTTCTCGATCGATGATATGCGCCGGATTGTTGAGACCTGCGACAGCCATGGGGTTAAAACTTATCTGACTGTCAATACGATAATCTATGATTCCGACATGGGTCGTATGCGGGAGATTATAGGCGCGGCAAAAGATGCCGGGATAAGCGCCATCATAGCTTCCGACATGGCGGCCATTCTTTATGCCCGGGAAATCGGGCAGGAGGTGCATATCTCCACGCAGGTCAACGTGACCAATGTGGAAGCCGTCAGGTTCTACAGTCAATTTGCCGATGTGATGGTGCTTGCCCGCGAGCTCAACCTCAATCAGGTCAAGGCCATCCATGAGGCTATATTAAAGGAGGGGATCACCGGTCCGGGCGGGAAGCCAATCAGGCTTGAGATGTTCTGCCACGGGGCCCTTTGCATGGCCGTCAGCGGCAAATGCTACATGAGTCTTCACGAGATGAACTCAAGCGCCAACCGAGGTGCGTGCAACCAGATATGCCGGCGTGCATATACCGTTCGCGATCGCGAAACGGGAGAGGAACTGGAGATTGACAACAAGTTTATAATGTCGCCGAAGGATCTGAAGACCATCGGATTTATCGACCGTATGGCGGATGCAGGAGTGCGCGTCTTCAAGATAGAGGGGCGTGCCCGCGGACCGGAATATGTGCGAGAGGCCGTGGAATGCTATTCGCAGGCCCTCGAAGCCATATGCAGCGGCACATTCTCAGAGGAAAAGGTGAAGGAATGGGACGCCCGTCTCGGCAAAATATTCAACCGTGGATTCTGGAACGGATATTACCTCGGGCAACGGCTCGGGGAATGGAGCGCGAAATACGGCTCGTCGGCCACGCGCACGAAAGTCTACGCTGCCAAGGCAATCCGTCATTTCCCGAAGATAGGTGTAGGGGAATTTCAGATGGAAGCCGGGGAACTCCGGCCCGGCGACGAGGTAGTGATCACCGGGCCCACCACCGGCGCACTCATCTTCAAAGTGGAGGAATTGCGCCTCGACCTCAAGCCCGTGGAACTCGTCAAGAAAGGCGACCGCTTCTCCCTCCCCGTCCCGGCCAAGGTTCGCCCCTCCGACCGCCTCTACCTCTGGCGCGAAAACCCCACTCTCCACCCCTGACGCAACAACGACTGTGCTCTTATAAAAATTTGGGGGCGGGGGATTTGGAGGTTAGGTTTTTTTTGTTTACTTTTGCGCTGTCGCAGTGATATTGCGGCCAAACCATACTCATAATCCTAAAAGTCATGAAGAAACTATTTCTCGCTTCAGCTATGGCTGCCGCATTGCCGGCTTTCGCTGTCGGCACCTATATGCAGGCTCCGGCTCCAGAAGTTGTAAACCCTGATTCCACCGGGTTTAAATTCACCGACATCAAGGTCATAAAGACTACTCCCGTCAAGGACCAGAACAAATCAGGCACGTGCTGGAGCTTCTCCGGGACTTCCGTGCTTGAGGAGGACGTTATGCGCAAAGGCGGTCCGGAGCTTGACCTTTCAGAGATGTATACCGTCCGCAAATGCTACATCGACAAGGCAAAGAAATATATCCAGACCCACGGCAATATCAATTTCGCACAGGGAGGCTCTTTCGCCGACGTGCTTTACGTGGCCGACAAGTACGGGGCCGTGCCCGAAGAAGTCTATGCCGGATTGAACTATGGCGAAAAGAAGCACAGCCATTATGAGATGGAGGCTGCCCTTTCCGCATATCTAAACGCCATCCTCAAAAATCCAAACAGGAAACTGTCGACGGCCTGGCTCCCGGGATACGTGGCCATTCTTGACGCATATCTCGGACCCGAACCTGAGAAATTCACGTATAAAGGGAAGCAATACACCCCCAAATCCTTCGCACAGGAGATGGGTATCACTCCGGGAGAATTCATCAATTTCACGAGCTACAACCATCATCCTTTCTATGAGGCATTCGCCCTTGAGATTCCCGACAACTGGCTTTGGAGCAAATGCATGAACGTCCCTATGGAGGATTTGAAGGCAATCGTCGACAATGCCATCGACAACGGCTATACCGTGGGTTGGGCAGCCGACGTTTCAGAGGGTGGATTCAAATGGAACAAGGGATATGCCGTCAATCCGGAGCCCAAAACCGGGGAGAATCTTGAAGGCACGGAGCTTGCGCGCTGGGTGAAGCTTTCCGATAAGGACCGCGAGAATTCCACCTTCGACATAAAAGGCCCTGTAAAGGAGAAGACCGTGACGCAAGAGATGCGTCAGGAGGGTTTTGACAATTTCCAGACCACGGACGACCATGGCATGGTCATAGTCGGGGTGGCAAAGGATCAGGAGGGCAACCGTTTCTACAAGGTCAAGAATTCTTGGGACACGAATCAGGTCTACGACGGCTATTTCTACGTTTCCGAGCCGTATTTCCTTGAGAAGACCCTCAGCATAATGGTCAACAAAGGAGCAGTGCCCGCAGAAGTGGCCAAGAAAACGGCTCACAAATGCTCGAAAGATAAGAAGTAGGAATCATAACCATACTTAGAAAAACAGGAATCCGCTATGTGGATTCCTGTTTTTTTCGTATGTAGATTCCAAAACGAAGTGCAACGTTATGGAGTCTAAATGATGTAGATTCAAGGGAAAGTGTTAACTTTGCCCCG
>VSPO01000138.1 GCA_009775375.1 Muribaculaceae bacterium | reverse complement strand
AAAGCCTTAGCGGCAAGGGGGCAGACAGCCCCCGTTGAGCGCCCCGTCAGCTAATCTGATGCAAACATAGTGACTTTATTATGATGGCGTAAACATCCTCTGCCTTGTAACAGCATTTTCTCCCATGACGTATGAAACCGATTCTGCCACCGTTCTGAAGATTGCGCACCTGCCTTGTCGAGATATTCAGGATTTCGGCGGTTTCCTCCAGAGTAAGCCAGTCTCCCGGTTTTTTATCCCGCAATCTGTCAAACAGCGTGTGTATCATGTCATGGAGGTATGCCATACGCTCAAACATCATGTCAAGCACCTCTTTTTCAATCTGTACTACTTCCATTTTTGTGAATTTCAGGAAGTTTCCAATTGAAAAAGCCGACGGGATCCCTCCCGTCGGCCACCACTAAATCCACAATCAGAATAATTCATGACTGCGATTCGATTGCGAATTTAGTGATTTATTTCCAATCGGCAGTGGTTTTCAATATATTTTCGCCATGACCGGAGCAAATTCCAGTCCTTTGCCCTTGCCGATCACCACGGCATCATAGAACTCGTGGCCGCGTCGGTTGACAAAGGGGATTGTCGAAGTGTAGCGGTGGGTCAGCAGATGGTGTATCTCCTTCTCGCTGAACTTATGCCCCATGAACTGCAAGGGCATGGTGAAGCCGCAGACGTGGCACTTCATGACACGGGGATAGCGCAGCACAGAGTGTCGGCCGCATATAGGACACACGTGAGTGTCGGGAGTGGTTCTGAACAGACGGCTGTCGTTGATGAGCTGCTCGGTCTTGTCATAGATGCGCTTGCCGAACTCAGCCATCAGTTTCGCGCCGCCCTTGCTCATCTTGCGATTCGCATAGAGGCGTTCTGCCTCTACCTGATCCGCGAGAAGGTTCTCCAGCGCATAGGTCTCGTCGAATGTTGCCAGAAGCAGCCTGCCATCGGCGGAGATTACCGGCTCCCCGCATACGTCGATTATGAAACCGTTGTTGCGGAGACGGTCCAGGGCATCGGTGACATCATGGCTGTCCGCGCTGAACGGCATACCGGGATTGAAGCGGTCGGAAAGTTTGCGCATCAGTGTCGCCATCACACCGAGCAGGTCGTTCATCTTCGGAGGCTCAGGCGCCTTGCTCTTATGGGTAAAGCAGGATTTACCCGTTATCCTGATTTCTACCGAGTAGGGGACCTCGTCGCAGCAGAACCAAGGCATAGTGCCAAAGAAGGGTGTGCCGTCGATTTCCATGCCGATGACGAGCTCGGTTGACACCGTCGCACCGGTCATGGCCGCGTCGAAACGCTCTGCGATGATGTCATATACCGCCTGTGTGTCAGTGTCGGGCATGAAAGGTTTCTTGCCGGTGGTTATGATGCCGTGAGTGTGAGGCACTTCCTCGTCAGCGGCGAAGGGATAACCCTTTGCCCAGCGGCAGCGTTTGAGGATGTATCCCCGCATGGATTCCGGGAGCTTGGGATTATTGGTGAAGGGCGACGATATAAGCCCGTCCAGAAAGAGACGCTCTGCAATGTCACGGGTCTTTGCGAATGGCATTGACAGACGGGACCAGACATCGGCCTGCAATGTGGCGAGTGTGTAGAGTGCCGGAGCCTCGCTGATTTCGTCGTCTGTCTCCAAGCAGGTGGATGTGAGATTCCCAGGTGTAGTGATAGCTTCGTGTGCCTTGGCACAGTCTTCCTTAGAAGCATAGGTTGTTGTCGGATAGAACTTCACCGTCTGACCGAGCACCTCTCCGCTGACCATGAGCGAATGAGTGGTGACCACTTCGTGAGCCGTACGCGCGGCGGCATCATCACGGAGATAGCTGTTGGCCACGGCAAGGATAAGCATATCCTGACGGCAGACAGGATCTACGAGCCGGGGGAACATGGCGCGGTATGCCTCGGTCACGTTGTATTTGAACGCCTCATTCATTGCCATCGCGACAAGACCGGACTGGGCGAGATTGTACATGGCACGACCGCGGACTCGGGTTTCGTAGGCTCGTTTCAGTGCTTTTTTCTCCAGACGTGTCACCCACATTCTGCTTGTGGGTGCGCCGACCTTGAAGAATCGGCAGATATTGGAGAACCTGCCTTGCGCGTCGGCACCACCGTCGGAAGCGAAAACCACTTCCCTGCCGCCGCGGATGAGATCTCCGATATAATCGGCGTATGCCTGATCTTCGGCGGAGATACCGTTGCGTCCGGGTTCGCCACGTGTGACGCGCAGGCCGTAGGAGTATCGCTCAGGCACTATGGGGAGAGCGTCCTTGCCAGGGAGTACTCCGACGCCATAGGGCGCGATAAAGTCCTTGGGGACAGTGATGACGGCTGTCTTGGCGTCGTAGAAAACGCCGGGAGCGGATACTTTGTTGTTGACGTTGAGGGCGCGAGCGATGGCGGAAGCCACGGCGGTGGTTTCTGTAATTATGACTTTCATGTCAGTATTTTTTGAGGGTGAATATTTTTTTGAGCGGTCGCCGGTTGCAACCTTGGAGAGAGATGAATCTCGGATTGAGTGGTGGATGAATGACACGGGGAGTTCGCGACCTCCCCATGTCGGGCGGGAGGGATACCGGAAATATCGCTTGCGCACGCGACATAGCGGCAGTCAGATTATTTCAATATTGCGGATAGTGGTGAGATCAGATTTTGGGACCTTTGGACTTCTTTTGCTCCTTCTGCTGGGTCTCGTTGTTGGGTTCAGTCTGACCCTTACGGAGCGGCTCTCGGATATTCTTTGTCGCCTCGTTGGTCTGACCGTCGTTGTTGACGGACAGCTGAGTCTTGCTTTCCTCGGCGATGCCGACGACTTTGCTGCGGTCAGGATATTCGCGGGTGGTCTCCGGCTGCCCCTTCTGCGGGTCAAACTGAACATAGATGATGCAGTCGTTGCCGAACTTATCCTTGCTTTCTCCTACACGGACAAGTTTGCCGGCCATGTAGTCGGCCTGTTTCTGCTCGTCCAGCGGAATCTTGCACCACTGGTGCAGACGCTTGATGTTGCCGTCCTTGTCGAGCCAGTTGCCCTGTGTCTGCTTGTCACCTTCAGGTGCCTGGGTCTGAGCATCCTTATTGCGGAGTTCCTGATTCTCCTTGCGGTAAGGTTCGGAATTGAATCCGACATCGCGCTTCTCGACGCTATACTGAAGGTCAGCATAGAATTTTCGACCGTCGGCGAGTTCTACAAACTTCTTGGGCAGAATGCCACCGTTTTTCAGGATTCCGATTTCTCTCATTGTCAGCTCGATATTGGCGATTTTCGGCTTTATATAGGTGCCATCCACCGTCTGGCTCTCAATCTCGTTGGTCAGTTTGTCAAGGCTGACAATACATTTTTGTACTTCTCCTGTCTTCGGGTCAACGAGGTCAACGGCTTTACCGAGGTTGCCGGTCTTGCGCAGCTGAGCCTTGTCCTGCTCTGTGAATGTATAGCCACGATACTCCTGTTCAAGATTGGGACGACTCTTCATGAAATGGGGCGAAAGAGTGATACTTCCGTCAGGATTATGCTTGAACGAAAGTTTGGCATCCGCCTCTATGCGCTGTCCATCGAGCACGGGGGCAATTCGGACGAGATTCGGAGACTTGTGATTGTAAATCATCTGCCGGAGGTCTCCGTTCTGTTCGAGCTGCTGACGTGTCACGCCCCACTCCTTTTCGATGGTTGCCCAATCAATTTTGTTGGGGTCGATAGGAGCTGCCTTAATCGCCGTGACTGCCGCCTCCGGTTGGCTCTGTACATTGTCAGGCTCGGGCTGAGGGTTTACCTCCGGTTCCTGCACCGGGGTCTGTTCTTGCGATTGCGTCTGAGCCACAGACTTCACATCTACTTCGTAAGGTTTGAGCATCTCGCCGTTTGACACCGGGTCTTGGATAAGGTCGGCCATTGCGGGAGCAATGGCGTCATAGCGGTCGGCGGGGAGTTTGAAGAATCCGAACAGAGAGGGGTTCTTTGCCTGACGGATGAAGTTTGACATGAACGCTTCGAGGGGGTTCTGCCCCTTGTTGAACTTAACGAGGTCGCTCAACTTGGCAGTCTTTGCGTCTGCCATCTTCGGGGTGCCGTCGGGATTCTGACCGACGACCGCGCCTACCTGTCCCGTCTCGTTGTTGCGGGCAATCAGCACCTCCTGGTCTTGGAGTTGTTCCATAAATTATTTTGTTTTTGAGTTTACGCCTTTATTGGCGTTCTGTTTGATTCTATCCTTTATATCGGTGGCTCTCGGGTCATCGGAATGGACGAAGTTCTTTTCGATAAATTCATCGAACTGTTCCTGGGTGGTAAATACCGTATGTCCGTCAAGACTGATATAATATTTCAGTTTCTCATCGCTGCGGTAGCGTTTTATTGTTCTTGTACTCAGGTTAAGACCTATCGCTATGTCCTGCACCATTATTATGGTCTTGCCTTTGTAGCTAAGCCGCACACGGTTTGTCTTGGACACCAGTTCAGCCAGAGAGTTGGCGATTTTTGACAACAGGAATAATGCTACTCCAAATGTGTCCATTATCCATTTCTGATATGGCTGGGCGTTGACCGGTGGTTGTGGAGGTGGTTTTGTCATATCCATATTTTGGGGTTCTTTTGGTTTGATGTTGCAAAGTTAGCGGGTAAAAATCCGGCGGTTAATAGAGTAATCCGGTAGTACCGAAACATAAATTTTCAAATTATTTTTCGACATGATATTATTGCTGGATTTCAACTGATTACCTTTCATGCCATATCAGAACATCATGAAATTCGTCTGTTTTATCGGTTGTATTCGGTAGTTGAACCGTGGATTATGCGTTGGCATACTCGCTGTTAAGCGTTCTGACAGCTGACATCAGGAAATATGCCCTGTCTCCGTCTTCGGGACATCTGCGTATGATTTCGCCTCTGGTCTTGTAGTATTTATCCGAAGAATAGTCCAGACCGAACAGACGATGCACACGAGTGATAATCTCATTGCTCGTTATATTGCCGCCGTTGATCATCTTCATGGAGATTACCATATTGATGATTTCACATACAGCGGTGTATTTAGATGAGAGCTTGACCTTCTTTTCAACTTTCGGTGATTCCTCGCACTTCGGCTCACCGGTCTCGCATGACACCGTGACGCCATTTTCCACCAAGAGTTCCAGCTGTCGAAGCAGCCCCTTGGCTATTTCAAGGATACGGGCCGCGTATCCCCTTAGTTTCTTCCCGATGGTGTCTCCGATGATATGGGAGACTTCCGAGATGAACATGGTAAGTCCGGTATGTATCTCACGCCAGTTCAGCGAACTGTGGACGAATGAGACGATTATGGAGCGCATATCCTCATAGTGCGCTTTCATGTCGGTTTCATTCCCGTCTTCAAGATTCAGGAAGAACCGGGTTTTCAGGAGGGTGAATGTCATATCCATAGTTTTTGAAGTAACCTTAATCCGGCGGACTAATTTGTCGCCCGTTTGCGAAATCCAAACACGACAGCGGCTGGATGTGTTTGTATTTTATTCTGTCTGTTAAGGTGTTACAAAGTGACACTAAAAATTCAAAAACACATCTGACTACACTTTTATTATGTGAATCAATCTGAATGTTAAAATCATTATGGCGGACAACTATTTGATTGTTAGAGTTGTTTCTCTTTAAATGCAATAGTATGATTTAACAGATATATAAATTCCATAAATGTCACGTCCCCGCAAGACAATCCCACAAGAACCTGCCTCAGACTGCCACGGGGTGCAGAAAATATTGCTGTACAGCGCGTCGGATGAGAGCATTGCCGATTACTCGAAGACATTGCGAAAATTCGGTGATGCTTTCGAGACCGTAAACAATATCACCGAAGCAAAAAAGATGCTCAGGACCCGTCAGTTTGATTCTCTTATAGCTGACCTGACCAACTTCGAGGGTAGCGGCAGAAGACTCATCCACTGGGCCAAGGCGCATATGCCCGGTTCATTCAAGACCCACGGCTATATGCGTACTGACATTCCCAACCTTATCAAAAACATATACTGCCAAGGTATTGACCAGAGGTTTTATTACGACCATGCCGATATAGACCATCTCACCAAGGTCATATTCTCGATAAGCATAAACCATCCGGACATGACATGGGTAAGGGACATAACCGTCGGACAAAAGGAACTCAGACGCATTATCGGAAAGAAGTCTGCAATGGAATGTCCCGTCTTGCTGCAAGGGGCGAAAGGTGTAGGCAAAGAGCCTCTTGCATTGCTGGTACATTGTATGAGCAATCGTGTCGCTTACAATTTTCTGGTGCTTGACTGTAATCCACGCCAGAAATTTGACTACGCATATCGAGAGAACAGGGACTGCCAGTCCAACAGACAGGCTTTGAGGGAGAACTTCGAGGCATTGTTCGGAGAAGCCAACAAGGGCACCGTTTACTTCCGCTCTTTCACTCATATGTCTCTTATGGCGCAGGAGGTGCTTGTGGATGTGTTTGAAAGAGGTTTGTGCCGTAATCCGGAGACAGGTCATATGGTCAGGTTCGAGGGAAGGATAGTCTTTGCGACAAACAAGTCTTTGCCGGAACTGGTCTCAGCCAACAAAGTGTCAGCCAGATTGTATAATCTTCTGATGAATACAACAATGTCCGTAAGCCCGCTGGCAAAATACCGGGATGAGCTTGTGACAATGGCAAAAGCAATGGTGGACCTGCATTGCGCCAAAGGCCGTGGCAAAGGAATGACATTCACATCCGCCGCCGAGAAACTGATAAGGAGCTATGCTTGGCCTGCAAATATCGAGGAAATGAATATGGTCATGGAGTCCGCCATCTCAACAGCCAGAATGAGGGAAATCGGAGTCGGAGATCTGTCTCTCATCACTTCCGAACGGGATGATTACAAGAAGGTATCCCTGCCGGATACCCGGGAGGGACTTGAAGCCCTTATCCGTGAACATAAGGGATGTATTGCAAAAGTTGCAAGGGCCTGTGGATTCTCACGGAGTATGATATATAAGCAAATGAATATTCATGGGATACCTGTTGGATATAAATAATATCAGCTCGCCATGACAATGAATTTCATTCGCTGTCATGGCGGGCTGACATATTCTCAAAGTTTGGGGCCGGCGGCGCGAAACCCTCTGGGCGGAGTGGCTCCACAGCCTCCGATTATTATGCGGGAACTTAACGGTTCTCGCTGGCGATAACCGGGAGACGCAGGTTCGGCAACCATTGTTTCCTTCGGGCCGGTTGCCTGAGACGGGTTATCTCTTACTTCGACCCTTTGGGTATCGGGCTGCTGCTTGTTCTCATCTCCGTCCTGCTCCTCTTTCTTGGGAGCGAGGGCGGCGGTGATTTTGCGGTCGAGGGCGGCAAGTTCGGATTTGAGCAGCTTTAACTCATCCTCTTTGCCCCACGTCTTGGCGACGATGGCTTCGAGTTGGGGAACGTCGGCTTTTAGTTTGGCGGTTCGTTCCTCATACTGGGCGATGATGCCGGGTATCTTCTCCAGAGCGTTGACAAAGTTCATGCAGGCGGCATGGGTGTCGGACATTGCGATAAAGCCGTTGTTGAACTTGTATTTGTAGTTGCCCTCAACTACAAATCGGTTTTGAACGGTCTCTTTTCCGTCGGCTAACACCCTTTCGGATATAATACTGATGGGGAAGCCATAGACTTCTCCGATACGCTTGTACTGACCGTGGGTGTCGGTTTTCAACGCCAGACCTTGCAGGTGGATACCCATGTTCTGCTCGTCACGGAGGTTGCAGGTGTCGATAGTGAGATTGTTGACGGGGTTGCCGTCTTTATCCCGCTGAACGACCGAAGCATACCGGGCGGCGTCCTCCTTCATGCGACTGATTGCCGCCTCGTTGTTGGCGATGTCGTGGCTGATGGTCTGGAGTCTGAACTTGGAATCTGATATGCCCTTGTTGTGGGCTTTGCGCTCAGATTCCAGTGCCGCGATACGTTTCTCTAACTTGGCTTTCTCCAACAGGTC
>VSPO01000137.1 GCA_009775375.1 Muribaculaceae bacterium | reverse complement strand
CCACATCTCCGCCCTCCTCACCTCCTTCCAATAACCCCGTCCAGCATGGAGAGCAGGACGTCCCCGGCCTGCGACAAACCGAGTCCAACCGTGCGCGACGGAGGGCTGTTCTGTGCGCGGCAAGAATTGCCGCTCCCGCCCGCGCCGAGTCAATTCCAAGTCCCTTCCTGCCTCTATTTCCATAATATATACACTCTCAACGCGATTTTTTTAAAGAATTTGGCGTAAAATTTTGTCAAACAAATAACTTTGACTAATTTTGCATCCGCAAATAGTGCGACGGCATGACCCCGAAGCCTGTCTGCGATTTTTTTAACCGAAAAAAATTAACAAAAAAAGTAACTCATAACAAATGATTATCGTACAAGTAAAAGAGGGCGAAAACATTGAGAAAGCACTCAAGAAATTCAAACGCAAATTTGAAAGAACCGGCATCGTAAAAGAACTGCGCAGCCGTCAGGCATTCGAAAAGCCTTCTGTGACCAACCGCAAGAAGATGATCAAGGCTGCCTACGTTCAGCAGCTCCGTCAGGCCGAGCAGTAAATCGCGCCTCCCGACACTTCGTCGCGATCAGATCATCTTGATCAGCCTAAGGCTGGCCCACGCCGGCCTTTGCGCAACAGATTACATCGGCTCCCGGTCCTTTCGACAGGGAGCCGCTTCTTCATCCCCCTGCCAACATTCCCCGCCATGCCTCCGATCGACGAATTCACTTCCTATCTTCGCCTCGAACTCAACCGCTCCCCCCTCACCGTGGAGGCTTACCATCGCGACATATGCCAGTTTGCCGACTGGATCACATGCTTCAACCCCGACCGATTCGCCCCCTCCGACATTACCCTCAACGACATCCGAACCTGGATGGCAAGCCTCGCACGCAACGGCGTCTCCCCACGCTCTATCCGCCGAAAGACGCAAAGCCTCAGAGCATTCTTCCGATTCCTCCACAAACGCGGCGACATCTCCACCAATCCCACAACCGACATCTCCCTCCCCCGGCTTCGTAAAGATCTCCCCGACGTGGTCAGGGCCGAAGAAGTAGAGGGCATACTCAGGCTCCAGGACATGGAGACCGAGGCAAAACCCGACGACGAAGACGCCCTCCGCGACAACCTCATCGTCGACATCCTTTACTCCCTCGGCATTCGCCGGGCCGAACTGATAGCAATCTCCGACCCCGACATCGACTTCTTCTCCTCCGAAATAAAAATCACCGGCAAACGCTCTAAGCAACGCATCGTGCCCGTGCCCCCTCCGCTGCTCGACAAAATCAAGGCCTGGCAGCAGCTGCGCGACCGCCTCTGGCCCGACCTTCCCCAGCCCCGCCCCCTATTCGTCGTAAAAGGGAAACGAATCTCTCCCGAAAGGGTCTACCGTACGGTCAACAAAGAACTCCAACCCACCTCCGCCCGCCGAAAAAGCCCCCACGCACTGCGCCACTCCTTCGCAACGGCAATGCTCAACGAAGGAGCCGAAATCAACTCCGTAAAGGAGTTTCTCGGACATTCTTCCCTCGCCACGACCCAGATCTACACCCACGTCTCATTCTCCGAAATGAAAAAAGCCTACTTTTCCGCCCATCCCCGCGCCAAGTCCGGCATGGAGAGCAGGACGTCCCCGGCCTGCGCACACCAAGTCCGCGCAAATCTACACCCTGACGAAGAAAAAAACGACCCTAATTAAAAAATTTTCCCTTTTTTGAGCAATTTATCCGCCAATATTGTTTATCTTTGTAAATGACAAAGGGCTCTCCCGGTGTTCCTGTCTCTCTCAGGCTCCCCGCTTTAGTCGTAAGAGATTAACATAACCCCATAAAACACAGATATTATGGAAGTACAGATTAAAGCCATTCATTTCGACATTTCTGAGAAGCTCGTTGCTTTCGTCAACAAGAAAATCGAAAAGCTCACGCGACGCTATGATTTCATTTCCGACGCTGAGGTCAATCTCCGCCTCGTGAAACCGGAAACTGCAATGAACAAGGAGGCCGGAATCAAGCTTTCCGTGCCAGGAAGCCCCGACCTTTTCGCTTCCAAGACTGCCGACTCCTTCGAGGAGGCCATCGATGAGAGCCTCGAAGCCCTTGAGCCGCAGCTCGAGAAAGCTAAAGGGAAGAAAGGGATCTAAATGAAACCTCCCCCCGGACGCGCTGCCCGGGGCATAGCGCGTGCCCGGGGCATGTGTCGCAAAAAAAGTCTTAACCCACGACTCGACACATGCCCGGGGCACGCTCTATATAAGTCTGAGCCTTAGCAATCTAAGTCTGAATTATGGAAGAAAACCAGCAATCTCCAAAACCTGCCCCCGCCGCCCCTCCAAGCCGACGCAAAGGGATGTCGGGCTTCATGATAGCCTCCATCATCGTAGGCATCCTGATCATCTTTTCCCTCATCTATTTCATCCCGTTCGTGGCAATGGGAGCGGAGAAGGAAGCCGTCATCAAGATTCCCGCAGGGGCCACGGTCAAGACCGTGGAAGATTCCGTGGCGAAATACCTCGGAGCCGACTATTCGGAAAAAGTGGCGAAAGCCGCAAAGCTTACGAAGGCAGATTTCAGCCGTCGCCACGGCGCATATCCTATAGAGGAGGGGATGTCGCCCGCAAAAGCGTGCCACCGCCTGATGAAAGGCGCCCAGCATCCGCTGATGCTGACCATCAACGGCTTCCGCTCCGCCGACTTGCTGGCGCAAAGAGTGGCGCGGCGTCTCGATTTCACGGCCGACTCGCTCCTCAATGCCATGTCCGACCCCGCGACGCTAAGCGAATACGGTCTTCAGCCGGGACAGGCTCTCGCCCTCTTCCTCGACGATTCGTATGAGGTCTACTGGTCGGCATCCCCCGCCGACATAATAAAGAAGGTGGGCGACAACTACAAGCGAGTCTGGAACGAGGAGCGCACCGCCAAGGCCGAAAAACTCGGCCTGACCCCGGTGCAAGTCATGACAATATGCTCCATTGTTGACGAGGAGACCAACAAGGCAGACGAAAAAGGGAAAGTCGGAAGACTCTACATCAACCGACTGAACGTCGGGATGCCTCTCCAGGCCGACCCGACCATCCGGTTCGCCCTCGGAGATTTCACGATCAAGCGCGTGAAGGGCGAACATCTCAACGTAGACTCCCCTTTCAACACCTACCGCAACCGCGGACTGCCCCCGGCCCCAATCCGAACGACAAGCGTCGCCACTATCGACAGCGTCCTCGATTCCGAGCCAAGCGAATATCTCTACATGTGCGCCAAAGAGGATTTCTCAGGCTATCATAATTTCGCGGAGTCCTACGCCGAGCATCTCGACAACGCACGCAGATACCAAAAGGAACTCGACCGGCTGGGCATTGAATGACACCCCCTCCACCGCATTCGGAATTGAATGACAAAACCACCATACGAAGAATATGAAGCTGCTTGAAAAATACGCCAACCTGCCGGAGGCCTACCTCGTGAAGGGCATGCTTGAAAGCAACGGTATCCCCGTCGTGGTGCAGGCCGACGCCCTGTCGCAGATTTTCCCCGGCCCCGCCGGCGGGGGAATGGGATTCATTAGCCTTTACGTGCCGGAAGACGACCTCGACGTTGCCCGGCAACTAATCTCAAATCATAAATCCTAACCTCTCAAGATTATTGCAACGACATGAACACACGTGCCGCAATTTTCTTTCTCATTCTCCTTTTATCCTCAATTTCCGCGAATCAGGCCTTCGCGGGATTTTGCCATTTCCCGACAGAACGCCTCCCTGACTCCATTGCTGCCTCAAGCCGCGAGACAGAAGAGGCTGTATCAAACCACGAGACAGAAGAGGCCGTATCAAGCCGCGAGACAGTAGAAGACAGCACACGTTATGCGAAACGAAGCGACAACCCGAATTGGTGGCTCAACCGCCTGAAAAACCTTGATTTAAATACAAAAGACACCACCATAATCTATCCAAAATTCATAAAATTCTGCGTGGATGTCTACAACTGGGGCGACCATTTTTTCAACCCCTACGACCCGGAATACGTCGAAGGCACTGGCAAACGCTGGAAAGCTCGCGTCGTCAACGACAACTGGCTCGACAGCTACGCAATGAGATTGCCCGACAAAATGTCGATCAACATGATCAGCAATCCCTACTCCAATCTCGGTGGTTATCTGCAATATATGGCCGTCAGCGTCGGCTACACCTACGACATGGGGAAGGTGCTTGGCAACGCGCCGCTCAACCATAAGAAATGGGAATTCGGCTTCAATTGCGCCCGCTTCAATGTCGAGCTCTACCACCACGAAAACGAAGGGGGAACCTACATCCGAAAATTCGGCGATTATAAAGACGGCCGGCTGATAAAGAAGAAATTCCCGGGAGTGAAAATGCGGTCGAGGGGAGTCAACCTCATATATTTCTTTAACAATGAGAGATATTCCCACGGAGCCGCCTACAATTTCTCGAAGTTCCAGAAAAAGAGCCAAGGGTCGATGATCGCCGGCATCTTCTACTCCAACCTCAAGATCTCATTCGACTTCACCCAACTCCCTGAGGAATTGAAACCCTTCCTCAAGATGCAGGAAACCAACTATTTCTTCCACTATGACTCCTACGCCGCCGTCATTGGCTACGGCTACAACTGTGTCATAAATCCCCGGCTACTTTTCAATATCACCGTGCTCCCCTCATTCGGAGCTTCCCACTGCTACGAAGACTCGCAAGAGGGAAAGAAATGGATGTTCTCCACCAACATCGCCGCCCAATCCTCGCTTACCTACAACCTAAACGACTGGTTTTTCGGACTGATAGGCAAAATGGACGGCCATTGGTACAAAAGCGGCTCCTACTCCCTCTTCAGCTCAATCGAAAACTTCTCCGCCAACATCGGCTTCCGCTTCTGACCCCGTCAATTACCATCCGCCCCAAGCCCAAGCCCAACCCCACACGCTCTCTCAAACCACGAAAACCAACCCATGCCTTCAAACCACCAAGTCCGCGCAAAAAAACGTGGTTTGAAACCGCCAGTACTGTCAAGTCCAGCCCCGATCAAATAAAAGCAGGCAGCCTTTTGGCTGCCTGCTTTTATTTGATCGGGGGTTATTGTCAATCCTCGTTGTTATTCCTGGGCGTAAATCTGCGGGGACCACGGTCGCCGCCTTCGCGACGCGGACCGCGATCGCCGAAGCCCTCACGACGCTGACCGCCACCGTTGAAGCCATCGCGACGCGGACGGCCCTCACCACCCTCACGACGCGGACCACGGTCGCCGCCTTCGCGACGCGGACGGGCCTCACGCTCTACGTAGCCCTCAGGCTTCTCCGTCAGAGCCTTCATCGACAGACGATACTTGCCCGTCTTCTTGTCGATCTCGATAAGCTTCACCTTCACCTTGTCGCCCTCCTTCAGACCGCTCTGGTCCATGGAGTCAAGACGGTTCCAAGAGATTTCGCTGATGTGGAGAAGTCCGTCGCGGCCGGGCATGAACTCCACGAACGCTCCGAAATCAAGTATCGAACGGACAGTGCCGTCGTAGACCTCTCCCTCCTCCGGCTGAGCCACGATAGCCTTCACCTTGGCGAGAGCGGCGTCGATGCTTGCCTTGTCCTTGGAAGCGATCTCCACCTTGCCTATGCCGAGATTCTCATCCTCGTCGATAGAGATGGTGGCGCCGGTCTCCTCCTGGATGCCCTGTATCACCTTGCCTTGCGGGCCGATAACGGCGCCGATAAGCTCCTTGGGAATCTCAATCGTCACCAGACGAGGCACGTGAGGCTTGTAGTCCTCGCGGGGAGCCGGAATCGTGTCGGCGATGACTCCCAGGATGTGCATACGTCCCTGGCGTGCCTGCTCAAGAGCCTTCTCAAGAATCTCATAGCTCAGGCCGTCGCACTTGATGTCCATCTGCGTGGCCGTGATACCCTTCTCCGTGCCGGTCACCTTGAAGTCCATGTCGCCAAGATGGTCCTCGTCGCCGAGGATGTCGGAAAGCACGGCATATTTCACGGCCCCCTTGTCGGAGATAAGACCCATTGCAACGCCGGCCACCGGACGCTTCATCTGCACTCCCGCGTCGAGAAGAGCAAGCGTGCCGCCGCAGACCGTGGCCATCGACGACGAGCCGTTCGACTCAAGGATGTCGCTGACAATGCGGCAGGTATAGGGGAATCCGTCGGGGAACATTCTCTTCAACGCACGGTGGGCAAGATTGCCGTGGCCTACCTCGCGGCGGCCTACGCCGCGCTGCGGACGTGCCTCGCCCGTAGAGAACGGAGGGAAATTATAATGAAGGAGGAAACGCTCCTTGCTCTGGTTGAGCACGTCGTCTACGATCTTCTCGTCGAGAGTCGTGCCGAGAGTGGCCGTCACCAGCGCCTGTGTCTCGCCACGGGTGAAAATCGCTGCCCCGTGAGGACCCGGAAGATAGTCAACCTCACACCAGATCGGACGGATCTCATCCGTCTTGCGGCCGTCGAGACGGATTCCCTCGTCGAGCACACAACGGCGCATGGCTTCCTTCTCCACGTCGTGGTAGTAGCGTTTCACCATAGCCTCCCTCTGATCCGGCGTGTAGAGGGCAAGCTGCTCCTCGGTCATCTCCGGAAGGTTGGCTATATATTCGTCGCACACCGCCTTGAAGCTTTCGTTGCGCCATTGCTTGTCGGCGCTTCCCGTGCGGGCGATGGCATAAGCCTTGTCGTAGCATTTGGCCTCAACGTCGTTGCGCAGCGCCTCGTCGTTGACCTCATGGCAATATTCACGCTTGGTCTCCTTCCCGGCCTCTTTCATCAGTTCGAGCTGGGCCACGCAGTGCTTTTTGATTTCATCGTGGGCTACCTTGAGGGCCTCCAGAAGCTCAGCCTCGGAGACCTCGTTCATCTCGCCCTCCACCATCATGATGTTGTCGTAGGTGGCGCCGACCATCAGCTCGATGTCGGCACGCTCCATCTGGTCGAAAGTAGGATTGATGACCCACTCTCCGTCGACTCTTGCAACACGCACTTCAGAGATTGGGCCCTGGAACGGGATGTCGCTGCACATCAGCGCGGCTGATGCGGCGATGCCGGCAAGTGCATCAGGGGCGTCGTTCTCATCGGCAGAATACATTGTGACGTTGACAAACGTCTCGGCGTGATAATTGTCCGGGAACAACGGACGAAGGACACGGTCCACCAGACGTGATGTCAGGATCTCATAATCGCTCGCGCGTCCTTCTCTTTTGAGGAATCCACCGGGATAGCGGCCTATGGAGGAATATTTCTCTTTATACTCTACTGTCAGGGGCATGAAATCAACCCCCTCGTTTGCCTCCCGGGCCGAGCATACGGTGGCGAGCAGCATCGTGTTGCCCATGCGCACCTCCACCGCACCATCCGCCTGCTTGGCGAGCTTGCCCGTTTCGATCGTGATCTGACGGCCGTCACCAAGCTCGATGGTCTTCTTAATTGGCTTTAACATAAAATTCTTTATTGTTTTTTCTTCGCTGGTGTAAAATTTTCGCAAAGTTAGCAAAAATTTCCCATAACTCCACCGTTTTCAACATCTTTTTCCCCATATTTCTCCCCCGGCTTGCGCATCAGTCCATTCCGCTTCCGTTTCCGTCAATGCCGACGTAGTCGTCGCGTAATTCCGCGGGTGTTCCGGTCAAAGCCGACGCGGGTGTCGGGCCGCCGCTCCGTCCCTTTCCCTGGTTTTTAAATTTCAGGCAAAAGCGGATGGGGGCAAACGTGATGTTGCGGTTGAACTCCGCCTGACTGAGTCCGTTGGGCATCGGCCAAAAACTATCAGGCAGGGGATATTTCAATCCGCCGTCGAAAAACGCCTTCTCCCAATCGAACTCACCTTTATACAGCCCCCAGGCCCGAAGCCCGAAACCGGTCACGTTGCCGGGGAAATTGTCCATCTGCCCGACGCCTGAATTGATCATCACCTATTTTATTTCGCTCGTTTTCCTCAAAATAACAATAGCCCCCGAAAATAAGGCAGTAACTTTGCCCCCGGAAACAGGAAAG
>VSPO01000136.1 GCA_009775375.1 Muribaculaceae bacterium | reverse complement strand
TCCTTTGCGGAATGCGCTGTATTTTAATTATTTTACTGTATCATTAACATATCGAAATAAGTTTAGACAACTTCTATTTCAGAACATGAGCAATCAAGATTACAACTTGAAAATGAAAATCTCCGAGAGAAGAAACATAACGCTGAGCTGGAATTAGAATGCCACAGACATGCCCTTGAAAATATGAGATTAAAAATTTCTGGGCTTGAAACTGAAGAAGAGCAGTTAAAAAATTTATTGACCGAATCCAAACTGGCAAAACCTATTTTAGATTCCATTCAGGAGCGCGTCGGTATTTTAAATGGATTATTAGCAGCTAAAATTACGGATAACGATGCTTATGCAAAACCCTACGATAAATGGATAAACCAAGTGACTGAAGACAGAAAAAGCTTTATGGATTCCACTCGTCTTGCATTTAAAGCATCCCACCCAGATTTCATGGCATACTTGGAAAAACATGGTCTTAACGAAGCAGAACAAAATTACGTCTGTCTATACGCCATCGGATTAAGAGGGAAAGAAATTGGCGCGTATATACAAATAAAACGCCACTACCATATGAGTACCGATATTCGTAAGAAACTTGGTCTTAACCAGGATGACACGAATCTGGGACTTCATATCCGTAATCTAATGAAGAAATCGTAAGAGCGCACTCTAAGTTATAATTCTGCAACCATTGGATAGCACTGCAACCAACATAAAAACATATAAAAAGGGGAGGATGTCAAACTTTTTGTTTTCTTGAATATGAAATTCCATAAACTGATTTGATAAGATATTAATAGTAAGCGACATAAAAATTTTAAATGTCAAACTTTTATTCTTGTATGCAAACTTTTAGTGTGGTAATTTTGCAGCATAAATTCAAAAAACTACCATAGTATGAAAAAACTTCTGCTCATCATGGGAATTCTGTTTTCCCTACCAACAATGCCAGCCTTCGCCGGCAAATCAACAGACAAAGCCACCGTGCATCGAAAGTCGAATACGACAATTGGGAATAGCATAGAGAGAGCTCCGGCTCAACTCCCATCCATAGATATAGTATACGATTCCGATAATCTTACCATAGATATTCTCAGTTCAAATGATTGCGAAGCCTCAGTATTTGTATATGATGTGCATGGAAACCTCGTTGATTCAGCAGACTCAATATATGCTATTTTGAGTATTCCTGAATCAATCACCCCGGGTTCTATATCCGCATCGAATCCGATAGCTGGTACGCTATTGGATATATTGAGGTTTGATGATTCCTTTATAATGTTTCGGAGGTCGCTAAATCCCTACTAAGTAAGTGTTCAGATTATTCCTATACATGGATTGCCAATATGAGGGTCGGGATTTCGACTTGTGATGATGGCGTGATGGGGTTCCATCATAACTGAATCACGAGTTGAAATCCAGCGCTTAGATTGGATAAGACAAGTATAGGAATAATCTGAACACTTACTTAATTCTTAACGACATAGAATTATAACTTTCATCTCCAACTGCACAACAAGTATAAACAACCACCTCATTAATTATGAGTAAATCCATCAGGAGGCTAAGATCGATAGAAATCAGGGGATTCAAGGTAAACTCCGTCAAAGAGCCTTTTGTCTTCAGGTCAGGGGATATAAGCATTCTTATCGACCCTGACCGTGGACACATTCTCCTGGACTGGGTCTGCAATGCGCCCAACGATTTCTCGCTGTCAACCTGTCAGCTCCCCGACGGCTCAACAAGGTTGGTGGCGATGGCAATTCCGCCTCAGCAGAAAGACGAAACCCGACAGACAGGCTACGGCCATGATGAGCCGGAGCATTTCGAAGCCGGGGATGAGACACATCGTCTGGAAAAGATTGCTGATCCCAACAAATCATTGATTCTAACCTGCAAAGCGGAAATGGAGCTGAGGGATAGACTGAGGAAGGAGTTGCTCGAAGTGTATCAGAAGGAGAAGTCAGCGGCATTAAATAGAATCATATATGAGTCGGATATCTATAACAGACTTCTGGAATACATTTCCAATCACCGGATTTTGAAATATGGCTCAGCCGTTTGGGAAGACTTGGAGCTGTTAGTGCTCCAAGTCTCTCCCGAATTTAAAAAGAATCTTAAACTCCTTACTCTAAGCAAGATCACATCCACAGAGCTTCACACTGCCCTATTGATAAAGTGTCATTTCAGGCCATCGCAGATGGCTGCCCTGCTCGGCATATCAAAGGGAACCATAGTATCTCGCCGGGATGCCCTCTGCATCAAGATATTCGACGAGAAGTTAGGGACAAAAGCCATTGATGCAATAATCCGGCTCCTCTGATTTGACTAAAAGGTAAGGCAAGTTGCCGTACCGGCAACTGTCAACCCAAATTAAATTACTGATTTAATGGAATTTGCAAGAATTAACGTCTTATACGTATGACAAGGAATAAAATCCGTACTTTTTCCATACTTTTTTCTTTGCAAACTGTCAAGATTTCTTGTAATTTTGTATCGGATCCAACCAACAACAAGCTTGTTGAAAAAAACTATGTTTCACATTTAAATAACTTTATTAACTAATAAGAAAAGACAATGAAAAAGAATTTCCTTTTAGCATTAGACATGCTACAAAAAGAAAAAATCGCCACTCTTAGGGGCGGCTCCTCATCTGGAGGAAAGAAATGTGGTTGCATATGCTTTGGTCCGTTAGATACGGCGACTCCATCCACTCCTCCAACCGGTCCGGATGATGACGAAACAGATTCTTCAGATGCGAGTTGCGCTGATTGTGGAGCACATAACGCATATCGCGTTCTCAATTAACTTGTATTCAAGTTAATCCGTAAAAATGGCTGCTCGTTTAAAGATACTGAGCGTACTTTCACTTGTATTGCTTGCTGCGACAATAAAGGCGCAGCAAGCAAACGAGCGGCTTGATTCGATAATCAATTCTCTCGAATTGAAGGAGGTGGTGGTCACCGCGAAGAAGATCAAGCAGTCCGGCGACACAATCTCATATTCGGCTGCCACCTATAGGGGCAAAAATGACAAGACCCTCGAAGACCTCTTGCGCAAGATGCCCGGCATTGAGGTGAAGGCCGACGGACAAATCTCATTCAATGGGCAGTGGATAAACGAATTTTATATAGAAGGCCTCGATATGCTTGGAGGGAATTATGGAGTGGCCACCAGGAATATCGACGCCCGCGACATCGGCACAGTCCAGGTGCTGCAAAACCATCAGGACGTGAAAATGCTTCAGGGCGTGAAGAGTGGCAACGCCCCGGCAATGAACATAAAGCTGAAACAAAACGCCCTGGGCATCTGGACATCGACTCTTCAGGCAGCCATAGGCAGCCAACCGGATTTCTCGTGGGACGCCTCCGCCTCTTTGATGAATTTCCGACGCAAGGCCCAGAACATCTCCGTCTATAAGGCGAACAACATCGGCAAAGACCTGCGGACTGACATCGGAGCCTCCCCGACATTCAGCCCGGCATACGGAACAGGAATATTGTTTCCGAACCCGCCGGGGCTGGATGACAGATATGCCTACCGCAATGATTCCCACAGCCTTTCCGTCAATCAGCTTTTCAAGCTTGCCCCAGACAGGACCATGGCATTCAACGCCACTTACCTCTACGACAAGGAAAGACGCGACGCCGCGGAGCAGACCGTATATCTTGCCGACAGCCTGTCCCGATACGTGGTGGACGAGTCAAACAGGGCCGGTATGCGTCAGCACTCGGCAGGGGTGCGCGCAGTATTCAAGGATAACGGAAAAAAGAGCTATCTTAAGAACACATTCGCGGCAAACATCACATTCCCACGAGGCAACGGCACCATCAACGACCTTATCCACCAGAAGTTTACTGGCCGGTCGATCAACATCGACGACCTGCTGAAAATCAATTACAGGACGGCAAAGGGAGGGATCGGAGATGCCACGCTTCACGTGAATTACGGCGAGAAACAGGGGGAGCTGAGCCTTCCGGAAAAGGGGATACGCCAAAACGTGAGACAACGGAAATTTTCTGCCGACGGATCCACGTCGATTATCGCGGTGGCAATCCCACATTTTATGTTCAACCTCAACGGCGGATTCAATGCGCGGTGGCAACAGGCCAAGACGCTGCTTGACGAGAGACAGGACTCGGATTCTGGAAATCAACGCATATGGCAAATCGGCGTCCACGTCAACCCGAAGCTTTTGCTGCACAACGGCCAACGTTTCCAATGGCTGATTTACGCCCCCGTCGGAATTGAATACTACAGCTCGGCCGACGGGACATGGAAATACGACAAGGCCTTCCTCTCAATCAAGCCTTATATGAATGTCACGTACAAACCCACCGAGCGATGGTCGGTTATGCTGACGTCGACATGCGAGGAATCCATGCCGACGCCGCTTTCGCTTATGGCCGAACGCCGGTACGTGGATTACCGCACCACTGTCAGCAACGCCAACCGGCTTGAATCAAGAATCAACAGGACCGTCAAGACATCGCTCAATGCAGGCTACACAAGCGTGCTCGACATGGTGTTCGGCGGACTGACGCTGACCCATGCCTACATACGCAACAGCCTTTCCAACGGTTATGACATAGCTGACGATGTCGTGGGATACGTGCTCTTGCCCCACGCCACAAAAGGCAACATCCTGCAGGCGGACCAGTCTTTCTCAAAAGGATTTTTCCGCTGGAACTCAAAGATCAGCGAGTCATTCAGCATGGGAACGAGCAAAAGCGAATACTACGTCGACGACAGACTGCGCAGAGGGCGGAGCAATTATCTTCGCGCAAGTGTATCCTACAATGCTTCTTTTACCGGCTGGCTGACTTTTGACACATCGAATGAATTCTCATTGTCGAAGACATATACCGACGGAATATCCAACGGGGAGGCAAAGCATACTTTCGCCAGCATCAGCTCGCTGACCGTATGGCCCTTTCGAAGGTTGAGCGTGAGGCCGTCTGTGATGTACTATTACAACGACTACACGTCAAGCGGAAGGAGCAACACATTTCTCAACTGCAATATCGAGTATACTCTTGGCGAGACCATATTGTCGATTGATTGCAGCAACCTGCTCGACAGCAGATATTTCCGAAGGTATAACGACAACGGCATCATCCGGCACACAAGCGAGTACCGACTCCGTGGCCGCACGATAATGTTTGGCGTCAGATTCAGGATAACATAAAGACCAACAACACAACCAAAAACCAAATCAACATGAAGAAAATTTTAATTGCATTAGTTTCTGTCCTTTCTGCCATGGGCGCGGAGGTTTCCGCACAGCTCTCAATCTCCTATATGATGGACACACCCTCGTTCACTCTTGCCCACGAGGACACCGACAAGTCGCAGACCCTTGACAGCTGCTATCTGACGGTGAGCTATCGATTGAAATACAAGTCATCTGAAAAGGATGACTCCCTCAGCTATGACGACCTGATGGACCTTCAAATGGGACGGGGCTACAACGCCTTTTTCAGCCGCAACCTTCGCGACCTTGACATTCAGAACACAAAAGAACTCAAGTCGACGATGGTGTTTCAAACCATTCCGGAAAACTATGTCGGTTTCGACCTGCTCTCCAACCACGGCGACTCAACGACCATCGTCACCAATCGAGTGCCATACACTACGCAGGTAATCGAATATGTTGAACGCACCCCTGTCCAGACGTGGACATACGTGCCCGGGGAAAAGACCACGGTGATGGGATACGACTGCAATGTCGCGAAGTGCAACTTCGGAGGCAGGAAGTGGAAAGTCTATTACACTGACGATATCCCATTGCCCTACGGCCCCTGGAAGCTTAACGGAGCTAAGGGGCTTATACTTAAGGCAGAAGATTCCGACAACAATTTTGTGTTTGAAGCAGAGGGACTGACTCAGAAACCTCAACCGATAATACGCTACGACTGGAACCGTAAAAACATGAAAAAGGAGGACTGGAAACGTTTTGAGAGAGACATGTATAAGAACGCCGGTGCATTTGTCCGCAATACAGGAGCACGCGTGCTCATCACTGACAACAGTGAGAAGGGATTCCACACCCTCAACGAGGAATGGTCGCAATTCTACAACCCGTTGGAGAAATAATATGGAGATAATAACATCTACATCAGGCAATAGCTACATATATGAACAAAGGACAGGGTATTTATCCCTTGTCCCTTGTTCAGATGTATATAGTAGTAAATCCCCATATTATGCTGAAAAATTTAAATATTTATCCCAATTTGGACTCGTAACGTTAGATGAGCAACTCGATAATAATTATAGATTATTAGAAAAGAATGACATTACAGATGCCTTGATTAATACCCATCAAATAATCTTTGAGGTGACCGACAAATGTAATCTTGAATGTTACTATTGCGGCTATGGACATTTCTACAACAATCACGATGTGCGCGAAAATCAAGATATGTCATTCGATGTATTCAAAACTCTATATAACTATCTCGACAATCTTTGGAAAAATAATAATGTACAAGGATGTACATATCTGAGAATATCTTTTTATGGGGGTGAACCATTGTGCAACTTTAAATTCATAAAGAAAGCTGTAGATTATGTAAAGAAAAATCCAATTAAAAATAAAAGGATAGTCTTCTCAATGACTACAAATGCTGTCCTTTTGGATAGATATATGGTTTTTTTAGTTAATAATGATTTTGAAATTCTAATAAGTCTTGACGGCAACAAAGACAATCATTCATACAGGGTCTTTAAAAATGGACTAAATTCTTTTGACACGGTAATTTCAAACATAGATAAGCTATATAAATCTCATCCATCATTCTTTAAACGAAATATTAAATTCAACAGCGTGTTGCATAATCGCAACTCAGTTAAGGATACAAATTCGTTCATCTTCTCAAGATATAAAAAATATCCTCTGACAAATGAACTGAATGTATTTGGGATAGACAAGTCAAAACGGTCAGATTTCTTAAAAATATTCCATTCAAAAACAAAGGATTTCTCACAAATGTCTGACGACGAAAGATTGGAGTATGAGAATCAATCTCCATTTATCCACAGTTGTAAAAAATGGGTATTTGACACGCTCATGAGAACGTATTCAATAAATCTTTCGGACGCTCTTTCTAAAGTATATACTAATTCTCTTAGCGACAATGACCATATAATCCCAACACAAACCTGTATTCCATTCTCACGGAAAATATTTGTTTCAGTAAAAGGAGACATATATCCTTGTGAAAGAATCGGTAATGAATTAGATTATGGAAGAATTCACAACGACAAAGTTGAAATAAATTTCGACAAAATCATACAACAGTACAATCAAATATTTAAAAGATATATTAAAATCTGTAAGGGTTGCAGAGCAAAAGATTTTTGCTCCGTATGCGCTGTATCAGACATAAATGGATATGAGGTTTGTAACCGTATCAACTCCAAAAACATTTCGGAGTATATCTCATTTTTTGATGAAAAGTCCCAAACTCTTAGAGATATTATCAGAACTACAACTGTCATATAGCCATGAAAGATGTATTATATTTCTACTTAGAACCATATGTTTATATAAAAGAGGGAGAAAATGGATTAATTCTCGTGAACCTGCTTGCTGACAAAATATTTACATTCAAAGACCCGAGATCCATTGAAATCGCTCATGATCTGATGTCCTCAGGAAGAAGAACTGCTATAATTATAGAAGAAGACAGGCAATCACTATTAATAAAAAAATCGTTAGAAAATTTTATGGGGGATATTATAACTTCCAAAGCGCAACCATTTCTATTTGATTCTGAGATAAACATACTTTCGGGGATTGATGCCTATCAAAAAACTATACCATATTCCAGATATAACATCGGAAACTATATTTCCAATTGTATAATTTTGTCAAACATGGCAGACCAAGACTGTCTTAACTATATTAGATACATCTCTGGACTTGATATAATTCCTGAAAATTTGATTTCGGGAACATCTAATCTATTGAACAAATCTGAGTTGGACAAATATATTCAAGAAGTAATAAACATAAATCCGAATATTCAACTGAACTTGTGTGGAGTTAATCTCCATCTCTTGGATTATATATTATGCATTTATCCAAATGTCTCTGTTAATCCTATTGTCTCAGTGCATACTCTCGAATCAAATCCCGATTTGCTTAATTATATACGGGGAAAGCAACTAAGGTATACATTACTGATAGATTTATCATATGATAAGTATGATACTTTCAAAAATGATAAGCAGTGTACTATGTATGCAAAAATTACAAATATTCAGGAATTTGATATTGCCAACAATCTTCTGAAATCTGATTGCAGCATATTATTCTGTCCAGTTCTGACATATGAAAATCAATTGTTCATTAAATCATTAAGTATCTACTAAAAATTAATGTACATATGTTGGCACGGTTTTTGCATAATACCAAGGTAAGATACAGTTATGA
>VSPO01000135.1 GCA_009775375.1 Muribaculaceae bacterium | reverse complement strand
TCTGAATCTTCAATACGCTCCCTTGAGATAGGATTATTAGTTTCAAACAAAAAAAAATTTCATCATGAAAACACTCCTTGTAGTTGATGATAACAAAGATGTGCTCACTGCTGTCAAACTACTGATGCGGCAGAAAGTCGATGAGGTTGTCACCACCCCCGACCCTACGTCATTGCCTCAATTAATCCGGAAACACAAGCCGCAGGTTGTGCTTCTCGACATGAATTTCCGTTCTTCGGTCAACAATGGCAACGAAGGATTGTTCTGGCTTCGAGAAATCAAAGGTATATCTTCTGAGATTGCAGTGATTCTGTTCACTGCATATGCCGATGTGACGCTTGCCGTGGAAGGCATGAAAATTGGAGCTACGGATTTCATTGTAAAGCCATTCGACAACAATAATCTCTCCGAAACAATACTTGGCGCATTCGGCAAAAAGAGGAGGAAAGAGAATCAAACTTCTTCCCCGCAAATGTTATGGGGAGAATCGCCAGAAATGCAGCGGGTGAGAACTATTGTGGAGAGGGTGGCTCCGACTTGTGCCAACATACTGATAACAGGGGAGAATGGCACAGGCAAAGACCTTCTTGCAAGAGAAATACATAGGCTCTCAAAAAGGTCGGGAAACCATATAGAGACAGTAGATATGGGTGCCGTGATTGAGACTCTCTTCGAAAGTGAGCTTTATGGATATGTAAAGGGTGCGTTCACTGATGCCAGAGCCGATCGGGCAGGCAAATTCGAGACAGCTCACAACGGAACTCTATTCTTAGATGAAATCGGAAACCTTCCATATCATCTTCAGGCAAAGCTTCTGACTTCACTACAGCAAAGACGGATCGTAAGAGTCGGTTCGAATACTCCGATCGGCATAGACATTCGCCTCATATGCGCCACCAACAAAGATTTGCCACGAATGGTGGAGGATGGTCAATTCCGACAGGATCTTTTCTACCGAATCAACACTGTCACTATCGAACTTCCCCCACTCAGGAACAGGCCGGAGGATATTCCGGCCCTCGTTGAGTCTTTTATAAATAAATATGCGAATATTTATTCAATGTCGGGAATAAGGGTGACAGAGGAAGCGATGAAAAGGCTTTGCTCCCAGACATGGCCGGGGAATATTCGCCAGCTTGAGCATACGGTGGAGAAAGCGATGATTCTGTCTGACGGTGGTGTTCTCGGAATTCGGGATTTTGATCTCCACGAGCAGCAGGCAGATAATGGCAACAATGCTACGACTCTCGAATCTATGGAGCGAAACGCCATTACATCAGCTATAAAACTGCATGGCGGCAACATGTCGGAAGTGGCGCGACGTCTTGGCATCACCAGGCAGACCCTATATAACAAGATGCGTAAATATGGAATCTGACAACCGAAGCAGAAGGCATGTCGCTTTGTCTGCATGGCTCACGTTTACGATCCTCTTTGCTTTAGGGGCAGGTTATTGCCTTGCCTCAGGAAATTTATGGTGGATCCTCCTGGTCACTTGCTCCGTCGGTTGTTCCGCAATGTTGATGAAGGATATCTTTCGAATCGGCAAACGTATACGCTTCGTAATGGATGCCACACTCAACGGAGATTTTTCTTATAAATTTCCTGTTGTCGGAGTAAATAAAGACACCCGCAACACCAATGAGACGCTCAATCGGATTGTAGCGCATTTTGAGCACCTCACACGGCAGGCCAAGGAAAATGACGCATTTCTTTTGCGAGTGATCAATCATACAGACACGGGCATTGCGCTTGCCGATGCGAAAGGCGTCATACGGTTTCATAACGATGCCGCTCTGAGACTTCTTGAGCGGCCTGTTCTCACCCATATTTGTCAGATTCCTTGCGAGGCGGATGCTGAACTGATTATAAAGACAAGCAAGGTGACAGTAAATGACAGACAATTTATATTATACGCTATCTCCGACCTTCGCCGTCAGATGCAAGTTGTGGAAGTCGAATCATGGGAGAAACTGACTCGTGTGCTCACTCATGAAATAATGAACTCGCTAACGCCCATACAGTCTATCGCAAATACCATGAGCGGCAAGGCTTCATCCAATGAGATGACGGAGGCATTGAAGATTATATCGTCGAGTAGCGGCTCGCTGATGCAGTTTGTGAAAAATTTCAGGGAATTCAGTCTCCTTCCCAAGCCACGGATGCGTGTTTTGTATCTTAAGCCCCTCCTCGAATCGAGTATCAGAATGGCTGAAAATTATGACAACGCCAGTAGAATTGTTCTCAGTCTTGTATGCCCGCATCCCGAGATAATGGTCTATACCGATGAGTCACTCCTAAGCAGGGTGATTATGAATATCCTGAAAAATGCAATAGAGGCTTCTCCCAATTCCATAACGGTTGAAGCCGGCGTAAAAGCCGACGATACAGTCGAAATAAAAATTGCTAATGATGGCGAACCGATTGCTGATGAAACCGCCAATCACATTTTTACTCCATTTTTCACCACTCGTAAAGAGGGAAACGGCATCGGCCTCAGCCTTTCACGGCGGATTGTGACTCATCTTGGAGGCACGCTTTCGCTTAAGACCAGACCGATAACTTGCTTTTCAATTAGATTATAGGCCAAATCAGATCATTCATTAAGTATGATTTTTTGACATCTGATTGTATGATTATTTGACATCTTTGATTCGATTGGCCTTGTAACGTCCATTAATTCAATCGAATATGGTTTTGGCACGATTTTCGATACAATAAAGGATGTTATGAAAAAATTAATCACTACATTTTCAATCTTACTGGCAATGGCGTCGTCGGCTCAAGAGCCTTGGAGTCTGGAGCGGTGTATGGCGTATGCAGCTGAGCATGCCTCTTCTGTGGTGCAGGCGCAATGGGATGTGGCTTCCGCAACCGCAACCCGCAATGAGGCGCTGGGGAATTTTTTTCCATCTATTTCCGCGCAAGTAGGTTCTCAATTCAGCTGGGGTCGAAATATCGATCCGGAAACTAATTCCTACAACAATGTCACCACATTCAACAACGGGTATGGTGTCTATGCCTCATTCACGCTCTTCGACGGAGGGAGAACTCTCAACCGCTACCGCCAGGCAAGGAGCGAGAGAAGGCGATATCTCAACTCTGTCGAGATGAAGCGCGACGATAGTGCGATAGCAGCGATGATGGCATTTGCCGACGCCTTATACTATCATAGCTCAATAGCGATAGCGGAAGATAAGCTAAATCAGAGTGAAGGGATGCTGCTGCTGACTAAAAGTCAAGAAAATTTGGGAATCAAGGGATTCCCAGATGTGGCGCAGGCTGAAGCTACAGTCGCTAATGACAAATACAATCTTGTGAGTCAACGCAATCTTTATGATCAGGCTATGCTCACGCTGCGGTCGGCGATGAACCTTCCTCTGATGCAGCCTCTAAAGATAGACACGACATCAGTGGAAATTCCGGCTATTCATGCGGAGGATGTCTTGGAAGATATCTACGCTTCAGCATTGCATACAAATCCTAAAACCATTGATGCCGAGATGCAACTGAAGGCAAGCAAATATTCCTATGATATTGCTAAAGGCCGTCTTCTCCCCACAATAAACATCAATGCCGGAATCTCAACATCTTATTTTAGAAATATTGGCATGGGATCACAGGCTTTGACGTTCGGCAACCAATTCCGCAATAATATGGGAGAATATGTTTCGATGACTCTTTCAATTCCTATTTTCGACGGTCTGAGCCTCATATCGGGAAAGAATCGTGCCAAATTCGAATACAATAAGGCCAAAGAAATTCTTCTTGAGCAGCAACGTCGGCTTCATGACGAGATAGCCTCTGCCGTCATAGATCGCGACGGCTATGCAATGGAGATAAATTCTCTTAAGGCAAAGGTTGATGCCGACAGCGAGGCATACAGGCTTAACCGACGTAAATATGAGGAGGGAATGTTATCAGTGATCGACCTTCAACTTTCGGCCAATACGTATTATTCGTCTAAAGTGGAACTTCTTCAGAAACAAATGCTTTACTTACTAAAAGTTAAACTCGTAGATTATTACAAAGGCAAAAAACTATGGACATAAAAATAGAAAAACCAAAGGGGATAAAGGGAATAAAACCGGTCTATTGGGTTTACTCCGGACTTGGCCTTATCGCGGTAGGCCTGATTATATGGCTCGCAACAAGCGACATAGCATCTGCATATAAGGTGGAGCGGACCGGACTCAATATAGCGGATGTGAAATCGATAAAATTCGACGACTATGTGAGGGTTGACGGAAGGGTAGAGCCAATCAGAACGATCCAGATAAGTCCTGAAGAAGGTGGAATCGTTATGGAAATTGTTGCTGAGGAAGGAACCAAGGTGCATAAGGGAGACGTGATTGTGCGTCTGAGCAACAGCAATCTTGATCTTCAGATTCTCAACGCCGAGGCAGAACTTGCTGAGAAACAGAATATCCTTCGCAATACGCAGATTTCCATGGAGCAAGACCGGCTCAACAACCGCACAGACCAGGCTCAAATCGAACTTGAGGTGCAAAGAAAATACCGGGGCTATCTTCAGAGGAAGAAGCTGTTCGACGACAGACTGATAGCAAAGGAAGACTATCTGCAGGCAAAGGAGGACTATGAACTTGCCCTGCGGCGCAACGAACTGATAAGCCAGCGACTTTATCAAGACAGCATCTACAGGCTGTCTCAAGTGGACCAAATGGAAGACAACCTCGCAAATATGCAGAAAAACATCCAGCTGATTCGCAGGAGGAAAGAAAGATTGAACGTAGTCAGTCCTATCGACGGAGAGCTCGGGCTTCTCGACGTTGAGCTTGGACAGAACATAACTGCCGGACAAAAAATAGGCCAGATTAATGATTTGACTGCATATAAGGTGACAGGTCAAGTCGACGAACATTACATTGATCGGGTACATAAAGACCTTATTGCGTTCCCGGCAAAAAATGAGCAAAATATGAATATGCGTCTGCGCAAGGTGTTTCCCGAAGTGAGGGAAGGTAAATTTAAGGTGGATTTTGTTTTCACCGGCAAATGTACCGACAATATAAGAAGCGGGCAAACATGTCTTCTTAGTCTTCAACTCGGACAGCCGGTAGATGCGGTGGTGATTCCCAAGGGATCATTCTATTCCTCTACCGGTGGAAAATGGATATTCGTGCTTGATTCTTCGGGGAAAAGAGCCTACAAAAGAAACATTCGGCTCGGACGCCAGAATCCCGAATTCTATGAAGTGCTTGAAGGTCTTGAACCCGGCGAACGTATCATCACCAACGGTTATGAATCATTTGGAGATGCAACCACATTGTCAATTAATGAATAAAATGATATGAAATCTTATTTTAAATTCTTAAGCAGAAACAAGGCTTATACAGCCATCGACGTGTTCGGTCTGGCAATAAGCATGATGTTTGTAGTTCTTATAGGCTGCTACACCTGGCAGGAAAGCCATATCGACTCCCGGCATGAAAAAGCATCCCGCATGTATTATCTCGGATTTGATATGAGAGGAGAGAAATGTCTGGGCTCCCACTGGTATCTGCAGTTTCTTCTGAAAGACAAATTTCCTGAGATTGAATCATCCACTGCCTTATACAGAAACAACAGATTTCTCACTTACGATGGAAAGAATATAAGCACAAACTGCTATTTTGTGGATTCCACGTTTTTCGACTTATTTGATTTCAGGCTTATTCAAGGCAATCCGGCAACAGTGCTCGACAATCCTTCCAACATCGTCGTGACTCCCGAATTCGCCCGCAAAGTATGGGGCGATGATAATCCAATGGGAAAGAGCCTTGTTTTCAATATTGAGGAAGAGCCTTTCGTCGTGGCTGGAGTAATGGAGCCGATGAAGAACACTGCTTTCATGATGCCAGACAAGCGGCCGGTCGATATGCTGCTTAATTTCAATATGATGAAATATGTCAACAGTTCTATGGTTGGCGACAAAATGAGCAATGCTACCGGCGCGGAGATCATTTTGCTGGCAAAAGAGGGCCACGACCTGACAAAAATGAAGGGGGAATATGAAAAGGCAGTCAAAGACGATTTCTGGATTTTAAATCTCCCGGATAACAACATTCATCTCGAAGTCTATCCTTTCAAGGGAAGCTATTTTTCCGACCTGAATTCGGGGAATATGAATTTTGGAGATAAAAAACTCATCCGGCTGCTTTTCAGTGTGGGTGTGGTGATATTGCTATTTGCAATAATGAATTACATCAACCTCACTGTGGCTCTCGCTGGCAAAAGAGCAAAGGAAATGGCGACGAGACGTCTGCTCGGCGAAAGCCGTGTCAGTATTATGTGGCGGCTTATCGGCGAGAGCTCCATTCTATGTGCGTTTTCAATGGTGATGGGTATTGCCCTCGCTTTCCTAATGCAGCCATATGCATCATCCCTGTTGAAGACTCCAATTGACATTGTCGGCTGCATCAATGTTGCTACGATTTCCATTCTGGTGATTGTCCTATTGATCATGAGTCTGACTTCAGGCATCATCCCCGCTCTCATGCTTTCTTCCATGAAACCGATCGAAGCGGTGAAAGGTGCGTTCAAGAGGAAATCAAACATGGTATTCGGGAAACTGTTTATTGTGGTTCAGAATGTGGCGACAATCGTGATGATAGCCTGTGCAATGACAATGTATCTCCAGGTGCGCCATCTAATTAATGCTCCTCTTGGATACGAAAGAGACAACATCATCAATATCCCATTCCAGTTTACGAAATATTTCAGGGATGATGGAGAACTGTTCTATGCGGAACTAAAGAAACTGCCTTGTGTTGACAAAGTGAGTTTTTCTTGCGGAGAACCTCATTCCAGAGGCAACAACATGACATTCCAACATGATGGACGCACGATATCGTTCCAGCAATTTGTTGTGGATTCTGTTTTCATGGATATTCTTGGTTTAAAATTAAAGAAAGACAACAATCTGGCCTCCAATACCAAGTACTATCTTAACCCTCAGGCCATCGGTGAGCTCAGTCTTGATGATGATGCCACGGATTTCTCTTTGGCCGGAGAAAGACATCCTATAGCCGGGATAACGGAAGATTTCAAAATCGGCAATATGCTGACAGATCAACATCCGGTGATGATTTTCGAGGCAAAACCGTTTGTGAACTTTTATCCATGGAATGTTCTCATAAAAGTCAATGGAGATCGGCAGCAGGCTCTTGAGCAGGTGAAAGAAGTGTTTGAAAAGATATATTCCACAGAACTCACCGCTTCCTCTTTTGAGACACCCTTCCTTAGCAAACAGATAGAGAATGATTTTGAATCTCAGGAACGACTGTCAACGATACTTACTATATTTACTCTCATAGCCATCATGATTTCGATGCTTGGACTCATGGCAATGAGCACATATTATGTGCGACAGAAGTCTCTCGACATAGCGGTTCATAAGGTGATGGGAGGAACAAGCATGGAGGTTCTCTCAAAACTCGTAAGGACTTTCATGGTCTATGTATTGATAGCCGTTGCCATTTCCATCCCAATCATCTATTATCTGATGAACGATTGGCTGTCGCAATTTAGCTATCGAATTGACGTTGATTGGTGGATCTATGCGACGGCTGCTTTAATCGCCATGGTAATATGTTTTGTTTCCGTAGTGAGCCAATGCAGTAAAGCAGCCAACACCAACCCTATAAAATCACTGAAATAACATTATTGAACATAAAACAACTCAAATTATGATAAAGATAGAAAATCTTACCAAAACCTTCCGCACTGACGAGGTCGAGACTTTGGCTCTTCGTGGAATCTCACTGAATATCGAAAAAGGGGAGTTTGTCGGCATAATGGGTCCTTCGGGATGCGGAAAGTCGACTCTACTCAATATTCTTGGTCTGCTTGATAATCCCTCAGATGGAAAATACATGCTTAATGGAGTTGACGTCACAAATCTAAAGGAAAAAGACCGCACAATGTTCCGAAAGGGTAAAATCGGGTTTGTATTCCAGAATTTCAATCTTATCGACGAACTCAACATTGAGGAAAATGTAGAACTTCCCCTGCGCTATCTCAATGTCGGGGCAAGAGAAAGGAAAGAAAGAGTGGAGACTGCCCTCAAGCGAATGAATATCCAGCATCGGGCCAAACACTTTCCTCAGCAATTATCGGGAGGGCAGCAGCAAAGAGCCGCGATAGCTCGGGCCATCGTTGCACGACCCGAATTGATTCTTGCAGACGAGCCCACTGGCAATCTTGACTCGGTCAACGGTAAGGAAGTGATGAAACTTCTCACTGAACTCAATCAAGAGGGGGCGACGATAGTAATGGTGACCCATTCTCAGCATGATGCCGCCTACACTCACCATATAATCGATATTTTCGACGGGAAAATCGTGGAGAAAACACAGTTGTAATCTTCACATTCCTCATTTAATCGGCTCAAGCCGAAAACCCGGTGCATGAATTTTGAGAAAAGTGTTAAATTTGTGGCATGAAAACCGCAGATGCA
>VSPO01000134.1 GCA_009775375.1 Muribaculaceae bacterium | reverse complement strand
GGGGCAAAGTTAACACTTTCCCTTGAATCTACATCATTTAGGCTCCATAACGTTGCACTTCGTTTTGGAATCTACATTTATGTGATAAATAGTCTGATATTTTGGATGAATTCCAATCCTTTTTCCTGTTGAATTTCCAGTCCCTTTCCTATTAAGAAACGGGCTAAGATATTTTTAGGTTATTTAAGTTTCTGATGTTTCAGAAACTTAAAAAGTAGTAAGTATGAAGTATAAAGTATAAAGTGACAATACCCAAGAGAATATATTTATGGATTGAATGGCAGTATCATCACCTTAATACTTCATCCTTCATCCTTAATACTTCATCCTTCATCCTTAATACTTTTCAAGTTACGCACTTGCGAAACTTTAATTAGAATTTTATACGACTAAAAAATTTTAAAAAAAATGTCGGAAAATTTTTGTCAGTTCAAAAATAGTGTCTACCTTTGCGGTGTACTAATATACTAATACACTATGCTGACAGTATCTGACATTACCTACTCCTACGGCCGTGGCAAGAACCCGGTGCTGGAGAATTATTCGCTCCGCGTTCAGTCGGGCACGATATGCGGCTTGCTTGGAAGAAACGGAGCAGGCAAATCCACTCTCCTTTATCTTATCACGGGTTTGCTTCGTCCGCAGTCCGGTTCGATCGACTATAATGGCTTCTTGCCAATCGAGAGAAAGGTCGATTTCCTCAACGACGTGTTTATTGTCCCCGAAGAATATATTCTGCCGAATGTTAAGCTGAAAGACTTTGTGAAGGTCAATGCTCCGTTCTATCCCGGCTTCTCTGCCGACGACCTCCGCTCGCATCTCGACACGTTTGAACTGACCCCCGACGTACACCTCGGCCAGCTTTCGATGGGACAGAAGAAGAGGATTTTGATTAGCTTCGCCCTCGCGTGCAACACTTCGCTGCTTATCCTCGACGAGCCTACCAACGGACTCGACATCCCCGGAAAAAGACTCTTCCGTAGGGCCGTGCTCAACGGAATGAAAGACGACAAGACCGTCATCATCTCCACGCATCAGGTCTACGACGTGGAGAAAATCCTCGACCATGTGGTCATAACCGACACTCCGGGAGTGCTTCTCGATGCCTCCGTATTCGACATTACGAGCAAACTATCATTCTCTTACACCAACGACCGCGAGCGCATCAGCCGTGCTCTTATCTCCCTCGACGCCCCCGGCGGAGCCAACATCGTGGAGCCTTCCGACGGCATGACGGAAACGGAAATAAATCTCGAAAGTCTTTTCGAGCTGACCCGCCAGCGTCCGGAAGTGGTGAGGGAGCTTTTCTCTAATGTAATGCAGTAAAATACATCAATATAATTATATGTCTTATAAGAATTATATGGAATCAAAAAACGATACAAACAGATTCTTGCTGACTGTCCGTCATGAATTTGTAGAAAACAAAAAAGCTATCCTGCTAAGCGTGGGGACTATCCTCGCCTTATTCTTTCTTTTCGGAGCCCTTCTCGGCTACAATGGCCGGGGAGGAGGTTTTACGGAGCTGTTGGTTTGTGGCACCCTGAATTTGATGTTCTCTTGCATTGGGGCGTCGCTGGCATTTTCCAACCTCAAGACAAAGCAAAGCCGCATATCGGCGATCATGCTCCCCGCAACGTCGTTTGATAAATTCATGGTCAGATGGCTGGCTGTGGTGCCGGCATTGCTGATCGTTTTGATAGCAGGATTCTATGTATGCGAGCTGACCCGTATCTTTGTTTGCTGGTTGTGCGACTATCCATGGCTTGTCAACGGTAGATATATGAGTATAATGAATCCATTCCAGGTCCTGGAGATAGATAGATCGGGAAGCTTGTGCGTATCTCTTTTCTCCTCCTATCTGTTCTGGCAGTCAATCTATCTTCTTGGATCCGTGCTATGGCCCAAGTTGTCGTTCATTAAGACTTTTGTGGTCTGCTGGGCTGTTCAGACCTTGACTGGGTTCCTGTTTGTGTTTGCCCAACGCCTTGGCTCCTTTAGTTTCTTGTCAGGAGTCTCTGAAAACGGTTTAATTATCTCGGTTAGCTCAGTGTTCTTTGTGCTGACTATAGTCATGTATCTGCTGGCGTATTGGCGGTTCAAGAGAAGCCAGGTGGTCTACAAACTCTTCTAAATCGATTTAAATGGATTTCAACGAAAACAAACCAATATACATGCAGATAGCCGATGCCATCATGGATGGGGTGCTTTCCGGCGATTATCCCTTGGACGGCCGACTGCCTTCAGTCAGGGAATACGCCTCGAAGGTGGAGGTCAACGCCAACACCGTCATGCGCTCCTACGATTGGCTGCAGCAGCAGATGGTGATCTACAACAAGCGGGGGATAGGCTTCTTCGTCATGCCCCACGCCAGGAAAAGGATCCTTGAGATGCGCCGCAACATATTCTTCCACGACGAGGCCGACTATTTCTTCTCCCGCTTGCATTCTTTCGGCCTTCGCCCGCAGGATGTGGCTGAACTTTACTCCACGTATTTAGAAAAGAAAAAAGCTTATGGCAACTGACAACATCATCCAGCAAGACGACGTCGTGATAAAGCTCGACGATGTCAACAAGACCTATCAGGGGGCCGTTCCGCTTCATGTGCTCAAGGGCATCAACCTTGAGATCCGGAAAGGGGAGCTTGTCTCGATTATGGGTGCTTCGGGCTCCGGAAAATCCACGCTCCTCAACATCCTTGGCATTCTCGACAATTATGACTCCGGGGAGTATTTTCTCGACGGAACCCTTATCAAGAATCTTAGTGAGAACAAAGCGGCTGAGTATCGCAACCGCATGATCGGTTTCGTCTTCCAGTCGTTCAATCTTATCAACTATAAGGACGCGGTGGAGAACGTGGCCCTCCCGCTTTTCTATCAGGGCGTGTCGCGCAAGAAGCGCAACCGTCTCGCCATGGAGCAGCTCGAAAGGATGGGGCTTGCCGACAGGGCTCATCATCTCCCCGGAGAGATGTCGGGCGGACAGAAGCAGAGAGTGGCGATTGCCAGAGCGATGATCACAAATCCCTCCCTTATCCTCGCCGACGAGCCTACGGGAGCTCTCGACAGCAAAACTTCTCACGACGTCATAGAGATTTTCCGCGAGCTCAATAAGGAGGAGGGGAAGACCATCGTAATCGTGACCCACGACCCGGGTGTGGCGGAGCAGACCGACCGCTTGATCCGCATCTCCGACGGCTTGATCGTCCCTGCCGACATCCCTGCCGACGGCATTTCCAAGCCGCAGGCTTGCGTGATGCCCGACGGCGAAATCCTTACTCCACCAGATATCGTTTAGCCCCATGACTGATCTTGCAAGAGAAATAATGCAGACCCTCAGCCACAATAAGCTGAGGACGGCTCTGACGGGCATCGCCGTGACGTGGGGCATCTTCATGCTCATCGTCCTGCTCAGCATGGCCAGGGGCGTGACGAACGCTTTCGACTACAACATGCTGTCGCGCAATACGGCGATGATACGCATCTGGGCCGGCAAGACCTCAGTGCCGTATAATGGCAACCGCGAGGGACGCTATATCGAATTCGACGACAAAGACCTTAAGGCTGTGCCTGCCAGAAATCAGAAATACGTGGAGGCTATCAGTTCCAGGGTCAGCGGTGGGGGAAAATTGTCCACTTCCAAAGGTGAGGTGAGCCAATCCTACAGTGGCGTTTATCCTTCGGAGTCCTCCCGTCTGAACCCCGGCGATCTGAAACAGGGCCGGTTTATCAACGACCGCGATATGCAAGAGAAGGCCAAAGTGATTGTGATTCCAATGTATTATGCCAAGCAGCTTTTTCCGCCCGACGGGGAGGGAGCTTTGGGCGGAAGGGTCAATTGCAACGGTTTGTCGATGAAGGTGGTCGGTGTGTATGAAAGCCGCAACAGAAGGGATGTCTATATCCCTTTCACCACTGCCAGGATGCTTTCTTCCGACCAAAATAAGCTCGACAATCTCTCAATCGACCTTAAGAATGTCTCTACCGAAGCCGACGGCACCGCTGCCGAAGATGGAATCCGCGAGACGCTCTCATCCATACATAATTTCGACTCGAAGGACGACAATGCCATATATGTCGGCAATTATTTCAACAATTCGCTGACCGGTAAAGCCGCAATGGGCATTCTCGACACTTGTGTATGGGTGCTCGGCATATTGACGCTGCTGACGGGCATCGTCGGAATCAGCAACATCATGTTTGTGACCGTTCGTGAGCGCACCCACGAAATCGGCATCCGCCGTGCAATCGGGGCTAAGCCGAGGAAAATCCTGACCCAGGTGATTGCCGAGTCAGTCTCCATTACGGTCTTGTTCGGGTATATCGGAATAGTGCTTGGTATGATGGTCACGCAGCTGATTGCCCACTTCGTCGATGATGGAGAGATGCTGAGGAATCCCACGGTCAGTCTGGCGATTGCCTTCGAGGTGACGCTCGTGCTGATTGTCTCCGGGGCGTTGGCGGGTCTGTTCCCTGCCCTGAAAGCTTTGAAAGTGAAACCGGTCGAGGCTCTGCGCGACGAATAATGAAAGAGAAACTATGAAACTGACAATATTCGACATAGAAAACTGGAAGGAAATAGGCGCTACGCTTGCCCGCAACAAGACGCGCACCTTCATGACCGGATTCGGAATCTTCTGGGGAGTGGCGATGCTCGCTCTGCTTTTGGGTGGAGCTCGCGGTGGAGAGGATATGCTTAAACGCAACTTCATCGGATTTTCCACCAATAGCGGCGGCATAATCCCCAACCGCACCACGATGCCTTATAAGGGATATCAGAAAGGACGTGGCTGGCAGATGGATCTCACGGATGTCAGCATCCTGCGAGAATCGTTCCCGGAGCTTAAGGCCGTCATTCCGGTGTTCCAGAAATGGAATTCCACGTTCAAGAATGGCAAGTATTCTTATTCCGGCCAGATGATCGGGGCTGAGTCCAACTATACTCAGATGCAGGTGCCGAAGTTTTATTGCGGAAGGTATATCAACGACGCCGATGTGGCGGGGGAGAGGAAAGTGGCCGTTATCGGAAAGAAAGTGGCCAATCAGCTGTTCCCCGGCGATGAGAAGCCGATCGGAAAGATGATCGATGCGAATGGGTCGGCCTATTCCGTGATAGGGGTAGTCGGCGATGCTTCGGAGATTCATATCAACGGATCGCTCGACGAGAGTATCATAATTCCGGCCTCCACTTTCCGGCGCGCCAATGGATATGGCGACAAGATAGACTTCCTGATGATGGTGGCCAAAGACGGGGTGAGTCTTTCGGATTTGATTCCCAGGATGCAGTCCGTGCTCTATCGGCGCCACGACATAAATCCCGACGACGACGGGGCTATATGGTCGATAAATATTGCTGAGATGTTTGAGCAAGTGGAGACGCTCTTCACGGGCATCGACCTTCTTGCCCTCTTCATCGGCTTGTCGACGCTCCTTGCCGGAGTGATAGGAATTGGCAATATCATGTGGGTCATTGTCAAGGAGCGGACTCAGGAGATAGGCATCCGCAGGGCTATCGGAGCGAAGCCGCGCGACATCATCGTGCAGGTGCTTTGCGAGGGAGCGGTCTTGACCGTGATTTCCGGTTTGGCGGGGCTTTGCCTGGCGGCCGTGATTCTCGGGGTCATGCAGCATCTCAATAATCCCCCCGACTCTGTTTCCGTGGCCAATTTCCAAATGAGTTTCGTTTCGGCGCTGACAATCCTCGGGACGTTCATCTTCCTTGGCTTGCTCGCCGGGCTAATCCCCTCCGTGAAGGCCATGCGTATAAAGCCTGTGGAGGCACTAAACAGTAAATAACCTGATTATCAATTATTGCAAAATATAAAACAACATCACGATATGAAAAAGTTCTTTAAAATCCTGCTTTGGGTAGTGGTCGGCGTTATCTTTGTCGGCACGTTCTTCTATCTCTATCTAAATTCCAAGAAGGAGGCGGATAAATACTCCTTGCAATATCCCTCGACTGAGACCATCGACAAGACCACCGTCTTGACCGGAAAGATCGAGCCCCGCGACGAAATCGATATCAAGCCCCAGATTTCGGGCATCATCAGTGAGATTCTCGTGGAGGCCGGCGACAAGGTCAACAATGGCGACATCATCGCCAAGATCAAGGTGATTCCGGAGGAGTCGCAGCTTTCGTCGGCGCTCAACAGGGTGTCGGTGGCTCAGATCAATCTCGATGAGGCTCGCCGCACGTATGAGCGCACCGAGAGTCTTTACGAAAAAAAGTATGAGAGCCGCGAAAAATTTGAGACCGACAAGGCCGCCCTCGAAAGGGCCGGCAAGGAGCTCGACCAGGCCGAAGACCAACTGAAGATCGTGCGTGAGGGTGTTTCCTCCGCGAATGCCCAGGGCTCGAACACGCTTGTGCGCTCCACGGTCACCGGCGTAGTGCTTGAGGTGCCTGTGAAGGTCGGTTCTTCCGTTATCCAGTCGAATACGTTCAACGACGGCACGACAATCGCCAAGGTGGCCGACATGACCGACCTTATCTTCAAGGGAAAGGTCGACGAGACTGAGGTTGACCTTATTAGCGAGGGTATGAACGTAAGCATCTCTGTCGGTGCTATCGCGGGGTCTGACTATCCCGCCGTGATCGAGAAGATTGCTCCTATGGCGAGCGACGACAACGGCACCAACACGTTTGAGGTGAAGGCGGCCCTTAATGCCGAGGAGAGCGCGAAGCTTCGTGCCGGATATAGCGCGAATGCCAATGTCGTGCTGGAGAGTGCTTCCAATGTCCTGGCTGTCCCGGAGAGTGTCGTGGAATATGAGGGCGACAAGGCATATGTCTATGTGCTTCTCGACTCCGTGCCGGCTCAGAAATTCGACAAGAAGGAGATCAAGACAGGGCTTTCCGACGGCCTGATGGTAGAGGTGAAGAGCAAAGGTATAACAAAGAAGACTCCTCTCAGGGGTAGCATCATAAAGCAGTAAGTCATGAAAACGTATAGGAAATTTCTTGCCGCCGTGGCTATGCTTGCCGCAGTGCAGACAGGGCAGGCTGAGCAGTGGTCGCTCGACAGCTGCGTGAACTATGCCGTGGCTCATAATATCAATATCCTTCAGCAGCAGTTGAAAATCAAGGAGGGGGAGCAGTCGGTCACGGAAGCGAAAGACAAGTTCTTGCCGTCGCTCGACGCTTCCGCTTCGCAGTCGTTCAATTTCGGACGTGCCCTGCAGCAAGACAATACGTATGCCGACCGCAATACGTCGAATTTCGGATGGAATGTCGGGCTCAGTCTTCCTTTGTTCCAGGGGATGAGCGAATACCGCAATTTGAAGGTGGCGAAGGCCAACTTGCTCCAGTATGTGCTTGAGAACGAGGCTGCCAAAGACAATGTCGCCCTGAATGTGATTTCGCAATACCTGCAGGTGCTCTATGCTAAGGAGGTGGCTGTTGCTGCCCGTTCGCAGGCTGAGTATTCGGCGTTTGAGGTTGAGCGGCAGAAGGCGTTGATAGAGGCCGGGAAGGTGGCGGAGGCCACGCTCTACGATCTCGAATCCGTGGCGGCGCAAGACCGTCTGCAGGTGGTCACGGCCGACAACGACGTGCAGACATCGCTGGTCAATCTTGCCAATCTTCTTCAGTTGAAGACGGTGGAAGGATTCGATATCGTTGCCCTTGGTGAGGCTGAGCCTCCGATTCCCGGTCCCGACCAGGTGTATTCGGAAGCGCTTGCCACCAACAACACCCTTCAGGCGGCCCGCCAGTCGGTCAACGTTGCCAAGGAGAACATCTCTCTTGCCAAGTCGGGCTATCTGCCTACGCTGAGCTTCAGTGCGGGAACGGGGTCGAGCTATTATAAGGTCAGTGGATTCGAAGGGGAGGGCTTTGGGCCGCAGATGCGCCATAACCTTTCCACATATCTCGGCTTCTCGTTACGTATCCCGATTTTCGACGGTTTCAACACTCGCAACAGCATCCGTCGCGCAAAGCTTCAGAAAGCAAATGCCGAACTGGCCTACGACCAGCGCAACCTCGACCTCTATAAGGAGATTCAATTGGCCTACTATCAGGCCGTCGGTGCCCGCGAACGCTACGTCACTTCTGGAGAGACTCTTGAAAAGACGCGTCTCTCGTTCGACTCAACCCGTGAGCGTTTCAACCTTGGCCGTGCCACCCAGGCCGACTATGAGCAAGCCAAAAACAACCTCTTCAAGACAGAGATAAGCCGCATCCAGTCGCGCTACGAATATCTCATGCGCCAAAAGATACTGATGTTCTACGCCAACCCGCGCAACATCTAAGCAAATACCTTAGAAAAAAAGTTATTGTTGATTAAAGAGCCCTCCGGCAGGATCCATCCTCCGGAGGGCTTAATCATTCTAAATCCTTGGAATGGCTCGGCTCAGACCCGGTCAAGACAGTTATGGATACAAAATGACATCCGCGCCAGTCCACGCCAAGTCCCGACTTCTTGGGCTCAAGCCGAAAACCCGGTGCATGAATTTTGAGAAAAGTGTTAAATTTGTGGCATGAAAACCGCAGATGCAA
>VSPO01000133.1 GCA_009775375.1 Muribaculaceae bacterium | reverse complement strand
ATTGCATCTGCGGTTTTCATGCCACAAATTTAACACTTTTCTCAAAATTCATGCACCGGGTTTTCGGCTTGAGCCTCGTTTTCTTTCATTAGGGTTGCCATTCAGATTGCAAAGTTAATAAAAATAATCGGCAAATCAACGATTTACATCGTAATTGGCTGATTTGCCGATGCTCAGTTGCCTATATGGCATCATTATGGAGAACCGGACAGAAAAGTAAGGAGGAAAGTGAGCCATTACAGGTTCTTGACCCTAAATATAGTCTGAAGAGTAAGGAGAAAGGTAAGAAGGAAGAGATTGTGGGTAAGGAGAAAGGTAAGGAGAAAATACTTGAACTTCTTAGATCCAATTCTGGTATAACTTCTTCTGGACTGCAAGAACAAACGGGGCTTTCAAAATCCGGTGTCGAGAAAATAATACGTCAGTTGAAAGAGGCCGGGAAAAGCCGTCGTATCGGTCCCGGCAAAGGCGGACACTGGGAAGTCATGGATAGAGAATAAGTCGACTTATATGTTCCTGCACTTAGTCGGTCAAGCTTATAATGCTGTTGTTTTTAGCGGAAAGAGATGCAATAAACTCGGAGATTGGGGCGTTAAGATTTGTTGTCGGCAGTAGGGAATGGATTTAGATGTATCCCTCTGAAGATTTTAATGGCCGGCAGCTTTTTTTAATGATTTGAGATATGGCGGAAGAATTGATAGTGGGCGGAGAGTCGAAAAAAGAACGTTATTCCACTCTGTTGCCACAGGTGGAAGCACTGATAAACCATGAATCCGATCCCGTGGCCAACATGGCAAACATTTCATCGGCTATTATGGAAACTTTTGGTTTCCTATGGGTCGGCTTTTATCGCGTCGTGGGCAATGAGTTGGTTCTCGGTCCCTTTCAGGGTCCGTTGGCTTGTACGCGCATAAAGTATGGACGTGGCGTCTGTGGCACGGCCTGGGAAGAAAGCCGCACTCTCGTTGTCGATGACGTAGAAAGCTTTCCCGGACACATCGCCTGTAGCTCCGCGTCACGTTCAGAGATAGTCGTTCCATACTTCAGTGGCGGAAAAGTAGCCGGAGTCCTTGATATCGACAGCAGCGAGCTCGCGACTTTCGACGAAGTTGACGCGGAATATCTTGAAAAAATGATGCAGGCATTCGGGGATAGCCTATTTTAGAAGATCTTTCCTTAAAATTTCGAGGCCGTAGGAGCGGTGATTTTAAGGAACGTGCTATATGGGAAAATCCCTATCCCCTGCCATTGCAGCAGGGGATAGGGAAAGATTGTCGGTCGTCAGGCCTTGATACGGGTCAGCATGATCTTTGCAGGCTCCACGGCTTTCACGGCATGCACCGTCATCGCCGGAAGTATGATGGAGTCGATTTTCGAGAGATAGTGTGGCTGTCCCTCTACCGAGAATTCCACGGCTCCTTCCACGACCTGAACCATGACATCAAACGGCACGGCATGTTCGTCGATTGCCATATCCTTGTCGAAAGCGAGTAGTATGATGGCTCCGTAGTCGTTCTTTACGAGCTCGCGCCTGATGATTTTGCCGGGCTCGATCTCTATCTTCGAGCCCAGGCGGAATGGTTGTCTTGTTTCGATCGGTGATTCCATAAAATTGTTTTTTTTATATTGATAAAAGCGGATTCATGCCTATAGCGTGGCAGGCATGTCTCTTATGATAAAACGCGTGACTCAAATAAAATGTTGTCATTAGCAAATAAACTGGCGGCGGCAGTCGTTAATTAGGCATGAAGACAGCACTAATCACCGGGGTGACCGGACAAGACGGGAGCTACCTGTCGGAGTTCCTGTTGGAGAAAGGATATGACGTCCACGGCACGATTCGCAGATCGTCGGTGGATTTCCGTGAGCGGATCGCACATCTTGAAGGCCATCCGCATTTCCATTTGCATTACGCCGACCTTGGCGACTCCATGTCGGTCATGCATGTCGTGAGCAAGGTAAGGCCCGACGAGATCTACAATCTTGCGGCGCAGAGCCATGTGCAGGTGAGTTTCGACTCCCCTGAATACACGGCGAATGTCGATGCCACGGGCGTTCTCAGGATTCTTGAGGCAGTCCGCCTCAGCGGTCTTGTGGAGAAGACGCGCATTTACCAGGCCTCAACTTCCGAGCTCTACGGCAAGGTGGAAGAAGTGCCTCAGAATGAGAACACTCCTTTCCATCCGTTCAGCCCCTATGCCGTGGCAAAGCTCTATGGATTCTGGATTGTCAAGGAGTATCGCGATGCCTATGGCATGTTCTGCTGTTCCGGCATACTGTTCAACCATGAGAGCGAGAGGAGAGGGGAGACCTTCGTCACCCGCAAGATTACTCTTGCCGCGGCCCGCATCTCGCAGGGGAAACAGGAGAAACTTTATCTCGGCAATCTTTCGAGCCTACGCGACTGGGGATATGCCCGCGACTACGTGGAATGCATGTGGCTGATTCTCCAGCAGCCGAAGCCGGACGACTACGTGATAGCCACTGGCGAACAACACAGCGTCAGGGAGTTCTGCCTTCTCGCCTTCCGCCGTGCCGGAATTGAGTTGCGCTTCGAGGGAGAGGGCGCCGATGAGAAGGGCATCGACGTGAAGACCGGGAAAGTGCTGGTGGAAGTGTCGCCCGATTTCTATCGCCCGACGGATGTTGTCAACCTTTGGGGCGACCCGTCGAAGGCAAAGCGGGAGCTTGGCTGGGATCCTTCTAAGAAGACGAGTTTCGAGCAGCTCGTCAACTTGATGGTAGACGCCGACATGGCCAAAGTGGCCGTTGAGCGTGCCGGAGAAAGCGTGCGCACCAACCTCGCCGAATATCTGGAAAAAGGAATTGTGAAATAACGCTTCCTTTTCAAGGAGCGTTGTTTCAAAGTATTAAGTAGGAAGTATTAAGTAATAAGGGAGGGGGTCTTGGACCCTCTCCCTTATTGCTCGGGTTTGTTTCTGCTTTTGACGAACTCGGAGGGGAAGACGCCGTATTCGGCTTTGACGCAGTTGCGGAAATAGGAGGGGTCGAAACCACATGCGTAGGCCGTCTCGGAGACGTTGTAGCCGTCGGAAAGCATCTCGTAGCCCTTCTTGAGGCTTATTTTCCTTATCACTTCATTGCCCGACATCCCCGTCAGGCTTTTCAGTTTCCTATAGAGTGTGGAATGGCTCATGTTCATGGATTCCTGCATGAAAGCCATGTCGAGCTTCGGATCGGCTATCCGTTCCTCTACAATGCTTTTGAATTTCTCCAGAAAAGCCTCGTCGATTTTGCTGAGTTTTATCTCCGTGGCTGCCGGATGCTCCATCTCCTTTTCAGGGGCAGCGGTTTCGGTCGCCGGTTTAGACTCTGGCTTGGCCTTTATTTTAGAAGATATGAGCGAGGCAAGACGGCGTCGGGCTCCGAGAATGTTCTTAATTCTGCTCGATAGCAATTTGGCGCTGAAAGGCTTCGTGATGTAGGAATCCGCGCCTGTCTCGTAGCCCTCCTCCTTGTCTTGCAAAGAATCTTTGGCAGTCAGAAGTATGACGGGAATATGACTCGTGGCGATGTTGCTCTTGACTGCCTTGCAAAGCTCCAGCCCGTCCATGATCGGCATCATGATGTCTGTCACGATCACGTCCGGCAGATATTTCTTGGCAAGTTCAAAACCCTCCTTGCCGTCGGCGGCGGTCAGCACCTGTAGGATTCCTTGAGGGAGGATTCGATATATTCCCTGATTTCCGTATTATCTTCCACCACGAGCACTGTGGCCTTTCCCTCAGTGGCTTCGGCTTAACTTCCTTCTTCATCCTTAACGTCGGTCATTATGGCCTCCTTCTCCTTGTGGAGGGCGTCGGGATACGTGTTGTCCATTCGCAGGCTGAAACTAAACTTTGAGCCTTTCCCCTGCTGGCTTTCCACCGATAGCTTAGCCCCGTGAAGCTCGGCGAGCGACTGCACGAGAGCCAGGCCAATGCCTGAGCCGGAGGCCTGATGCTTGCCGTCGGCCTGATAATAGCGGTCGAATATATGCGGGATATCCTTTTCGTCGATGCCATAGCCGGTGTCGGCCACCGACAGCTCCACATAGTCTGCCCCATCTACGGTTTTCTTCCCCAAAGTGAGGTCGATGGAGCCTTGGGGCGTATATTTCACGGCATTGCTCAGCAGGTTGTTGAGAATCGTATGCACGATATCGCTGTCGAAATAGATGTCGGGATATTGTCTTCAATCTTTATGTTGATTGCCTCCTTTTCGTTGTGGTTCAGCTCCTTGTATCTCAATCCTATTTCCCTGACGATATTCGCTATCTGCCCCTTGGCCACGGCCAGACGGCGGTTTTGAGTCTCCGTCTTGCGAAATTCCAGAATTTGGTTCACAAGGCTCAGCAGGCGCAGGGCGCTCGCGTGGATGGTGCCGATTTTGGAGGAATAGTTGGCCGGGAGCTTCTTGTCGTACACAAGGTCCTCCAGCGGACCGAGGATAAGCGTCAGCGGCGTGCGCAGTTCGTGGGTGATGTTGGTGAAGAAACGCAGACGCTCGTTGTTGAGCTGTTGTTCGTCGATGCTTTTGCGTCGCTCCATCTCCAGCGAACTCTTAAGCAGGAGCCGGTGCTTGTAGAAGCGTATGGCGAGCCAGATGATTATTCCCAACGCCGCGACATAAAGCAGCTTGGCATACCACGTCTGCCAGAAAGGAGGGGTGACGATGATCTTCAGCGATGTGATGTTGGAGTCGTCCCAGTCCTGGTTGCGTAGTCTTGCCCTGACCTTGAAGTCATATTTCCCGGGCGAAAGATTGCGAAGCGTGGCGGAATGGTTTTTCCCTGCCGGAATCCATTCGTTGTCGATTCCCTCCACCTTGTAGGAATATTCCACGCTCCGGCTTTGGGCGAAATCAGGCGTGGAGAAAAGGATTCTCAGGGAGTTCATGTCGTAGGGCACCTTTACCTCCCTCTCCGTCCCCGACATGACCGTGGAATGTCCTTTCCCGTCGTGGGGAGAGAGAAGGTTCTGGCATTCCACTATCCTGACCGGGATATTTTCAGGCTTTATCGTGAACGACTCCGGCTTTAGATTGCAGATGCCGTTGAGCGATCCGAAATAAATGTTGCCGTCCGGACTTGCGCACCCGGCCCTGTCCATAAGGCTTGTCAGGGGCATCCCGTCGCGGTGGTCATAATTCTCGAAACGCCCGGTCTTCATGTTCAGGCGGGTGAGCCCGCTGCTGTTGCTGAGCCATATGTTGCCCGCCCTGTCTTCCACCACCGAACGGATATGTATGTCGTCCAGCCCCGAAGAATAGTAGAAATTCTCGATGACTCCCGGCGTGCGGTAATCCTTGATGAGGCTGAGCCCGTCTTGTCCTGCTATCCAGATTCTCCCTTTGGCGTCTGCGAGAAGTTGCTTCACGGCATTGGAGATCAATCCGTTCTTGTCGTTCAAATGATGTTTCAGTCCTCCGTTTTTATCGAATATGAAGACCCCGTCGCCATACGTCCCTATCCATAGGTTGCCCTGAGGGTCGAATGCTATGCCGTTGGGGATAAGATACGATATGGCCTTTGAGATATCCTCCATCCGGCTGATTTCCCCGTCGTCATACCTGTAAAGGCCTCCCTGCGAACCGATGTAGATGCTTCCGTCCGTGGCTTTCACGAAAGTATTGGCATAGTTTCTTTCTCCCGGAAGGGGCAGGCGTGAGGCTGCTCCAGTCTCGGGGTCGAGCGATAGGATGCCGTCTTCGAAAATGCTGAGCAGCATTTTTCCGCCGGCCCTTGTGATGGCGTAGACGCATTCCTTGTCGTTGCGCAGATAGGGAGTGAGGTCGTAGATGTTGCTGATTTTGCCATCCTTGAATCTGACGACCTCGTTCTCGCCTCCGGCCCAAAGCTCTCCGGCCGTGTCGCTGAATAGCGACCATACGGTTTTCTCCTTCGTCTGGTTGTCTTTCGTCAGCACGTAGGGGAGGAGCGAGAACATTGGCTGCCGGCGACTGATGAAGTCTACCCCGGTGCTGTAGTTGGCAATCCAGATGTTGCCAATGAGTCCTGGAGAATGTCGTGGACGTTAGGAGAGGAAAGGCCGTTGTTGTCGGAAATGGGTAGCGTCTCAAAGCGAAGTTTCTCCTTGTTCGAGAGCGATAGGTCGCGGATGTCGAAAAGGCTGACTCCCCCGAGGTCGCTTCCTATCCAGAGGCGGCCGTCGTCGGCTTCCATGATGGAATAGATGTTGTCGTAGATGGTCTGGCCCGATTTCTCCCGTGGGAATGTGGTGAATTTCTTTGTGGCGGGGTTGAAAAGGGCGAGCCCGTGGTTTGTGCCGAGCCAGACGTTCTTGTATATGTCGATATGAATGCATCTCACGTTGTTGCCCGGCAGGCTTTCCGGATTCACGGGATCATGCACGTAGTTCTCCGTTTGCCCGGTCTTTGGGTTGACCACGCTGAAGCCATATCCCGCGTGCCCTAAGTAAAAATTGCCGAGCCCGTCGTCTGCTATGCTCCTGAAAGCCATGTGCAACGTTGGGAAGTCTTTGTGGCCGAACGTTGTGAATTTCTCCGTTCGGGGGTCATAGTGAAAGAAATTGTTGTAGTGGCCGGCGATGAGTATTCCTCCGTCGGAGGCTTTCCCGAAAGCCATGATGTTGGCCTCGTCCATCTCTTTAGGTTGCGTGGTCTTCTTTACTTCCCCGGTGGCGCAGTCGATGATGCAAAGGCATGTCCCTACGATTTCTGGTATTTTCCCGTGATTTATCTATTTTGACACAGCCTCCTTCCGTTACGTTGCATCGTCAATACAAGAATCCGAACATCCACATCGGAATGCGGTTGCCGAATCCGGTCTCCTCTTCATCTGCCACCACATAACTGTTTGGCAAATCTGCAATCTGCTTGAATGTTTTGGTTTTCCCTCCGATTTCAAGAAGATATTTTTCATCAATCAAAAGGTCGCCGACTTGAGGATAATAAAGCGTATGGAATGGAGCAAGCATCGAGGCCACGAATGTCTCTCTGATAGTGCCGATTTCATTACGGCTGCTGAGTGCCGACATAATATCCGTATTGTCGAATAATACCTTATCCGGTTTTGCCACCGATTTGGGACTGCGCCAGCCACTGTGAAGACATCTGAGCACGGCTCCTTTGTCAAGAAGATCGAGCATCCTCACTATTGTGTTGCGAGAAACCTGTATTTTCTGACAGAGCGATTGGACGTTAAGGGTGAATGGCACTTCCGAAGACATCACGAAAAGCAGCTTCCGGAGCTTTAGAAGTGTTTCGTATTCCACCGGTTCTGCCATAGGAATATCCCTCATGATTGACGCGTCGAGCAGACGGTCGATTCTGCCATGGTATTCTCCGCCCGATTGGGAAAGGAAAAACGGATAATAGCCTTTGCCGATATATTCTTCGAACGCAGCAAGCACCTTCACGGTCAGAGTCTCTATTATCTGCCATTCTTTGCAATGGCTTTCATCAAGGATTTCATCAAGAGAAAAGGCCGGCAGATTGGCTATGTCTTTAAACCTTAGGAATTCACGGAAAGAGAGTCCGTAAAGTTGATATGGCAGACAACGGCGGCTTAAATCCGCAAGGGCTATATCAAGATGTATGATTGATGAGCCGGTAAACGCAATGTGATAATCCGGATATGAATCGTAGATGTTCTTCAATTCTCTTTGCCAGTTGCCTTCATAAAGGTGTATTTCATCGAGATATAGGTGGGTGCCACCATGTTTGTAGTGGTAGTCTACAAGGTCTACAAGTCGATTATCGGTGAACCATAAGTTGTCGCACGACGCGTAGAGAGCCTTCTCTGAATGTCCGAAGGTTTCTTTTATATGCTGGAGCAACATTGTGGTCTTGCCAACGCCTCTTGCCCCTTTTATCATTATTAATCGGTCGTCCCAATTTATTAAGTCATAAAGATATCGATGGATGGATACGTCCACCGAATCTACGAGCCTGTGGGATGTCGCTAAAAGATTTCTCATGCTTAAACTATTATTCATTTGCAAAAATAGTAAATATGATTTTTGTAGACAACAATTTCCATGAAAAATCATTACCCCATTAATCATTTTCTTAAATGATTAATGGGGTAATGATTTATGTCAAGAAATGATTACTCCGATAATCATCTCTTAACACATCAGTCTGCCCCTCGCCAAATAATAACAACGCAGATTGCGCTCAATCCAACCGTTTTTCAAACATACGAACTGGTTTGAATCCATCGTGGTTTGTGTGGTTTGATGCTGTCTTGTCTGCGCTGGTTCGATACCGTCGAGTCTGCGGTAAGTTGTTTTATGTTGCGCATATCATGATTTTATATCAAAAAATGATAAATTGAGTATATTGCTGATTTGCAAGTCTTTATCGGAGGGAGGGATTTTGCCTGGTCTAGATTTGCTGATTTTTGAACTATTAATTGCTTGTTTCATTCTTTAAAATATATTAATTTTGCCGTCGAAAACCATTAAAGACTCTTAACAGCCTTAAATAATTGAGAATCGTGAGAGCATCGTCTCAAGTGGTTCCCTAAAGTTTTCCAATCAATAAAAATTCATCAAAAGCAGAAACAAAAACTCA
>VSPO01000132.1 GCA_009775375.1 Muribaculaceae bacterium | reverse complement strand
TGTTCGTCGGCAGCGTCATTGGTGTTTATGAGACAGAGGCGGGGGAGGGGCATCTCCGTGAAGCAGATGTGGAGGCCGATGGCACGGGTCATGAGGAGGTCGTCGTGGTGGCCCTGGATGGCTCCGTAGCTGCCGTTCTGGCGGCGTTCGTAGGCAAGGTATTCCTCCAGACATTCCTCGTCGCGCTCTACGTATTCCCCTTCGCGGATCGACTTGATGAGCTGGGATATGACCATCGGTTTGGTGGCCGAGTTGGTGTGGAACCCATACTTCACCGGGACTCCGCGCAGGATGTTGTCTTCCGAGGAGCGGCGGGCGTAGAGGTTGGGGTAGACATCGGCTATCTGATTGAGAATGAATAGCGATTGGTCGCCTTCCGTAGAGCGGTCGAGATCGTGGGTTTCGAGCGTGTTGCTTTCAATGACGAGAAGCGACTTGCAATAGTAGGCGGCGATTCGGGCGGCGTTCCAGGCGAGGAGGTCGATGTCGGTGTGTCCGCGCCATTGCGCCACGACGCGTGGCTTGCGTCCGCGTCCCATTCCATTGCGGTCGAAGACCACGATCACCGACCAGTCGGACTTCATGCTGCGTCCGCCTATGTCAACGACCGTCAGGTAGCGGTCCTTGAATAGATTGCCGGGACAGGGAAGCACGCGGTCTTCCCAAATCTGCAATCCTCCACTGGCGTCGGGCACGAAATGCAGTCCTTTCAGTGATTCCGGGCCCGATGGCCTGTAGCCCTCGATCTCGCCCCTCAGCGGGGCCGGGAAACAGTCCTTCCGCAGGGCCTCGACCTTATACTTGTCGAAGACCCGGGCGCCGGAATGCACGAACGCCTCCACATCGTCGGAGGGATATTCCGAGGCCATCTCCCCATGGTCGGCATATTTCAGACGCTCCTGCGCATACCAATTTATGGCCTCCAGAGTGGCCCCCTTTTGCCAAAGCCACCACAGATATGCGCCCGGCTGGCGGCGGTCGGAGACAGTCAGCGCGGCTTCGCGGCCTTCGATGAGGGAGGCGGCGAACTTCTGAGGGTCGGCAAGCGGAATGACGTTGTTTTCAATCTCAAACCAAGGCACGAAAAGGGGCTGGAACTGGCTCTCCCCCTTCGAGGCGGCCTGATATTCGTTGTAGAAGTAATTGCCCGTGCCATTGGCCGTTGACTCAAGCACAATCATCGTCATAGGAGCGAGGAGAATACCCGAGCAGGCAGCGCGGATGATCTGTTCGGGGGTCTTCTGAGGGGTCTTCTTCCAAAGTCCCACCTCCGAGCAATGCACAAGATTGTAGTCGCCGCCACGCGCAGAGTCGGGCCGTTCGGCCGAGCCGAGTTTCACCTTGCAGTCGCGTGCGCGGACGCGGTAGGTGCCCTTCGTGTAGCCCGCCCCTTCGAGGCGTTTCCCCTTCACCTGCTCGCCGTCGGCATCGGTCAGCAGCCAGTCGGGGTATTTTGCAAGCATACGGTCGAACATCCCTTTTATTTCATCCGTAGCGATTCCCTGATGGGCGATAATCAGCGAGTTAAGACCCACGGAATGGACCAGCTGGAGCCATCCCATATAGATCTGTACACACGTGCTGCCACCCCATTGACGGGCCTTCAGCAGCACCAACCGGATCGGCTTCCCCTCGCGGCGCATACTTTCGAGCATAGCCACGAGTCGACGCTGGGGATAGTTGAGCACAAACAGGGAGTCGGGACCGCCCCCTTTCGTCTTGATATAGACGAAGCTTGCCGCCCAGAACGCGAAATCATGGCGGATGCGCAGGCGTATGAACCGGCGGCAGACCTCCTCTCGGAGCAGATCGGAGGGTTCTGTATGGTGCTCCGTGCGGATGAAGGCATCCACGGAGCCCGTGCGCATGAGCGAAACGGCAAACGGATCGACCAGCATCTCGCGCGGCACCCATACCTCGCCGCAGTCGAGTCCCGGGATGCGGAACGGGACGCGCAGGGGGTCGGCGGCGTCGCCACGAATGGGGTCGTAGGGGACGAGAAGACGAGCGCGGCGGCGTTCGTTTTCAGCGAGCATCTCTTCCACGGAGGGAACTTCGGGGCCGGCCAGCGAAGAGGAGGAGATATCCAAATGGATAGGCGAGGGGAAGATATTATTGTTCATTTTCTTGACGTTTAAGTATTTTGGCTTTGTAGATTATTGATTGCGCACGCTTCGGGGATATATAGGAGCGCGGAGCCGCCTGATTGACCACTTCGAAGACGAGCGAGCCGATCGACTCGTCGGGGCGCACCTTTCGCAGCTCCAGAAACCGACGGAACAGCTCCTTGTACATCTCTTTTTTCTCAGGGTTCATACTCTCGGTGGGGTTTTCTCCGGCGATCATCTTAGCGATGACCACCGCCGCCCTCGTATCGCTGACCCAGAAGCGCGGGGCCGGCGCATCGGCCGCCAATTTGAAAGCCTTTGTCATGGAAGCACGCGACTGCTCGGCAAGCGCCTTGCGGAAATTTTGGAGTAGGGTCCGATTTCTTTGGTCGGAGAACTCCGAAACGGAATTTTTTTTCTTCATAAATTTTGTTTTGTTGTTTATGGTGAAAATCAGATATTTACGCCCGGTTTTAGGGTAGAAGAGAGGGGCATTGTTGATATTTTTCGATGCAAAATTAATAAGTTTTCCTCAAAATAACAATAGCATTGCTTAAATTGATAGTAATTTTGCATCACGAAAAGCGACAAAGCGCTTAAACAAAATTATGAAACAGAAAGAAAACGAAAAGAAAAACGACAAGAGAAAGAAAAGCTCCGTAGGCGAATTCCTCGACATGGTCAGAGGAATCTGGAGCAAGACCGATGTACAGCCCGAGGATTTCCGCGTGGCTCCAGCCCCGGCTACGGTGGAGAAGCTAATCGGGAAGGCCGTGGGCGAGAAGCTCGGTCGGAGCGTGAGCGAGAATCCCGACGGCGTTGCCGGCGGCGAGGAGGAACGCAAGGGATGTCCCTATGCGATGAAGCGCGCCATAGTGGCGTCGCTTGAGGAGATAAGGCGCTTCGCGCAAGAGCATGATTTGGCTGCGACGGTGGTGAGGGCCTTGCTGACGCTGTTGGCGGAGATGGTGGTCGACGCGCTGAAGGGAAAGGTCAGCGGGCGAGTGCTGGAGATGCTACTGAAGGCCCTGCGGTTTGACAGCGTGAGGAAGGAGGCATATGACGAGGGTCATCTTGCGGGCCGGAATGCGCGGATAGAGACTGAGCTGTTTGCGGAGGAGAGGGAGGAATTGCCCGACATCACCGGCGCGGATACGTTTGCGCCAACGAAGGACTCGATTTTCAATCTCGCAAAAGACGCGAAATGATTTGGGAACTTATAGCTTTTATAGCTTTTATAGCTTTTATGGCTTTTATAGCTTTTGGCCATCATGAATTTTATAAATTTGATATTTTAATTTTTTTAATTTTTTGATTATGGAAAATAATAATGAATTTGGTGAGAAATTTAGGGTGAGTGAGGCTTCGGTGGAGGCCGTGGCAGGCAGCACGGGGGCTAAGACCCAGGTGCCGGGAATGCCGACCACCGTCAGCACGGCTGCACTCGCAACGGGCGGGGTCAATGCCGGGAATCTGATCGAGAGCGACATCGACAGTGAGCTTTTCCGCTTCAACAGTGAGGACGCGCCTCTGATGAACCTTATGCTGTGCGCAAAGCGCGTGAAGGTGAACAGTCCGGAGGTGGACCATTATATGATCGACGAGCCGGGGGCTTCGGTCGTCACCATCAGCGAATGCGGAGGCGGCAACAAGACGCAATGCCCGTTGCCCTTGTCGAGCAACGACAAGATGGTGCCTCGCGCCAACTGCACGCTACTCGTGAAGGGGGTGGACGGCTACGACGCGCAAGGGAGGAGGACTCCCGGACGAAGCCTGATGCTCTTCGTGGTGGGCAGGGACGCCGTGTCGGACAATCCTGTGGTGAAGGCCGTCAACGGCAGTCTCGACAATCCCGGGGACGAGGACCGCTACGTGCCCGTAATACCGGCCCGGACTGAGATACTCATCCTCGCCAATTCCCTCTACGAGACCCAGAAAGAGGTGGACCCCGATATGATCGTGCCCGCCCCGACAAGAGTCTATCTACAGAAAAGGGGGATGAACCAGGTGGTCAGCGACTATTTCGCCAGCCAGAAGAAGCGAATACCCTTCTCGAAGTCGATCATAGCCGAGCAGGCCATCTCCAACTTCAAGGTCAGGGGCAACCGCACCCTATGGTCGGGACGCGGCGGGAAATTCCGCCTCTCCGTCGACAGGATGGGGATGCAGACCGTCTACACCACGGAGGGCGTCCGCTGGCAGATCAAGCGCGAGATGCAGGCCCCGGCGCAATGGACGGTGGAGCAGGTGATAGCCCTTGCCAAGATGTTTTTCACGGGAGAGGACGTGCCCCGCAGCGCGATACTCCTTGCCGGGAAGAACCTCTTGGAGGCGATACAGCGTATAGACTATTCGAAGCATCCGGAGATACAGATCACGACGAAGGTCAACTCGATCGGCTGGACCGTCACCAACTTCCACACCGTCTTCGGCGACATCGAGATCAAGCGTGAGCCCGCGCTCGACAGCCTCGGCTGGAGCAATTCCGGGGCCTTGCTCGGAGAGAACCGCCTCGTGCACTACGTCTATTCCGCCGAGCATTCCTTCTCCGACCGCGTAGAGGGGGAGGAGGCCACCCGCAGCGGCGTGCTCATTTGGGATGCGTTGGCTTTGAAGGGATCGTGCCATATATGGATCGACGGCGAAGGCGGGGCTGCCTCGGAGGGGGTGGACCGCTGGGTTCTCTGGGACGAGAAGACCGCTCCCTCGGGGGATGATGTCTACAACGGCGCTCGCTTCTATCTCGTGGAGGATTGCCCCGGCATGGGGACGACGGCGAAGGCCGGCCAGATGTGGGAAGCGTCGGTTAAGGCTGACGGCACGGTGGAATGGAAGCCGTGCGTGGGGAGAGTTTAGTTTTTTAGTCGTTAGTTTTTAGTTTTTTAGATTTTAGTTTTTTAATTTTTAGATTTATGGAAGAGAAAAAGGATAGATCGGCGGGAGATTCCGATGAGAAGGGATTTCTGGAGCTGCAGTTGACGGAGGTTGTGAAAAAGGTTGTCAAGGCCGGGGCGGCAATGAGGAGGGCCCGCAAGGCAACGAGAAAACGCTATGTCGTGCCGGGGCTTTTGGATTTCCGACTGCTGGCGAGGATTGGAAAGGCCTGGACCATGGTGGACTTCACGGGCGGTCGCTCGTCGGGCTACGGCATCCGCTGGGCCTCGCTGACAACAGACGACCCGGTGCTTCAGGTGCTGATAGAGAGTAGCAAAGAATTCAGAGACCAGAAAATAATAAAGCAAAGTCTATGAAAGTGGATGAATTGATCGACGACGTGCTGCTCCTGATGGGGGAGAATCCCAAGGAATGCCTTTGGGAGGGGGAAGCCGAAGGGGGCTGCACGCTGAGGGAGAGAATCCGGCAGGAGGTGGAAGAGGCCGCGGCGGAAGCCGTGGTCTCGACCCCGAGGATGCAGCTGACGGGCTGGCGGCTTCTTCCCGACGAGGGGCTGAGAATCGACGATGACGGACGCGGGGTGCTTCCCCTTCCGGATGATTTCCTGCTCCTTTACGACGTCAGGATGACGAGCTGGGAGCGGAGAGCCACGGAGGTGCACAGCCACGACGACTGGAAGCGTCGGCTCCAGGACGACGGTCGCCCCGGATTGCGCGGCACGCCACGCCGGCCGCTTGTCTTCTTCTGCCTCAACGAGGAAGGGAAGCTCAGTCTGGAGCTTTTCAGCTGCCGGCGCACCGACGTCGTGGCCGAAGGATGGTATATGCCCGCCCCGAGAATCAGCGCCGCCGGGGAGATCGAGATCCCACCGGCGGCATATCAGAAGTGCATCAATGCGTTGGCTACATTGTCGTGAACCGCTGCATGTAGGCCACGATGCGGTAGAGGCCGAGCACGCTCTCCTTGGGGATTTGCAGGTCGGGATAGCGCGGATTGTAGCTGTGGGCCTCGATGAAGTCGTCGCCTCGCTCGGAGGGGAGCACCACCTTCAGCAGCACTCCGTTTTCCGTGTCGAGCACCATCGGGTGGCCCCACGGGATGAAAGCCCGGTCGTTGATACGGCACACCGCGGCGATGCAGCCGTTGTGGATTTCCGGCTCCATGCTGTCGCCGGAGATGGGGATAGCGAAATCCGCCCCCTTCACCGGGCATCCGATGTAGGCACAATCCCGCAGAGCCACGCTCGTGGAATAGTTCTGGAGATTACCGGCGTATGCCTCGACGGGGAGCAGCGGAATCATGAAGCCGTTGTCGGCGGCCGGGGCAAGAGGCTCGATTAGCATCTCCCCCTCGCCGTAGAGAAGCCAGTCGCGATTGAGTTGGGGGAAGAGTTCGGTCATTTTCACGACCTTGTCTTCCGGGAGCGATTTGCGCATAGCGCTGACATAGGCCACCGACAACCCCATTTTCCGGGCAAACTCGGTTTTGCTGATCCTTTGGTCTTTCAGGAAAAGCAGCAGGCGATCTTTGACAGTTTCGGGAGTTAATTCCATAATTGTGAAGTTGTTTAAACTTTTTACGCAAGTGAAGTTGATTAAGGCTTTTTTCCTTTTTTAGGGCTCTTTCCCAATCTTTCATCATCTTTTCGGCTGTTTTTGAATCGCTCATCGGTCATTTAGCCCGCTAAATTCCCTCTTCGCGATTCAAAACCATCTCGAAAATCTGACGAAATCTTGAAAAAGAAAAAGTATAAACAACTTCATGAGAGAGATTAATTATTATTAATAGCTACGTATCAGATAAAGCATGACCGGAAGGGAATGGGGATGCTTAAACAATACATAGCAAAGTTAATGAATTATCTAATAAAAAACAAAATTAATATGAAAAAACTTGAATTTGACATAGAAAAAAGCTCGATAGAGGAGATGATCGGCGAGGCCACGGCCTATGCCGGAGCCAAGAGCGAAAGCGGCGAGGGAGCGACTTATGAGCGCGTAGCCACGGCCGAAGGCGACCGCCGGATTCTGGAGCGTTACCTGTCGGATGCCTGTGCGGCAGCCGTGGAGAGGTTGAGGCCGTTTGTTGTGGGGGTGAATTTCTCCGGGGAGAGAGTCAGGATGACGCTGGAGGTCAGCGGATCGTATGAAGACTCGATGCAGCCTGCGGCTGAGAGTGCCTTCCGGTCGTATCTTGCGGCCTGGGCCACAGGGAGATGGATGCGGCTGACGATGCCTGAGAAGTGGGAGGAATGGAGGAGCGAGACCGATCGGCTTCTCAACGAGCTTGAGAGGAATCTCTATCATCGACGCCGACCCAGGAGGGCAACGCGTGACACGGGACAGATAGGTAGGGATACATAAATACATAATGACATATAATCATAATTATTTTGTTGATTTTTTATGTCTTTGTGTATCTTTGGGATGGACACGGGGCCGGACGGTAGTAGGCCGCAGGCTCGGAGGCCTGCTCCCCATGCCGGACTCGGATCGGACTTAATACTTAATACTTTATACTTTATTTTGAAAGAATATGACCGTTTTTTTGAATCTTGATCTCAATGAGATCGTTTATGACATACAGAACAAGACCTATCTGACTGGGAAGAGCCGTCACGACGGGGATAATCATGAGAAAGTGGCCAATATGCAGGCCAATGACGACGAGGAGAATGCCAACCAGGTGCTTCGCAGCGTGGCAATGGCTTTCGCAAATCTAAAGACGCGGCTGGGAGAGTATCTCGACCATACGGCGGTCAGTACGGGCAACGAGCTGATCGACATGAATAAGGACCTGAAACTCAGCCTTGTGATGCCGTCGAACTACAATCTCTCGACCATCGACACCTTGGCGGAAGCCGCCCATCAGTACGTGGTCAGCATGGCCGTAGCCGATTGGTTTACAATCACCAACAAGGGCGACGCGAAGGAATATTCGGCGATGGCGGAGTCGAGTCTGCGAATCATTTCGGAGGCCGCGAGCAAGCGGAGTCGTCCGATGCGGAAATGGGAGGCGACGGAGAATCCCGAGGGAAAGGAGGCGCAGCCATGAGGAAGCACGGCAAGACTCTAAGGAGAAATCCCCGGAAGGGGAAGAGAGAGGCGGGGATAGCGCTGAGAATGCTCGGGAAGATGACGAGAGAGCTGGTATTCAGCAAGGAGGCGTTGCTCTACGACATATCCAGCATGGCGTATGTCGCAGGCGACATACGGGCCGACAAGATGTCGGCCCATAGCCTCCATCAGACGTTTGACATCTGCGAGGCAGGGAACATCGACCGGGTCAACCGGCTGTTGTCGTTGGCATTTTCGGAGGTTGGGCTGGTGATGAGGGGCGTCACGGAGTCGCCTACGGCGAGAGACGTGCTGAGCAATTCGGATCCGTTTCCGGGAGAATTCCGGTTGATGCTGAGCGCCGGGGCTGGCAGTGAGGCTTGGCGGATACGGGTGAAGGAGGCCGTGCATGAGTATTTGGTGGCACGAGTGTTGGAGGGGTGGCTGTCGGTCACGTTGCCGGAAGCCGCCGAGTTTTGGAAGCAGTTGGCGGAGGAGCTTCGGGGGGATTTGACGGGATTGGCGGCGAGTGGGTTTTGCGGGCATCGACGGCTATCGCCGTTTTGAGGACTCAGCGCGGAGAGGGGGCGGGGATTGGGAGGAGTCAGGGGA